>NZ_LT629779.1:3185055-3503561 GCF_900105535.1 Pseudarthrobacter equi
GGCGTTGACGTCCGTGTAGAGGGCACCGGCCCAGCGGCCGCCATTGCTCTGGACCGAGGAATACCGGTCAAGCCAGAAGTTGATGCCCAGCAGGATCAGGAACGCGGCACCGGTGACGGCAATGTGGATCTGGGCGGCACGGGCGGTGTAGACGCCGCGCTCCATGAGCCGGATGCTGCCGTAGAGGTAGTGCGTCAGGATGCCGGCGATGCCGGCAATGACAACCACGCTGATCAGGAAGCCTGTGACGAATCCCAGGAAGGGCAGGACCATCACATAGAAGCTGATGTCCATGTTGAACTGGGGGTCCTGCTTGTTGAAGCCCACCTGGTTGAAGAAGAGCAATACCTTCTGCCACTGGCTCGCGGCCGCGCTTCCGGCGAAGAGGCCGAAGAGGATGGGCAGGCCAATCATGACCACCCGCCGTACAGGTTCCAGCTGTGCCTGGTAGCGGTTGAGGTTGTCCCGGATATCGGAATCAGGCGCGTAGACCGGCCGGGAGCGGTAGGCAATGCGGATGGCGAAGAACACGCCGGCGAACATCAAGGCGAACCCGGCAGCGAAGATGGCGATCTTCGCAAGGTTCTCAGTGATGAAGACTTCCATGAACCCCAGCTGCCGGTACCAAAGGACGTCGGTCCAGACGTTGGCGAAGAAGATGAAGCCCACGACGACGAGGGCAACAACGATCAGGGTGGGCGTCAGCGCGCCGCGTCGGGAAGGGGGTCTGCCGGTGGACATGGTGCTGGCGGGACGGGACAAACTGGGTACCTCATAGCTGGTCGTCAGATATTCGAAGCGTGCGTGCGAGTGACGTACTCCCCCGGCCTGCAGCTGGAATTGTCCGTCACCTTTGCCACGAGTGGCGGTAAGGCTTAGTTCCTGTCGAGTCTAGATGCGCCCAGTCTAGTTGTTTCCGCAGGTGGGCAGGCCCGTTGTGTCCTGGCCGCTGCCGGCACGTTCGACGGCGGACCTTGCCTCCGCGAGCTTGTCCACCTTGACCACCTGGAGCCCGTCCGGGATGTGCCCCACCACTTCCCCGCAGTTTTCCGCGGGTGCCAGGAACAGGGTGGCTCCCCCGGCGCGGGCGCCCTGCATTTTCTGCACGATGCCGCCAATGGCCCCAACAGTGCCGTCAGGCGAAATGGTGCCTGTGCCGGCGATGTGCTTGCCGCCGGTCAGGTCGCCGGGGGTGATGGTGTCGATGATGCCCAGGGAGAACATCAGCCCGGCCGACGGGCCGCCCACTTTGTCCAGCGAAATATGCACATCGAAGGGGAACGTAAACAGGTACTTGAGCATCACCCCGAGGATGAACCGGCCTTCGCCGTTGTCCTTGGGGGTGATGGTCTCAGTCACCGGCTGACCGTCCCGCTCCAGCACCACGGCTGCGGGGGCGCCCTTGCCTGCCGCGAGCTCGTCCTGGATGACGGCCAGTGACGTGATGTCCTTGCCATTGATGGTCTTGAGGACGTCCCCGGTTTGGATCTTGCCTTCCGCAGCCGACCCGTTTGACAGTCCCGCGGCCTCTAGCTGCTGGCCGAACGGGATGTCCAGTTCGTTCAGGGCCGAGGCGACGGCGTTTTCCTGGGAAGTGGTCATGGCGACGGAACTCTGCTGGGCGGCTTCTTCCTTGGTGGTCCCCGTGGGATAGATCAGCTCCACCGGATAGACGGACTTGGACCGGTCAAGCCAGGCGGAGAAAGCGGTGAGGATGCTGACCGGGCTGTTGGGGCCGCCGTCGACGTACACCGTGGTGAGGTCCAAGTTGCCTGCCGCCGGGTAGGACTCATGCCCGGTGACCTTGATGACGGGAGTCCCCTGCCCCTGTCCCAGGGTGTTATACGTGGGTCCCGGGGATTCGATGACGTACGGCACGGGGATGACCCCGACGGCGATGCCCAGGCCCAGCGCCGTCATACCGGCAAGCATCATGGCTGAAACCCTGGGGCTTCGGCGGGGCGCAGGCCCAGTTGGCGCGCCGCCGTCCGCGTCATTGCCGCCGGCCGCTCCGCCGTCGTGATCCCCTTGCCGGGGCTGGGAAAGAAGCTCTGAAGCGTGGTCCTCGGAGGGGTACCCGCCACGGGTTGTAGTCACCCAACAACAGTACGCGGTGGCAGGACCCGGGGGCTCTTTGCCCACAGCGAACGTCAAGCCGGTGCGGCAGACAGCCGCGGATGGCCGGGGTACCGTGAAGGTTGAGCACCAGTCACACCGACGATCGGCGGGATCATGACCTCCAACCCACACAATTCTTCGAACGGCGACGATACCCCCAAGGATCCGTTGGCCGAGATGCTGCAGAACCTGATGGGCGGCAAGGGCATGGAAAACTTCGATCCGGCCGAGCTCGCAAAGGCTGCCGGCCTGCCGAACGATCCCAACCTGCTGGCCCAGATGTTCTCCCAGGTCCAGGCCATGATGAGTGCCCCGTCCGAGGGGCCCGTCAACTGGACGCTGGCACACGACAATGCACGGCGAGTGGCCGCGAGCAGCTCCGATCCGTCGGTTACCTCCCAGCAGTCCCGGGAGGTGGATGAGGCCCTTCGCCTGGCGGAGCTGTGGCTTGACCCGGTCACGGACCTGCCGTCCACCGGACTGATCGGGCGGGCCTGGTCGCGTGCGGAGTGGGTCGAGGCAACACTGGGAACCTGGAAGCGGCTGACGGAGCCCGTGGCGAACAGCATTGCCAATGCCCTCTCCTCCGCCATGACGGAGCAGATGCCCGAGGAAATGAAGTCCATGATGGGCGGCGCCTCCTCGATGCTGCAGAACATGGGCGGCGCCATCTTCGGGATGCAACTGGGCCAGGCCATCGGCGCACTCTCGGCAGACGTTGTCAGCTCCACTGATATCGGCGTGCCGCTTGCGGATCTGGAAATGGCCCTGTTGCCGGCCAACGTTGCCGCTTTCGGGGATGGCCTGTCCCTGCCGGAAAACGACATCCGGCTGTTCCTGGCAGTGCGTGAGGCCGCCCACGCCCGGCTGTTCGTGCAGGTCCCCTGGCTGCGGGGGCACCTCCTCGGAGCCATTGAGGCATATGCCCGCGGCATCCACATCGACACCTCGCGCATCGAAGAGCTGGCCCGGGACCTGGATCCGAGCAACCCCGAGGGAATCCAGGAAGCCCTCTCCCAGGGTGTCTTCATGCCCAAGCGCACCCCTGCGCAGGAGCAGGCCCTGGAAAAGCTCGAAACGGCGCTGGCCCTCGTGGAAGGCTGGGTGGACGAACTGACGGCCGCGGCCACCGAGAATGTGCTCCCCTCCGCTGCCGCGCTGCGTGAAACCGTCCGGCGGCGCCGCGCAACCGGCGGCCCGGCAGAACATGCCTTCGCCTCCCTGGTGGGGCTGGAGCTGCGGCCGCGCCGCCTCCGGGACGCGGCCACGCTGTGGGCCGCCCTCAAGGACGAGCGCGGCGTCGAAGGCCGGGACGCCATCTGGCACCACCCGGACCTGCTGCCCACCGCCGAGGACCTGGACGATCCCAAGGGTTTCAGCGCCCGCCGCAAGCTGGCAGAGGCCAGCGACAGCGAAGTGGACGATGCCCTGCAGAAGCTGCTCAGTGGTGGTTTTGATGCCCCAGCCACCGACGACGCCAACGAAACGTCGGCTGGCGCCGCGGAGAACGGCGACGGAGCCGCGGGTTCCGGCTCAGCCGGCTCCGGCGGCGACAGCACCGATAACGACGGCACAGATAACGACACTACCGACGACGGCGGCGAAGGTACCCAGCCGAAGGCCTGACCTTCCCGCTGCGGCGGCAGCGCATTCCACCTAGTCGGCGTCCTCCGGCCAGCCCTCGGGCTCCGGCAGGGCGCCGGCTTTGTCGTCTCCGGCTCCGCGGCCGTTGGCCAGGCCGCGCGCGGAGGCAAAGGACACCCCTTCAAGGAATGCTTTCGCCCGCTGCGTTTCCGGGTACGCCTCGAGCAGCTTCCAGAACGCGGCGTTGTGCCCGGCCACGAGGAGGTGCGCGAGTTCGTGCAGCAGGACATAGTCAATGACCCACTGGGGCATCGGCTTCAGCTTGTCCGAAAGCCGGATGGTGCCCTCCGCCGGGGTGGCGGAGCCCCAACGTGAATTCTGGTTGCTGACCCACCGGACGGAAGCCGGAGCTGACCGTCCCCCCAGGTACTGGGCAGAAAGGTGGGCGGCGTGGGCCGCGAGGGCGGCATCGGACGCCGGCCGTTTCCTGCCCGCCGCGCTGCGCCGCTCCCCCTGCCGCTGCAACTTTGCCAGCATGCGCCGAACCCACTCGGTTTCCTGGGCCGAGGTAAACCGCGCAGGGATGGCGACGACGGCAGTCCCATCCTCCCAAAACGCAGCCACCGTACGGGTCCGGCGGGAAGACCGCCTGACCTCCACCGGCGCGCCGTCGGCTGTGGTCAGTGTGGGCGGCCCGCCGGACCTCACAGCTCGGTGCTCTCGGTCAGCACCCGCAGGACGTCTTCGCCGTACTTCTCAAGCTTTGATGGACCCACACCCGCCAGGCCGGCAAGGTCCTCGATTGATGCCGGCCTCGCCTCGGCGATGGCGGTCAGGGTGGCGTCGGTGAAGACCACGAACGCTGGCACATCGGCAGAGAGTGCCACTTCACGGCGCCAGGTCCGCAGGGCTTCGAACGTCTGTTCCTCGTAGCTGGGCGGGCACGCATTGCACCGTCCCACCTTGCGCTCCGCGCCGGAGGACAGCATGCTGCCGCAGACCCTGCACACTGCCGGGGCGGCAGCCTTCCGCCGTGGAGCCGGGCCCTTCCCGCGGGTGCTGGACGTGGCCACGGAATTGGGACGGAGTCCGTCAAGGAACCTGGACGGTTTCCGGTTTGCCCGGCCGCCCGGCGTCCGCGCCGTACTCCAGGACAGGGAAAGGTTCTCCCGCGCACGGGTGATGCCGACGTACAAAAGCCGGCGCTCTTCATCCACCGATTCCGGGGAATCGGCGAAGGAGATGGGCATCAGGCCTTCACTGAGGCCCACCAGGAACACCGCGTCCCATTCCAGGCCTTTTGCGGCGTGCAGGGACGCCAGGGTGACGCCCTGCACTGTGGGGGCGTGCTGGGCGAGCGAACGTTCCTGGAGTTCGTTGACGAAGTCCGCCAGTCCGAACTCCGGTCCACGGACCTGGACCAGCTCATCGGCGAGGGCCACCAGTGCCGCCAGGGACTCCCACCGTTCCCGCAGTGCACCGCCGCTGTGCGGGGCGGAGTCCGTATACCCAAGGGAGGAGACGATGTCCCGGACCAACTGCCCGAGCGGTTCGCTGGCTCCCTCTTCACTCACCGCCCTGGTGGCGGCACGCAGCTGGAGGATGGCGTCCCGTACTTCCTTGCGGGCAAAGAACCTCTCGCCGCCGCGGAGCTGGTAGCCGATGCCGGCGGCGGCCAGTGCCTGCTCGTAGGCCTCGGACTGCCCGTTGGTGCGGAAAAGGATGGCAACTTCGCTTGCCGGGGTGCCGGCGTCGAGCAGTGCCTTGATCTTTTGGGCGACGGTGGCCGCCTCGGCTTCGTCGTCGGTGCACTCGGTAAAGGTGGGCACCGGGCCGGCGGGACGCTGCGCCACCAGTTGCAGGGGCGCGGCCCACGCGGCATCCGCTGCCGGACCACCGCTGCGACGTCCGCCCAGCAGGTCGTTTGCCAGCTTCACCACCTGGGGTGTGGACCGGTAATCGCGGATCAGCTTGACCACGTTGGCCTGCGGGTACCGGGCCTTGAAATCCAGGAGGTGCCGGGGCGAGGCGCCGGTGAAGGAGTAGATGGTCTGGCTTGCGTCGCCCACCACGCAGAGTTCGTCCCGGCCACCGAGCCAAAGCTCCAGCAGCCGCTGCTGCAGGGGCGAAACGTCCTGGTACTCGTCCACCACGAAGTGACGGTACTGCTCCCGGACGGTGGCAGCCACTTTCTCGTCCTCCTGCAGTATCCCCACGGTGATGAGGAGGACGTCCTCGAAGTCGATGACGTTGCGGTCTGTCTTCACGTCCTCGTAGGACTGGAAGACGCGGGCCACGGCGGTGAGGTCGAAGCCGCCCGGGGCGCCCCTGTCCTGGGCGTTTTCCAGGTAGTTGGCCGGGGTCAGCATGGAAACCTTGGCCCACTCGATTTCCGAGGCGAGGTCGCGGATGGAAGCCCTGTCAGTGCTGAGCCGCAGCCGGCGGGCAGCCTCCGCCAGGGTCTGTGCCTTGTGCTCCAGGAGGTTCGGCAGCGTGCCGCCAACGGCCTGCGGCCAGAAGAACTGCAGCTGGCGCAGCGCCGCCGCATGGAACGTCCGGGCCTGCACGTTGCCTGCCCCAAGGTCCCGGAGCCGGCTTCGCATCTCCGCCGCGGCCCGCGCCGTGAAAGTCACGGCCAGGAGCCGCTGCGGTGTGTAGACGCCGGAGTGGACCCCATAGGCGATGCGGTGGGTGATGGCCCGGGTTTTTCCGGTTCCGGCACCTGCCAGGACGCACAAGGGTCCGTTCAGGGTGCTGGCCACCTCGCGCTGTTCGGCGTCCAGCCCGCCCAGGATGCGGTCCTCCAGTGAGGCAGTACCGTCCTGCGAAAGGGCTCCGGTGAAGTTGTCTGTAGTCACGTCTATTGCTCTGTGTCCCGTTGCTGCTTTGTTCGACTGCCGCGCCAGTCTTGTGAATATGGATCTCAGACGTCGGCGAGGTCCCGGATCCGGCCGCCGTACCAGTGTTCAATGAGTGCCCGGGCGATGGAGAGCCTGCTGGAAATGGTGATCTCGCCGCTGAGCACGGCGTCCTGGAGTTCCTCCCGGCTGAACCAGCGCGCCCTGGTGACCTCCACGCCGTCGGGCGTTGCCACGGCGTCATCGGTGACGGCGGTAAATCCAAGCATAAGGGAGGCGGGGAAAGGCCACGACTGCGAGCCCAAGTACTGGCAGGCTTTCACGCGGACACCCACCTCCTCGAACAGCTCCCTGACCACGGCTTGTTCCAGCGACTCCCCGGGTTCGACGAAGCCGGCCAGGGTGGAGAAGTTTTTTGCGTCGGCCGGCCCCCCGCCGCCCAGGAGCAGGCGGCCATCCGGGCCCACCACCGTCACGATGATGGCAGGATCTGTCCGCGGATAGTGCTCGGACGAATCCGCGGGGCAACGCCGCACCCAGCCTCCGGCCTGCACTTCAGTGGGCGTGCCGCACCGCGGACAGTGCGTATGGCCGGCGTGCCAGTTGGCAATGGCACTCGCCTCCACAAAGAGCGCTGTCGCCGTGGGACCCAGGCCGGCGGCCACATCACGGAACCCGGCCCATGAAGCCTCTTCGGGAACGCCTGCCGTTCCCGGCTCGACCGGGGCGGGCAGCACGAACAGCAGCAGTTCCGTCCCCGTGGGAAGATCGGCCGCCGGCAACGCGGAACCCAGGTAAACCATCAGCTCCGGAACGGTACCCGCCGCCGCCAGCTCCGCGTGCAGGGAGCGGGCGTTGGAAAGGAGCAGGCTGCCCCCGCTCACCAGCCCTTGCCTGCCTGCCAACACAACCGCCAGGGTGTCCGGAGCGGCCAGGAGCTCTTCCACCATTCCTGCCTTCATCCGTTCCGTGGAGCCCCTGTCCACCAGGGCGGGCCGCACCGGAAGCAGGGTGTCGCGAAGATGGTTGGCAGCCAGGAGTCCCGGCCCGTCCGGCATGATGGCTGGTTGCCCTTGGGCGGGCGTTTCCTGGTGGACGGGCGTGGCAGACTCCGCGTGGCTCATGACTCCACCGTACTGACTGGGACTGACATTTGAACATTTTGGCCCCGTTGGGTATCCCCCTGTTTTGCACGTATCTGGAGACTCGCCGCTACCGGACCGGCGTCTTGGACGGCGGGCAATCTACCGTGGGACGGTGAGAAGAAAACCGATTGAACTGGCAGCCGTTGCAACCGCAGCAGTCCCCGGACTGACCCCGACGGCAGTTAGCTCCGCTCCGGATGATCCCGCGGACTTCGACTCGGCGCTGCTCCTTGACTCCGAAGGCAAACGCTGGCGCGTCAGGTCACCCCGCCATGCGGAAGCCAGCGCCCGGCTGGAAACGGAATTCCTCGTCCTTCGTGCCTTCGCTCCTGCCATCCGGGCTGAACTGCCGTTCCTCATGCCCACGGTGGCTGGCAGCGTCCGGCTGGGAACCCTGAGCACCTTCGTCTACTCGCACCTGGCCGGCAGCACCCGCAGCGTTGAGGACCTCACCGCCGGCCCGGCTCCGCTGGCCCGGGAGATCGGCGCTGCCCTGGCAGCCATCCATGACCTTCCGAGGTCGCTGGTCAGCAACGCCGACCTGCCCAGCTACACCCCCAATGAGTTCCGCCAGCGGCGCCTTAATGAGCTGGACCAGGCGGCCACCACCGGCAAAATTCCTTCGGCGCTGCTGCTGCGCTGGGAACACGCCATGGAAGACGTGTCGCTCTGGCGCTTCAATCCCTGCGTGGTGCACGGCGACCTGCACGAGGACAACCTCCTGGTGGAGGGCCAGCGCGTCACGGCAGTCACGGGATGGACCGATCTGCGGATCGGCGACCCCGCCGACGATTTCGCATGGCTGGTGGCCTCCAACGAACAGGACTTTGTTGACGCAGTCCTGGCTGGCTACACCGCCAGCCGCCGCGACACCCCGGACGCGCACCTGCTGCGCCGGGCAGCCCTGTCTGCGGAGTTTGCCCTCGCCCAGTACCTGGTCAAGGGCATCGCCGCGGGGGACGCCGAAATGGTGGCCGAAGCAGAGGGCATGCTTGAAACGCTGGCCGCTGACATCGCGGAGCACGGAGGCCAACCCATCAGTGTCGAACCCCAGCCGCCAATCCAGCCAGGGCAGACGGCCGACGTGGCGCCGGCAGGTTCGGGCGCCGGCACCGCATCGGACACCCAGTCCCCGGAGGGCCAGTCCCACGCGGGTTCTTCCACGCAGGAAGCGCTCGACGGCGGCCCGGCGGCGGGAATGCCCGCCGTGACGGTTGTTCCGGTGCCGGTCCAGCCCTCAGTTTCCGCCATTCCGTTGCCGGCGCAAGCAGCAGTTCACGTGACCAGGATTCCTGAGGCGCCTGCCGCAGCAGCAAAGGGCGAGGGCGTGCCGGCCACGGAGCACGGCAGCGACACGGCTTCCCCGGCCGACGCGGACCAGGGCGCCGGCAGAGCAGGAGACGATACCTCCACTGCGGCCCTTTCCGTCATCAAAACCAACCCCGGCCAGTAACCGTTCGCTGCCGAGCCCGGCAGCGAACGGTTACTGGTTGGCAACAGCCGCGGCAACGATCCCTTCAAGTTCTGCTGCTGTCCCGAGATCGTGGGGCCGGACTACCTCGTTGTCTCCCACGTAGAAGAACGCTGCCCGTACCGATTCAACTGGAACGTCCATGAGCCGCGCCCAGGCAAGCCGGTAGACAGCAAGCTGTACGGCCCGCGTCTTGAGCCGCGCGCCCGACGGCCTTCGCCCCGTCTTCCAGTCGACCAGATCCCAGCGTCCGTCGGCGTCGCGGAACACAGCATCGATCCGACCACGCACCACCACGTCGCCCACCCGGGTTTCCACCGGAACTTCCACGTAGGCAGGCGCCCGGTCGGCCCATTCCGAAGACCGGAAAGTTGCCACCATGGCGTCGAGGTCGTAAGCGGCATCAATGTGGTCATCAGACCCTGGGGCCTCGCCGAGGTCGAGCATTCCCGCGGAGCCGAAGTAGTCCTCCACCCATGCGTGGAAGGCTGTCCCCTTGCGGGCGGACATGCCAGGTTCTCTTGGTACGGGCCGGCGGAGCCTGGCCAGCACGGCCGCCGGATCCTCCTCCAGGTCAACCAGGGTGGAAGCAGAGATGTGGGTTGGCAGGTGGACGTCCTGTCCCTGGGACCGGCGTGAACGGCGTTGCAGCAGCAACGCAGCTTCCCGGGCCCAGCCGGCTGCCGGGCCGGCCAATCCGGGGTTTTTGGCCGGGTCCTGCTGGGCCAGGAGATTGGCGGGCCCTTTTTCCAGTTCGGCCAGCACCCTCGCTGCGGCGGCTTCCATGGGTGCCCTGCGCCCTCCGGAGAGACGGAGCCGTTCTCCCGAACGGGGATCAATTGGTCCTTCCAGGGGATCGTAAGGCCAGCCCGCCACTTCCGTTTCCAGCGTCAGAGGGCTGTTTTCCGGCAGGGCTTCTTCATCGAGTGACAGGGGATGCACGCTTGCACGGGCCAGTGATCCGGCCGCCGGCACCGCCAAGGTTTCCAGTTCGGCAAGGAAGGGGGACATGGTGCTCCGGCCCGACCGCGAGCCTACCCAGGCAGCGCTGGACACCCACAGGACATGTTTTGCCCGGGTATAGGCCACGTAGGCAAGCCTGCGTTCCTCCGATTCACCGTGTACCTGCACGGCTGCCTTGAAGTCTTTTTCGGCATCGATCCAGCCCTTCTGGTCCGGCTGGTCCAGGTCCCATTGCGGGAGGTCGGACCGGTCCCCGCGAAGCGGCCACGGAAGCGCAGCGGTTCCGCTGCTCCAGCGTGAATCCTTGTCGGTGGGGAAAGCCCCGGCGTTCAGCCCCGGAACGAACACCGCATCCCATTCCAGCCCCTTGGAGGCGTGAACCGTCAGGAGCTGGACGGCTTCCCGGTTCACGTCCCCGGGCGGGGCCTCGAGGCCGTTTTCCTCAGCAGCTGCTGCCTCGAGCCACGAAAGGAACGCGAGGATGTCCACCCTGTGGGACGTGCGCAGGAACCCGGCAGCAGCGTCCTGGAAGGCGTCGAGGTTCCGCCGGGCCTGGTGGATGCTGACACCGGGCACGGCCGCAACTTCGATGTCGAGGAGCATGGCCCGTTCAACTTCGCCCAGCAGGGTGGTGAGGTCATCGCCAAGGTAGCCACGAAGCTGGCGCAGCTCGACGGACAGACGCTGGAGCCTCCCGCGGGCAACCTCCGTCAGGGACCGCCCGGCGGAGGAGGTCCAGCCCTCGCGGGGCAGCCAGTCAAGGGCTTCGACCAGGCTGGCGCCGTCGGTCAGGTCAGACTCCGGGACCGTTCCGTCGTCGTCCCCGGGTTCATCACCCTCCGGACTTGTTGAAAGCTGCCCGCGCCGGCGGGCCAGGTGGCTGGACCAGTCGCGCAGCGCCATCAGGTCTGCCGGTCCAATCCGCCAGCGGGCACCAGCCAGCAGGCGCATCAAAGCATCGGACCTGCCGGGGTCGGCCAGGACCCTGAGGGTGGCCACCAGATCCACCACTTCCGGGGTATCCAAGAGCCCGCCGAGCCCTACAATTTCGTAGGCAATGCCGCGTGCCTCAAACTGCCGGCGGATCGTTTCCATCTGGGCACGGCGCCGGCACAGGACGGCGAGCGCCGGGGCCACCGACGATCCGTCCGCATTGGTTTCAAAGTCAGTGACCCGGTACTTCAGGACATCGTCCGCGAGCGCAGCGGCCTCTTCAGCGTCGCTGGCGAAGCGCCCCAGGACCACCCTGCCCTCCACTGCGAACGGACTGGGCTGCAGCGGCGGCACGCTGGCCGCGGCTGTGGCTCCCCCGCCGGCCGGTCCGCGCTGCGCTTCTGCCTTGGCCAGGGATTCAGACATGACATTGGCGGCGGCCAGGATCGACTTGCCGTTCCGCCAGGCCGTTGTCAGGTACGACGTGGGGGCCGGCTCCCACTGGGCGGGGCCTTCCGCCGGGCCGGCGCGGACCGGGAACTCGCGGACGAAGTGGAACAGCTGCCCTGCCGAGGCGCCCCGGAATCCGTAGATGGATTGATTGGGATCGCCCACCGCCGTGACGGCGTGACCGCCGCCGAACAGGCGCGAGAACAGGACCAGCTGGGCATAGGAGGTGTCCTGGAATTCATCAAGCAGCACCACCTTGTACCGCTGCCGCTCCATGTGTGCCGCGAGGGGAACATCGCGGGCCACCCGGGCGGCCAGGGAAACCAGGTCCCCGAAGTCCAGCGCTCCCCTGGCGCGTTTGGCATCCGTGTAGCGGCCCACCATGTCCGCCACGCTGGCCCGCGTCCTCAGCATGCGTGCGATGTCCGCGGCTGCCTGCGGCGGATTTTTCTGCTTCTCGGCGAGGTACGGCAGCGCCTCATAGTCGGCAAGCCGGGCCATCAGCCAGGCCTCCACCTCCTCGGGCTCCTGCAGGTGTTCGGCACATTCGCCGGCCAGCTGGACGACGGCCTTCACGAGGGTGGACTTGGCCGCGCGGAAGTGGCCGTACTCGCCGTCGTACGCCTCGACGACTTCGGTGGCGAGTTGCCACGCCTGCGCCCCGCCCAGGAGCACCACGTCCCGCTCGACGCCGAGCCGAAGCCCGTAGTCCGACACGACGCCGCTGGCGAAGGAATGGTAGGTGGAGACCTTGGGCTCAAGGGCGTCACTGCTGATCATCCCGGCCGGAAACAGGGGTGCGCCGGTGCCCCGGGACGCCACCCGCTGCAACGCCACGAGTTTGGCCCTGATCCGCGACGCGAGTTCGCCGGCGGCTTTCCGGGTAAATGTCACGCCGAGGACTTCCTCGGGCCGGACCCAGCCGTTGGCCACCAGCCACACCACACGGTCCGCCATGGTGGCGGTCTTGCCCGAACCTGCCCCTGCAATGACCAGACGCGGCGTCAGAGGCGAGGAGATAATTGCCGACTGCTCCTCGGTGGGAACGTTCTTCTCACCCAGCAGGACCGAAAGTTCCTCAGGGCTGAAGCGCACGGGCGGCGGGAATTCGGCGTCAGCAGGTTCGGCGGTTGGCCGGCCGTCGAGGGGCACCTGCACATCCTGGCTCATTCGGTCACCTGCCGTCCGCGGGCACAGAGCGGGCAGACCTCAGGGAGCCTGCAGCCGTGTCCGCCAAAGCTTCCCTTACCGGGGTCATGCCTGGCCTCAAACGTGTTGCCTCCCATGACGGCTGCGGCCTCCTTGACCATGTCGAGCGCCCAGTTGTCCTGCGGGTCCAGCGGCTCCTGTTCCTGGACAGCGGGCGACTTCGCCGTTGTACCCAGCTGGGCAAGGACCGCCCCGCCGGGAAGCACCTGCCTGGTGTCGCTGCCATCGCCGAAACCGCCCGCGAGGACGGCGGCCTGGTAGGCGCCCAGCTGCGGGTGGCTGGCCAATTCAGTCTTCCCCGGCTGCCGTTTCCCTGTTTTCAGATCGACGATGACCAGTCTTCCCTCGCTGTCGATTTCGAGCCGGTCCACCTGGCCGCGGAGCACTGCTTCCCGCGGAGATGCGTCATCGAGCAACACTTCTCCCAGGGCAACGTCAAAGTCCTGTTCCACGCCGAGCAGGCTGCGTCCGCTGCCGCGCATCGCCAGCACGTATTGGGCGAGCTTCCGCACCATGGCCTCGGCCCTCTGGTGGTCGAGCCTGCCCTCCCAGTTGTCTTTCATTCCCAGCTGCGGCCAGCGCCGGGCAAGCTCTGCAACGTATTCGTGGCCGGACGCGTCAGGCATGTCCTGGGCGATGGCGTGGACCAGTGTGCCGAGGCTGCGGGCAAAGTCCGTCGCCGCTTCGCCGCCGGCTGCCTGGACGAACCAGTCCAACGGTGATTTCTGCACGGATTCGACCTTTGAGGGGGAGACAAACACCGTGCCGCCCGGCGGCACCACGGCGTCGGCGGATGTGAGCGGCTGAATCCCCCACCAGCTGTCCGGATGGGCGCCCGCGACCGGAGGCTCGGCGGCCGCGAGGCCTGCCAGGACCTTCGCCGCCTCCTGCGCCTGGGCGCCCTCAAGCTGTGCGTGCTGGCGAAGCTCCGCGACGAGGGCACGCAGCGTCATGGGCCGTTCAACTGCCGTGAAGCTCCGTGCATCCCCACCCGGAGCCAACGGTGCCGCGTAGTCCAGGAACGACGACGGCTGGTCGTCCTCGGAGGCCACAGCAGTGCAGATCAGCAGTTCCTCCGCACGGGAGACGGCAGTGGAAAAGCTGCGGAGTTCGTCATACCGGATATCGCGCAGCCGGCTGAGCGGGTCGCGCTGCAGGGCGTAGGCCGTCCCGTGCTCAACAGCGTCAGCGTAGAGTGTGCTGCCCAGGAGCTCCCCCCGGAGCCTGGTATTGGGCCACACCCCTTCCTGCAGGCCTGCGATGAGGACTACTGGCCATTGGCGTCCCGCGGCGCTGGCCGGGGTCATGAGTTCGACGGCGTCGTCCACCTGGGCACGGGCGGCGAGAGTGTCCATGGGCAGCTCCTGGTTCAGGAGATATTCCAGAAACTGTTCCGGGCCGGCGCCGGGCATCTGGTCCACGTAGCGCTCTGCCGTGTGGAACAGGGCCATCATCGCGTCCAGGTCCCGGTCCGCCCGGGCGCCGTGCGGTCCCCCGGCCAGTGCGGTTTCCGTCCAGGCCGCGGAAAGTCCGGTGGCGCTCCACAGGGCCCACAGCACAGACTCGGCGTTGGCCCCCGGCTGGCCTGCCGCTTCCTTGCCGGACTGGATCATCCGGGCAGTCCGGCGGGCGGCACGGCCTTCAATCCCCAGGCTCCCCAGTGCCCCTGGTTCCAGGAGCGCCTCGACCAGCAGGGAGTCGCTGCCGCGGCCGCCCCCGCCCGTCAGCTCCTCGCGCCGAAGCGATTGCCGGAGCCGCCGGAGTTCAAGGGGGGTGGCTCCACCGATCCTGGACGTCAGGAGCGATACCGCCGCTTCGGGTGTCAGGAGCGAGGGGTCCAGGGCGATGGCATAGGCGTCCAGGAGGGGGCGGACGGCCACTTCGTCACGCACCGCCGACTCAGCCACCGGGACCCGCACCGGGACGCCCTGCCCGGACAGATAGCGCTGCAGTTCGCTGACCTGGCCGCCGTTGCGAACGATGACTGCGATGTCCGTCAGGGGCCGGCCCTGACCGATGTGCTGGTCGAGAATCCGCTGGGCCACGTACCGCAACTCGTGGACGGCCGAGGGCACCAGATGGGCTTCAACCCGGCCCGGATCATCGCCGGCGGAGCCTTGCTCCAGGCGGCGCGAAAGCTGGCCGCCGGCCCGCTGGGAGATGCGGCCTGCCACACCAAGCCAAGCTTCCGCGACAGCGGGAGCCTGGCGGTGGGCGTGCCATAGTGGCCTTTCGAGCACCAGGGCCTCCGGCGACAGCAGCCGGGGCAACTCGGCCACAAGATCGGGCCGGGCGCCGCGGAACCCCTGGACCACGGTGTCCGGAGACGAGGTGACCAGGCAGTCCTTGCCGGCGGCGATGTCTGCCAACAGTTCGAAGACCGCAGGGTTGGCTTCCTGGATGTCATCCACCAGGATCAGCTGCAGCCGTTGCCGCTCCGCGGCGAGGAATTCCGGGGCGTCCTGGAAGATCTGCCGGGCAGCGGTGATGATGCCGGCCGGATCGAAGGCCTCCGGCATGCGCAGGTCCAGCACATCCCTGTATTCGCTGTAGAGGGCGGCCGCCGCGATCCAGTCCTGCCTGCCACACGCCCTGCCCAGCTCCACCAGGTCGGCGGGTGTCCGGCCGGACTCGATGATGCGGTCGAACAGCTGGCGGACTTCCTGCCGGAACCCGCGGGTCTCCAGGGCACCCGAAAGGTCGGCGGGCCAGGGCAGTTCCAGCCCGGGCAGCCGGTGCCCTTCCAGCAGCTCCTTGATAATCAGGTCCTGTTCCGGACCCGAGAGGAGCCGCGGCGGCCTGGAAAGGGGGATGATGCCTTCAGCCTTGGCCCTCCTGATGAGGTCGAATGCGTAGGAGGCCCAGGTCCGCGCGGGAGTGGTGCTAAGGCTTCTGTCCAGACGGGCGGTGAAGCGGTCGCGGAGGTGGTCCGCCGCCAGCCGTGTTGGGGCGAGGATCAGGATCCCTGCAGGGTCAAGGCCGTCTCGGTGGACCCGTTCTACGGCGGCCTCGACAAGGACGGTGGTCTTGCCGGTTCCGGGAGCTCCCGGAACCAGCACAGGCCCGGAACCGGCCGCGACGTCGACGGCGGCTTGCTGGTCCGGGGTCAGTGCGGGCCGTTGGGCATGGGACTGGCTCGGAGGAAGCAGCCTGAGGGGGCCGGAGCCGGAGAGCATACCCTGCGCAGCGCGGCCGCCAGGAGCTTCCCCGCCCGCCCCGCCGCGGTCGCCAAAAACCTGGACAGCCGGGTCCGGGTAGTCCTCGAGGGGGCCTGTCAGTGGGAGTGTTACCGTCACACCGACATCCCATCATCAGCCACTGACAATCTGTGGAGCTCGCGCTCCAGTTGCTCCGCCACCGCATCCATCCGGTCGAAATCCTCTCCATCGGGTGCCCAGCGCGCCGCCTGGAGGTCCACCCGCCACCGGCCGTCTCCGGTGCGCTGCCACTCCCGGTAGGCGCCGACCAACGGCGTCCCTTCATCAAGGTATCGGCGCAGCGCGTCCGCCTCGTGTCCTTCGGGGGCGTGTCCACTGGCTTTCAGGATCCGCCACCACGGGACGCCGCTGCCGTAGTGGCTCATGACCGAACCGATCTGGCGCGGTCCCCCGGAACCCAACAGTTCCGCGACGTCGCCATACGATACCGCGGATCCTGCCGGCACCATCCTCACGATGGCGAGGACCGCCTGCACATACTCAATCCGCATTGATCCAATGTAGCCGCAGTGGCGTTCCACGGAATTGTCCGGGGGTCCCTTTAGCGTGGAGGTATGAGCACCTGGAACACCCTCCCCCGCGCCGCTTTTGACCTGGAAACCACCGGACGCAACTCGCGGGCCGCCCGGATAGTGACCGCATCGGTCACCGTCGTGGACCACAGGGGCGAGGTCATCCGCGAGCACGAGTGGCTGGCCGATCCCGGGGTTGAAATCCCCACCGAAGCCAGCGATGTGCACGGCGTCACCACGGAGCAGGCACGCAAGGACGGCCGTCCCGCGCATGAGGTCACCAGGGAGCTTGCTGCAGTGCTGCAGGAACTTTTCGATACCGGCGTCCCCGTCATCGCGTTCAACGCAAGCTACGACTTCACCGTCCTGGCGGCGGAGTCGGCCCGGTACGGTGTTCCCCAGCTCACCCGGTTCCCCGTGCTGGACCCCTACATCATGAACAAGCAGGTGGACCGCTACCGCAAGGGCAAACGCACCCTGACGGCCCTCTGCGAGGAGTACGGAGTGGTCCTCGACAATGCCCACACTTCCGCAGCCGACGCCCTGGCCACCTTGAAGGTCCTGGACGCCATGGCAGGTAAATTCCCTAAACTGATGATGCCCGCAAGCCAGCTCCATCAGCTGCAGGTGGATTGGGCGGTGACGCAGGCCGCGGATTTCCAGGGGTATCTCCGAAAGACGAAGCCCACGGCCGTTATCGAAGGTGATTGGCCCGTCCTGCCCCCGCAGGACGCTACCGGCGGCGGGTTCTAAGCCCCCATAACCCTGCTGCGAGGCACGTCACAGTAGTGCCGCGTAACATTTGGCGCGTCCGGGAGCGCCCATCTGTTCGGCTGTACTGGATTTGACCGGCCGCCCGGAGCCCGGGACGCACCATCGGCCGAATTTCATACGGTTTTTTCTCAGCTTGGTGCCCGGATCTTCGCCTCACGGCAGTGTTTGCCCAAGGTGAGAGAATTTAGTTTTGCGGTCACCCCTGCCCTGGCCATGCTGGACCAGCACCGGGCAGGTGCCAGGCGCCACCAGCGCAGCCTTGCGGCCCGGCTGACTTAAGACTCAATGAAAGTGACAACCTGATGAAAATCAAAGCGATGAAGTGGCTGACTACCGCTCCCGTTGCCATTGCACTGGCGGTCTCCCTGGCCGCATGCGGCTCCGGCTCTTCCCAGCCGAGCGGAACGCCCACGGATGCCCTGCAGGGCAGCGACCAGCAGACGCTGGACAAGTACACCACTGCCGATGTCACCCCTGTCGACAAGATCGACAAGACCAAGCTTGGCCTGAACACCGAAGGCAAGCTCGAAGTGGGCACGCTCTCCGACGCCCCGCCGAACATCTTCATCGACCCGTCCGGCAAGTTCACCGGCTACGACAACGAGCTCCTGCGCGCCATCGCCGGCAAGCTGGGCCTCGAGGTCGAGTTCGTAGCTACGGACTTCTCCGCACTGCTGTCCCAGGTTTCCACCAAGCAGTTCGACGTCGGATCCTCCTCGATCTCCACCACGGACGCCCGCCGCCAGAACGTTGGCTTCACCAACGGCTACGACTTCGGCTTCATGGCTGTTGTCGCCAAGAAGGACAGCGACGTCAAGGGCTTCGACGACCTCAAGGGCGACCTCCGCATCGGTGTCGTCCAGGGCACGGTCCAGGACGATTACGTCACCAACACGCTCAAGCTCGAGCCCATCCGTTTCCCGGACTACGCCACGGTCTACGCCAACGTGCGCAACGGCCAGGTGGACGCCTGGGTGGCGCCGTCGCAGCAGGCAACCGGCCAGGTCAAGGAGGGTGACGGCACCGTCATCGCCGAGTCCGTGGTCAACACGCAGAACTTCACGGCCTACGCCGTCGCCAAGGACAACCAGCCCCTGATCGACGCCCTGAACTCCGGACTGGACGCCGTGATTGCCGATGGCACCTGGTCCAAGCTCACCAAGGAGTGGTACCCGGACCGCGAAACGCCGACTGACTGGAAGCCGGGCAGCAAGGCCGCCACGGCTCCCCAGAGCTGATTGAGCCGGGACGTTTATGGATCTCCTCGATCAACTGGCTGACACCTTCTTCAACTGGGAGGAAATGGCCAAGGTCATTCCCTCCCTGTTGTCGGTGGGCCTGCCCAACACCCTGATCCTCGCCGTGGCCTCCGGCATCCTCGGTTCCCTGCTGGGACTGTTGCTGGCCATGATGGGCATCTCACGGAACGCCGGTGCGCGTTGGGTTGCCCGCATCTACACGGACATTTTCCGTGGCCTCCCGGCCATCCTCGTGATCCTGGTGATCGGCATCGGCCTGAGCCCGATTGCCCGGGAAATCACGGGCTCGCGGAACCCGTACCCGTTGGGCATCCTGGCCCTGACCCTGGTCGCCGCCGCGTACATTGGCGAGATCTTCCGTTCAGGCATCCAGAGCGTTGAAAAGGGCCAGCTTGAGGCGTCGAGGGCGCTCGGGTTCAGCTACGGCAGTTCCATGCGCCTGGTGGTGGTGCCGCAAGGCATCCGCCGGGTCCTCCCCGCCCTGGTAAACCAGTTCATCTCGCTGCTGAAGGACTCCTCGCTGGTGTTCATGCTGGGCCTCGCTGCCTCGGACCGGGAAATCTTCCGGATCGGCAACGATGCCATGGCCAACACGGGCAATCTCTCGCCGCTGGTGGCTGCGGGCGTCCTGTACCTGATCCTGACCGTCCCGCTCACCCACTTCGTCAACTTCATCGATAACCGGCTCCGCACCGGCCGGCCGGAGAAGAAAGAACCCGACGACGCGGCAGCACCTATCGGCAAGGGGGCACAGGCATGACGGAATTCGCTTCCGGAACCCTGACCGGCAAGAACCTGCACCTTTCGTTCGGACACAACCACGTCCTGCGCGGCATCGACCTGCATGTGGAGAAGGGCACCACCGCATCGGTGATCGGCCCGTCCGGTTCGGGCAAGTCCACCCTGCTGCGGGTAATGAACCGGTTGATCGAGCCGGACCAGGGCGACATCCTGCTGGATGGCCGCTCGGTCCTGAAGGACAATCCGGACGAGCTACGCCAGCGGATCGGCATGGTGTTCCAGCAGTTCAACCTCTTCCCGCACAAGACTGTGGCGGAGAACGTGACGCTGGCCCTGCGCAAGCTGCGGAAGCTCCCCAAGGACCAGGCGCGTGCCGAGGCCCTGGAGCAGCTGGACCTGGTGGGACTGAAGCACAAGGCTGATGTCCGGCCGGCCAACCTTTCCGGCGGCCAGCAGCAGCGCGTCGCGATCGCCCGCGCGCTGGCCATGAAGCCCGAGGTCATGTTCTTCGACGAGGCCACATCAGCGTTGGACCCCGAGCTGGTCAAGGGTGTCCTTGCCCTGATGACGGACCTGGCCAAGGGCGGCATGACCATGGTGGTGGTGACACACGAGATGGGCTTCTCCCGCAACGTGTCGGACACCGTGACATTCATGGACGCCGGCGTGGTGGTGGAGTCCGGCCCGCCGGAACAGATCTTCACGGCTCCCGCCACGGATCGGCTGAGGGGCTTCCTCTCAGACGTCCTCTAGCCACAGGAACACAAGGAAAATCCCCGGTTGCGCCGCAGCCGGGGATTTTTCTCGTTCAAGGCCGCACGACGACGGCCCTCGCCCATGGGGGCACCTCGCCTTGCTGGACCGGGCGGAAACTAGCCTTGCGCGGCTGCGGCAGCCCTGGCCGCTGCGGGCAGGGCGTCAAAAATCCGGTTCATGGCAGCGTCGTCGTGCGCGGCGGACAGGAACCAGGCTTCGAACACCGACGGGGGCAGGTATACGCCGGACTCCAGCATCGAGTGGAAGAACGGGGCGTAGCGGAACGCCTCCTGGCCCTGCGCATCTGCGTAGTTGTGGACCCCATGGGCCGAGGTTCCAAATGCGACCGAGAAGAGGTTTCCGGCGAACTGGATGGAGTGGTCCACTCCGGCTGCGTCCAGTGCAGAGGACAGCGCGGACGACAGCTCCAGTGAGCGTACGTCGATGTAGGAGTACACGTCACGGGTCGCGTGGGTCAGGGTGGCCACGCCGGCGGCCATCGCCACGGGGTTACCGGAGAGTGTTCCGGCCTGGTAAACCGGTCCCGTGGGCGCGAGGTAATCCATGACGTCGGCACGTCCGCCGAGGGCCGCCGTCGGCATTCCGCCGCCGATGACCTTCCCAAAGGTGAGCAGGTCCGGCGTCCACGGGTCTGCTGCGTCCGGAGCGCCGCCGGTGAGCCCCCAGTAGCCGGAGTAGCCGGTGCGGAAGCCGGTCAGGACTTCGTCGACGATGAGCAGCGCGCCGTGCTCCCGGGTGATCTGGGAGAGGCCCAGGTTGAAGCCCTCGCCGGGAGTGACCACGCCCATGTTGGCAGGGGCTGCCTCGGTGATGACGGCCGCGATGTTGGGCCCGTGGGTGGCGAACGCCTCTTTCACAGCCGCGAGGTCGTTGTAGGGCAGGACCAGGGTTTCGGCCGCGGTTGCCTCCGTGACACCGGCCGAGCCGGGCAGGGCGAGGGTTGCCACGCCGGATCCTGCGGCGGCCAGCAGCCCGTCCAGGTGTCCGTGGTAGCAGCCGGCGAACTTGATGATGAGGTTGCGGCCGGTGAACCCGCGGGCCAGCCGGACGGCGGTCATGGTGGCCTCGGTGCCGGTGGAGACCATGCGGAGCCGTTCGACGGCAGGGACGCGTTCCATGACGATCTCGGCCAGGTTGGCCTCATCCGGAGTGGAGGCGCCGAAGGACAGGCCTCGGTCCACTGCAGCGTGGACCGCGTCAAGCACGGCCGGGTGGGCGTGACCCAGCAGGGCCGGACCCCAGGAGCACACCAGGTCCACATACTCGTTGCCGTCGGCGTCCATCAGGTACGGGCCTTTGGCTGAGACCATGAACCGGGGCGTGCCGCCGACGGACCCGAAGGCCCGGACCGGCGAGTTGACCCCGCCCGGCATCAGCTTGCGGGCGCGGTCGAAAAGTTCCTCGTTGCGAGGGGTGCTGGAAGTCATGGTTCCTATTCTCTCAGTTTGCCGGCGCACCGGGTGCCGCCCTGATCAGCTGGCGGCGGTGCCGGGGCCGGTTTCGCGGGACGCCGGGAGGCGGCACGGAAGGTCAGCCGGCGAGGGTGTCTGCCACCCTGGGAGCCACCACCGTGCCGAGCAGTTCGATGGAGCGCATCATGGCCGCATGCGGCAGCGGTCCGTTGCTGTACTTGAAGTCGAAGCGGTCCACGCCCAAGTTCCGTTTCAGCTGGACGATCTTCCGCGCCACCGTGTCCGGGGAGCCGACGTACAGGGCACCTTCCGGGGCGCAGAGGGCATCAAACTCGCCGCGACCTGCCGGACCCCAGCCGCGTTCGGCACCGAGCCGGTTGCGCAGTGCCAGCCAGTGCGGGAAAAACTCCTCCCGCGCCTGCTCATCCGTGGCAGCGACGTGTCCCGGTGAGTGCGTGGCCACCTGCTGCATGGGATGTCCGTATTTGCCCATGGCTTCGCGGTAGAGGTCCGCCAGTGGACCGAAGGCACGCGGCTGGCCGCCGATGATCGCGAAGATGATCGGGTACCCGTACTGGGCGCACCGCAGCACGGATTCGGGGGTTCCGCCCACGCCAATCCACGTGGGCAGCAGGTGGTGTTCGAGCGGCGGGTAGACGCTCAGCCCGTGCAGTGAGGGACGGGTCCGTCCTTCCCAGTGCACGGGTTTTTGTGCCCGCACCTTGTCAAAAAGCTCCAGTTTTTCCTCGAAGAGGACCTCGTAGTCGGCCAGGTCAAGGCCGAAGAGCGGGAACGATTCCACGAAGGACCCCCGCCCCAGCATGACTTCGGCGCGGCCGTTCGAGATCGCATCCACCGTCGAGAACCGCTGGAATACCCGGATGGGATCGTCGGAGCTCAGCACGGTCACGGCGGAGCCGAGCCGGATCCGGGACGTGCGCGCCGCGGCTGCGGCCAGGAAGACCTCCGGCGCGGACACGGCGTAGTCCTTGCGGTGGTGCTCCCCCACACCAAAGGCGTGGAGTCCGACGGCGTCTGCCAGCTCCGCCTGCTCCAGCAGCTGGCGCAGGACTTCGGCGTGCGGTTGGGGGCTGCCGTCCGGATTCACGCCGACATCGCCGAACGTGTTCAGGCCGAGGAGGATGCGGTCCCCGCCCACTGGGACCGTTGGGGACGCGGCCGGCGATTCCGGGACCAGTCCTTCGCCGGAAGTCGCGGTCACCGGGCTTCCTTCAGCCAGCCGGCGAGCTCTGCGGCCCAGTACGTGAGCACCATGTGGGCGCCCGCCCGGCGGATGCCGAGGACGGACTCGGCAATGGCTGCCTTGCGGTCGATCCAGCCGTTGGCGGCAGCGGCTTCGATCATCGCGTACTCCCCCGAGATTTGGTAGGCGGCCACCGGCACGGGGCTCATGGCGGCGACGTCAGCGACGATGTCCAGGTAGCTCATGGCCGGCTTGACCATGACGATGTCCGCTCCTTCCGCGAGGTCCAGTTCCACCTCACGCAGCGCCTCGGTGCGGTTGCCGGCGTCCATCTGGTAGGTCCGCCGGTCGCCCTTGAGCTGTGAATCGACTGCTTCCCGGAACGGGCCGTAGAACGCCGAAGCGTATTTCGCCGAGTAGGCAATCACGGAGGTGTTGGCGTGGCCGGCGTCGTCGAGTGCGGCCCGGATGGCGGCGATCTGGCCGTCCATCATCCCTGACGGCCCCAGCATGTGGGCACCCGCCTCGGCCTGGGCAACGGCCATTCTGGCGTAGATCTCCACGGTGCGGTCGTTGTCGACGTACCCGTCGGCGTCGAGTACTCCGCAGTGGCCGTGGTCGGTGAATTCATCCAGGCAGACGTCGCTCATGATGACCAGGTCGTCGCCCACTTCGGTACGGACGTCGCGGATGGCCTTGTTCAGGACGCCCTCCGGGTCGAGGGAGGCGGTCCCTTCGGCGTCGCGGGTTTCCGGGATGCCGAAGAGCATGATGCCGCCCAGGCCAAGTTCAACCGCCTCGGCCGCAGCACGTTTCAGGGAGTCAGTGGTGTGCTGCACCACGCCTGGCATGGACGTAATGGGGTTCGGCTCGGTGAGCCCTTCGCGGATGAAGGCCGGGAGGATGAGTTCGGCGGGGGCCAGCCGGGTTTCGGCGGTGAGCCGTCGCATGGCGGGGGTGGTGCGCAGGCGGCGGGGGCGTTGGCTGGGGAAAGTCATGGATGCTGTCCTTCAGGTTGTTGCGTGGGTGCTGCTGCGGCCGGGTGGTCTGCCCGGTCAGGGCGGGGTGAGGGCTTTCACGACGGCGGCCACCAGCCCCTCGGGGGTGGGCTCATCCGCCACCGCGGCCACGGGCAGGTCCAGCGCGGCTGCCTGTTCCGCCGTCGAACGTCCGATGGCCACGAGCCGGCAGCCGGCCAACGGTGACAGGGCGGCAATGCGGCGCACAGCGCTCGGGGATGCGGCCACCACGGCGGAGATTTGTCCGCCGGCGATTTCGGCCGCTGCGGCTTCGGGTGTGAGCAGCGTGTACGACGCCGTCGCCTGGCTGGCGCCGCCGTCTTCCGGCTGCACGGCGAGCCTGCGCTCCGCTGCCGCCGGGAAGTCGACCGTGCGGTAGGCCGTTACGGCGGTCACGTCGCCGCCGCCTTTTCGAAGTCCGTCGGCCAGCGTGTCGGCGGCAATGTCGGCCTGCGGCAGCAGGACCCTGCCGCGCCCGGTCCAGGCTTCCAGGAAGCCTGCGGCCGACTGTTCCCCGGCCGGCGTCAGTTCCACTGCCAGGCCCTGGGATTCCAGGATCCTGCGGGTGGCAGGTCCAATCGCCCCGATCCTGGTGGCCTGAGGGACCAGGCGGCCCAGTTCCAGTCCGCGTTCCGCTGCCTTTTCCATCAGGACGTGGACGGTGGTGGCGCTGCTGACCACCAGCCAGTCGAAGGCACCGGCGGCCAGGGCGTCGCAGGCGACATCCAGGGCATGCTGGTCCGGCGCGCGTTCAAAGTCGATCAGCGGCAGCAGGACGGGAGTGGCTCCTGCCCGGGCCAACGCCTGGACAAGCGCCGCGGACCGTTCCGGGCTGCGGGTCACCAGGACGCGGGTTCCGCTGAGCGGTCCGTCCTGGCCCGGTGCGCTGGAAGGTATCGTCATGGCCGGGTCAGGAGGCCTGGAGGTCGGCGATGTCGGCGGCCCCGCCGGCAAGGAGGACTTCGGCCAGCTCGATGCCCAGCAGTGTGGCGCCCACTTCGGTGAGCCCGTCCGTGGCGCGCTTGTCCCGGACGGAAGCTTTACCGTCCACGGCACACACCACGGCTTCCAGGTGGAGCATGCTGCCCTTGCGGTACGCGTAGGCACCGACGGGAGCGGCGCAGCCGGCTTCGAGCCTGGCCAGCAGGGCGCGTTCGGCGGTGACGGCCAGCCGGGTGTCGGGGTCGTCGAGGGCGGCCAGAGCCTGCGCCAGCACTTCCTGGGAACCCTCCGTTGCTCCGGGTTTGCGCGGCGCGTCGGAGGTCCGGCACTCGATGGCGAGCGACCCCTGGCCCGCGGCCGGGAGCATCACGTCGGGTTCAAGGAATTCGCTGACGGCGTCCAGCCGGCTGATGCGCTCCAGGCCCGCGGCCGCCAGCACCACGGCATCAAGGTCGCAGGACTTCCCGGGAACCACCTCAGCGGTGGTGTTGCCGGGCAGTCCGGGGACGCGGCCCAGGCGGGTGTCCACGTTGCCGCGGATATCCACGATCTCCAGGTCGGCGCGCGCGGCCCGCAACTGGGCTGCGCGCCGCGGCGAACCCGTCCCCACCTTGGCGCCCTCGGGAAGGTCCGCGAGCTTGAGTCCGTCCCTGGCGCACAGCACGTCGCGGACGTCCACGCGTTTGGGTGTCGCCGCGAGGCTCAGGCCCACGGCGGCACCCGTGGGCAGGTCCTTGAGCGAGTGGACCGCCACGTCGCATTCGTCCCGAAGCAGGGCGTCGCGCAATGCGGCCACGAACACGCCTGTGCCGCCCATCTGCGAGAGCGGCCCGGTGAGGACGTCGCCGTCGGTCCGGATGTGGACGAGCTCCACGGGGAAGCCTCCGACGGCGGCGAGCTGGTCCGCGGTCTGCTGCGTCTGGGTCAGGGCGAGCTTGCTGGCCCGGGTGCCGATGCGGACAGTCACTGCTGCGCTGCTTCCCCGGACTGGCCCGAGGCGGTGCCGGATCCGGCGGCCGGATACGGGTCGTGCCCGGTGCCGACGGTGGTGTCCGCCCCTGCGATGGTGGGTTTCTCGCCACGGAAGTTTGCGCAGCAGCCGGGCCGGCACACGTCGTACCAGGGACCAAGGCCGGTCAGCGCCGGGCGGTCGCTGACGTTGTTGGCCAGCGTGCGTTCGGAAATCAGGTCCACCAGGCCGTCGACGAACTTCCGGTGCGTGCCCGGAGTGGGGACACGGGTAGCTGCCAGCCCAAGGTTTGCACAGGTTTCCAGGGCCTCGGTGTCCAGGTCCCAGACCACCTCCATGTGGTCGCTGACGAAGCCCAGCGGAACGATGACGATCCCCTTGGTGCCCTTGCCTGCGAGTTCCTCGATGGCGTCGTTGATGTCGGGTTCGAGCCACGGCACGTGCGGCGCACCGGACCGCGACTGGTACACCAGGGACCAGTCCGCGGTGAGCCCGGATTCTTCCTTGACGCGCTCAATGACGGCAGCGGCGGTGGCAAGGTGCTGCGCCACGTACGCGGAGCCTTCCTCAAATTCGCGCGGTTCGCCCTCAGACCGGCCGGCGGCCTCGGCATCCCGGGTGGGGATGGAGTGGGTGGCGAACAGGATCTGGACCGGAGCGTCGGGGGTTCCGGCGTCGGCCAGCTTGGCGCGGACCTCGGCGAGGCCTGCGGCGGTGCCTTCAATGAACGGCTCCACAAAGCCGGGGTGGTCGAAATACTGGCGGACCTTGTCCACTTCGAGATGGCCGTCCAGGCCTGTTTCCGTCAGGGCCATGCCGATGTCCTCGCGGTACTGGCGGCAGCTGGAGTAACAGGAGTAGGCACTGGTGGTGACCATCAGCAGGCGGCGGTGCCCGGCGTCGTACGCGTCCTGCAGCGTCTCCGGAATGTACGGCGCCCAGTTGCGGTTGCCCCACAGCACGGGCAGTTCGATGCCGCGGGCAGCGAGTTCAGCCTCGAGTGCGGCCTTCAGCTCACGGTTCTGCTGGTTGATGGGGCTGATGCCGCCGTTGGCACGGTAGTGGTGCGAAACTTCCTCGAGCCGTTCGTCGGGGATGCCGCGGCCGCGGGTGACGTTGCGGAGGAACGGGATGACGTCGTCCTGGCCCTCGGGGCCGCCGAAGGAGGCGAGGAGGACGGCGTCGTAATTCTTGGGAGCCATGCGGCCGGCCTCGGTGACGGGGTTGGCGACGGCGGTCTGGGGGTCGAGCGGGCTCATGCGAGTACCTCGGCTACTTCCTCGGCGGAGATCCGGCGTCCGGTGTAGAACGGGATCTCTTCACGGACATGGTTCCGCGCCTCGGTGGCACGGAGGTGGCGCATCAGGTCGACGAGGTCAACCAGTTCGGGGGCCTCAAGGCCAAGGATCCATTCCCAGTCGCCCAGGGCGAAGGAAGAGACCGTGTTGGAGATGACCTGGGGGAAGTCGCGGCCCAGCAGTCCGTGGTCGCGGAGCATCTTGCCGCGCTCGGCGTCGGGCAGGATGTACCACTCGTAGGAGCGGACGAACGGGTAAACGCACAGCCATTCGGCCGGGGCAACGCCGCGTGAGTAGGCCGGCGTGTGGTTCTTGGCGAACTCGGCTTCGCGGTGGACGCCCATGGCCGACCAGACAATCTCCGTGCCCGCGAACAGGTCGCTGCGGCGGATGTCGCGGATGGCCTGCTGCAGGGCCTCCGGCTTGGGGCCGTGGAGCCACACCATCACGTCGGCGTCGGCGCGCATGGCCGAGACGTCGTAGCTGCCGCGGTGCGTGACACCGGCGGCCGCGAGCCGTTCCAGCAGCGTTTCGAAGTCAGCTGCAGCATCGGCGCTGCGGGCAACCTGCCCGGACCGCTTGAAGACCGTCCAGAGGGTGAAGAACTGCTCGGCTGATTCTTCGGTTTTAGTGACAGATTCGGCAGAAGTGTGGCTCATGGTTACAAGTTTGCCCCTTCGCTACCCCCAAGTCGAAACCGAATACTTCTACAGCGTGTAGAAGTGCTCAATGTCACAGACACCCCGGCGTCCGCCGCTGCGCGAGTGTCCGTCAGGGCTTGCGAAGACGCAGGTAAACGAGGCCCGCTGCACCACCCACGGCAACGAGCCCAATGCCCAGCCACACCACAGCTGTCTGCATTTCTGACTGCGCCGGCGTCAGCGTGCCGGTGCTCCGAACGGTACTGCTCGCAGCGGCGCTGCCGGGCAGTGTTGCGGCCCGGGGCACGCGCGTGTCCGCCACCTGCCCCAGCCCCCTGGCTGCAGATACCAGCCGGTCCGCGCCCGTCGATCCGGCAGTGCCCGAAGCACCGCCAGCAGATGCGTCGCTGCCGGGAACAGCTTCGGCGGACGGCGCGGCGCCGTCCGTGGACGATGGCTGGGAGGCTGCCGGCGCAGCCACAGTTGGGGGCACCCGCGGCGCGTTCGCCCGGGGAGCGGCAGGGGCCTGCTGGGCCGCCTGGAGTTCGGGGGCGGCCTGGGACTGTCGCGTTTCCGGTGCGGCCTGCGTGGTGGCGGCACCGGCAGGTGCCGAGGCGGTTGCCGATGGACCGGCCGGGCTGCCGGAGGGCAAGGGCAGGGGCAAGTCCGGGAGCGGAACCGGCGGGAGGGTCACGGCCGGCGCAGTGAGCGCCCTGGCAGTGGACGTGGGAGCAACGGTGGCGGTGGCCGTCAGGGATGCCTGCACTGCCGGGACCAGCGACGCCGGAACGGAGATAACGGCCGGGGCTGCCGTCCGCCGGCGGGTGTCCTTCGCGGTTGCTGTTTCGCGGGGTTCGCCGGGCTCCTTGGCCGCCCCGGAGCCGATTGCGAGGGACACATTGACAGGCAAAGAACCCGCGGCCAGTGTGGCCGACGCGGCGCTGTCGCCGGGGTCAGCCGTCCCCTGGTCTGCCTGGGACGCCTGCGCGCCTGTGGTGAGAACCAGTACCGCTCCGACTGCCGCTGCTGCTGCGCTGCGTCGGATTCCCCCATGGATACCGGTCCGGGACATTGAAAGCTCGGACCTGTGTTGAACCATGGTCATCGACCCTAACCAAAGCCGGCAGGGAAAGAAAAGTTTGCAACCGCGGCCGCTATATGCGCGGGCGAGCCCCAAAGCTGGTGCCGCCCTCCTGACCAGCGGCGATGGTCAGGAGAGCAGGTTTCGCAGCTGCGTCCGGGTGTCGGACACCACGGCTGCCAGGCCGTTGCCGGCCACCCAGCCGCCCACGACGGCCAGGGCGCCGGTTCCCGAGCAGGCTTCCCGGATGGACGCTACCCGTGCACGGTGTCCCACCGCCGCAAACGGCAGCGAGCCGCGCCAGCGGACCACGTCCCAGTCCACAACGTCGCTGCGCCGGATGGGAACTTCCAGCAGCGCCGAGGCGTCGTGCAGGGCAGCTGCAAGCAGTTCCTCATCGGTATCCGGACCGCGCTGCTTCTCTGGCCCGCCGTCGCCGTCGGCCCGCCCGTAGGACAGCCGCACTATGTGCCGGCCCGTCCCGGCGGCTTCGCGCAGCCATTCCCATTTACCGGTGGCGTGCGTCAAGGCCTTCGCACCGATGCCGGGCGTTTGCGGCGCCACCAGGACGCCGGTGCCGCGCGGTCGGCTGTCCAGCGCCGCATTGCCAATGACCAGGGTCACCAGCTTCACGTCGGGGCCGGCGCCGGGCTTCTTTCCTGCGATGCCCGGAACCGTCGGCGCCAGGAGGTCGACGGCGGCGGGACCGTCGGTGGCCACCACCAGGACGGCGGCGTCGTAGGTTGTTTGGCCGGCGGTTACCCGCCATCCCTTGGACGTGCGGTCCGCGGATTCGGCGCGGGTGCCCGTCAAAAGGGTCACTCCCCTGGCTGCGAGGTCTGCCACCAGCGCGTCGGTCAGCGTGTGCATTCCGCCCTTGAGTCCGGCGACGGCGGAGCCGGCTTTTGCGGGGCCGCCGGCTTTGCCCCGGCGCAGCGCGGAAACCGCGGCAGCGAGGGAACCCTCCCGGCGCAGTCCGGCACGGAGACCGGGCGCCACCATGTCGACGTCGAGCATCCCCGGATCCGCCGAGTGGACGCCCCCCACCACCGGCGCCACCAGCCGTTCCAGGACGCGCTTGCCCATCCGCGCGCGGACCAGCGCAGCCACGCTCGTCACGTCGGTGCCGGCACCTACCGACGCCGGGAGGAAGCGGTCCGCTGAGGCACGGAGCGCACCGAACAGGCCCAGGGAACGCCGGACTTCCGGGTCCCACGGATTGGCCGGGATGCCCAGGACGCCTGTCTTGGGCAGCTCGCGGGGGCCCTCGGGCAGCTGGACCCACGCGCCGCCAGGCCGGGGCGTGACGATGTTGGTGTCCAGGGCGAGTTCGGCGGCGAGGGATGCGACGGCGTCGGACCGGGTGGCGAACGATTCCGCCCCGCTGTCCAGGCTGATCCCGGCCACCGTGTGGCTGCCGACGCAGCCGCCCCAGGCGCCACTTTCCTCCAGCACCGTCACCCGGTAGCCCGCGGCGGCGAGTTCCCTGGCGGAGAGCAGGCCGGATATTCCGCCGCCCACCACCAGCGCCTGGCTGGTTTCTGCCGGCGAGCTGTCCACGCGGCTACTCCGGGGAGATGGAGTGGATAAGTTTGACCACGCGGGTCAGGACGTCCGGGTCGGTTTCCGGCGGGACGCCGTGGCCGAGGTTGAGGACGTGGCCGGGTGCCCCGGCTCCTGCGGCAATGACTTCGCGGACGTGTGCTTCGAGGACGTCCCACGGAGCGGACAGGAGGGCGGGGTCAATGTTCCCCTGGAGCGGTACGGAGCCGCCCAGCCGGCGGTTGGCTTCGTCGAGCGGCAGGCGGTAGTCCACGCCCACGACGTCCACCCCGACGTCGCGCATGGCAACGAGGAGTTCTGAGGTGCCGGTTCCGAAGTGGATCAGCGGTGCGCCAAGGTGGCGGACGTGGTCAAGGGCGCGGGAGGATGCCGCCGCCACGAACCGCTGGTAGTCAGCAAGGCCCAGCGAGCCTGCCCATGAATCGAAGAGCTGGCCCGCGGACGCTCCGGCTTCGAGCTGGGCGCGCAGGAAGAGGCCGGAGGCGTCGGCAGCCCAGTTGGCCAGGGCGTTCCAGGTTTCCGGATCTGCGTGCATCATGGTGCGCGGGCCCAGGTGGTCGCGTGACGGCTTGCCTTCCACCATGTACGCGGCAAGGGTAAACGGTGCGCCGGCAAAACCGATCAGGGGCGTTTTGCCCAGTTCGGCAACGGTGAGGCGGACAGCTTCCCGGATGGGTTCCAGGGCTTCCCAGGTCAGCTTCGGAAGGGCGGCCACATCCGCTGCCGTCCGGACGGGCTTGTCCAGCACGGGGCCGACGCCGGGGACAATGTCGACGCCCACGCCGGCCAGCTTGAGCGGAATCACGATGTCCGAGAAGAAGATGCCTGCGTCCACGTCGTGCCGGCGGACGGGCTGGAGGGTGATCTCCGAGGCCAGTTCGGGCCGGAGGCAGGAGTCCAGCATGGCGATGCCTTCGCGGACCTTAAGGTATTCCGGCAGTGAACGCCCGGCCTGCCGCATGAACCAGACGGGGCGGCGGGACGGCTTGCCGCCCCGGTAGGCCGTGATCAGCGGGGAGTCTGCGGTGCGGCCATCCATGAGCGGATGGTCTGCGGCGAGTGTGCCGGCAGCGGAGACGGCGGGGCTAGGAGTCATGCCTTCGATTGTGCCCAAAATCAGCGGCAAAAGATAACGACAGGCTGTCACGGATGGGCCCTGCCGCCGCCCGGTGGCAGGAATCACAGCCCCTTCCAGGCGCTCTTCGGCCTACCTGTTGTTCTACGGAGCTGCGAAAAAGCTATGATAGGTCTGCTGTGGTTCTTTTTTCATTGGTGGCTACACACGCCGACATCGATCTTGAGACTGTTGCTCAGTTGAGCAACGGTTCCTCCGGGATTGCCGCTTCCGTGCTCTCCGGCTCGCCGGCAGTGTCCGGGGCCGTGGTCCTGGCTACGTGCAACAGGTACGAAATCTACGGCGAGGCTCCGAATACGGACGACGTCGAGGCCGCCCGCGCTGCCCTCGTGGCCCAGATCAGCGCCAAGAGCGGGCTCGCCGAACCACTCGTGTCGCGCTCCTTCAGCACCCGGACCGGCCCCGAAGTGACCCGGCACCTCTTTGCCGTGAGCGCGGGACTGGATTCCGCCGTCGTGGGCGAACGCGAAATCGCTGGCCAGGTGCGGCGCGCCCTGATCACGGCCCAGCATGAAGGCACTGCCAGCTCAGGCCTGGTCCGGCTTTTCCAGGCCGCCTCCAAGACCGCCAAGGACGTGGGCGCCCAGACCGCGCTCGGCTCGCGGGGCCTGTCCATCGTGTCAGTAGCCCTGGACCTCGCCACAGACCTCTCCGAGAATCCTGACTGGTCCGCCAAAAAGGTTGTCGTTTTTGGAACCGGCGCGTACGCCGGCGCCACCATGGCGCTGCTGCGTGAACGCGGCTGCACCGATGTGTCGGTCTTCTCCTCGTCCGGCCGTGCCGAAGGGTTCGTCGCCACCCGGGGAGGCACCGCCCTAGACGCTGACTCGCTCCGCCCGGCCGTGGCCGCAGCGGACGTCATGATCGGCTGCAGCGGTTCCGATACCCGCGTTGAAGCCGACGAACTGGCGCAGGTCCGTGCCGGCTCCACCCAGCCGCTGATCGCCATTGACCTGGCCCTTACCCACGACTTCGATCCCGCAGTGGGAGAACTCGATGGCGTGGAACTGCTGACGCTCGAATCCGTGCGCCTGGCGGCGCCGCAGGAGCAGGCCGAATCGCTGGCGCAGGCCAGTGGCATCGTCAAGGGCGCAGCCAAGGCGTTTGAACAGGAACGCGAAGCCCGGTCCGTGGACTCGGCCATCGTTGCCCTCCGCCGGCACACCATGGACGTCCTGGACGCCGAAATGGAAAAGGTCCGCGCCCGGCACGGCTGCACTGCAGCGGCCGAGGAAGTGGAGTTTGCCCTGCGCCGGATGGTGAAGCAACTGCTGCACGTACCCACAGTGCGCGCCCGCGAGCTCGCCGCGAACGGCCAGCAGGACGACTATGTGGCGGCCCTGGAAGCGCTTTACGGCATCACCGTGGAACAGCCGGGAACAGCAGCTCCCGCGGCCGGCCAGGCGGAATGCCCGGTGGACCACAAGGGCCTCGAAAGCGCCTGACCCCCCCGTTCGTCACGCGCGCTCACCAGTGGCGGCAACAATCCCAACGCGCGCTCACTAGTGGTGCACAAAACGCCAACGCCCGCTCACTTTCCTCAAGGGAGTGAGCGGGCGTTGCTTGTTAAGCCGCCGGAAGTGAGCGGGCGTTGGTGGTTGGGTCAGTAGACGGGCTTTTGCGGCTCAACCTCACGCACCCAGGAGAGAATGCCGCCGTCGAGGTGGCTCACGCGCCGGTAGCCTGCCTTCTGCGCCGCGGCCAGGACGTTCGCCGAGCGGGTCCCCGCCTTGCACAGGAACACGATGTCCCGGTCCTGGGCAATCTCCCCCCAGGCATCCCCCGCCAGGATCCTCCCCTGCGGAATGAGCACGGCGCCCTCGATCCGGACGATCTCGAATTCACCCGGCTCGCGGACGTCCACCAGGTCGAAGTCCTTCAGGCCGGCCTTCCGTGAGGCCAGCATGGTGGCGAGCTGCGCGGCGGTGACGGTGTGTTCGGTGTCTGCCGGCGCCTGGGGCTCGATGCCGCAGAACGCCTCGTAGTCGGTCAGTTCGGTGACGGGAGCGGCCGCCGGGTCCTTGGACACGCGGATCTCACGCCAGCTGCCTCCCAGGGCGTCGTACAGCGCCACCCGCCCCAGCAGGGAGCGCCCGACGCCGGTAATGAGCTTCACTGCCTCAGTCACCATCAGTGACCCCACTGCCGCGCACAGCATGCCGAAGACGCCGCCCTCGCCGCAGGAAGGAACAGAGCCGGCCGGTGGCGCCTCAGGGTAGAGGTCGCGGTAGGTGGGCCCATGCTTTTCCCAGAAGACGCTCACTTGGCCGTCGAACCGGAAGATTGAGCCCCAGACATAAGGCTTTCCCAGGATCGCGGCAGCATCATTGACGAGGTAGCGCGTGGCGAAATTGTCTGCACCGTCGAGGATGAGGTCGTAATCGGCAAACAGCTCCAGCGCGTTGGATGCGTCGAGCCGGACCTGGTGCAACCGGACGTCCACGAGTGGATTCAGGGCGGCGATTGCGTCGCGCGCCGATTCGATCTTCGGCCGTCCGACATCTGCCACACCGTGGATGACCTGGCGCTGAAGGTTGCTCAGGTCCACGGCGTCGTCGTCGATGATCCCCAGGGTTCCAACTCCCGCGGCTGCGAGGTAGAGCAAGGCGGGCGAGCCCAGTCCGCCGGCGCCGATAACCAGTACTTTCGCGTTCTTGAGCCGCCGCTGCCCTGCCGAGCCGATTTCCGGAATGATGAGGTGCCGGGAATACCGTTCCACCTCTTCGGAGGTGAGTTCCGGGGCGGGTTCCACCAAAGGATCAAGGGAAACTGCTGAAACATTTGCAGTGAACGGCGAAGGCATACTTCAATGTATGCCCCGGGGTACCGCCGGGTCATATTACCCCGCAGTAAAGTAGGGGGTAACTGCAATGGAAAGAAGGACAACTGTGGTCCATGAAGCACGGGCTGACCGCCCGCCGGCGGCCGAACCGCAAAGTTCACCGCGACCCGCGGGCCAACGGTCGGCCCGGCTCCCCCGTGATGAACGGCGGGCACAGCTTCTTTCCGCAGCGCAGGAAGTCTTTGTGGCGAACGGTTACCACGGGGCCGCCATGGATGAGATCGCCGAGACGGCGCATGTGAGCAAGCCGGTCCTGTACCAGCACTTCCCGTCCAAACGCGAGCTGTACTTTGCCCTCCTGGACAGCCACCTTGCGTCCCTGACCGACCTGATGCTGGGGGCGCTGAACTCCACCACAGACAATAAGGAACGCGTCCAGGCTGTCATGCGGGCGTACTTCCGGTTCATCGCCAGCGACGACCAGGCCCACCGCCTGGTCTTCGAGTCCGACCTCGTCAACGATCCCGACGTCAGTTCGCGCCTCGAAACTTTCAACCGGACCTTTGCCGATGCCATTGCGCGGGTGATCGCCGGGGACACCAAGCTGCCCCACCTCGAAGCGGAACTGCTGGGCCGCGGCCTGGCGGGGATGGCGCAGGTCAGCGCCCGGTACTGGCTGGAAACGGACGGCAACCTGGACCTCGATGTGGCCAGCGACCTCATCTACCGTTTAGCTTGGCGCGGAATCTCTCGCTTCCCCAAAGAGTCCTAGACTACAAATAGACCATCATCAAAGAACCTGACCGGCTGGGAGGCCCCTGTGGAAATTAAGATCGGCGTGCAGAACGTTGGCCGCGAGATCGTCCTGGAATCAAACCAGGATGCGGAGACCGTGGCCAATGTTGTGGGAGAAGCCATCAAGGGCGGCAGCGAACTGCGCCTCACCGATGACAAGGGGCGCCTGATCATTGTTCCCGGCAACGCGCTGGGCTACGTGGAAATCGGCGCGGAAGAAGTCCGGCGCGTAGGATTCGGCCAGTTCTAGCACCGGCCGGAACTGCCCTGCTTCCCGGAGGAGACCCATGCTTTCCCTGATCATTGTTGTGCTGGCCACCGTTGCGGCCGGCTTCATTGTCTGGGCCAATGACAAGCGTCATGCCAAGTATGGCGCAGGCCTTCCGGCCGGCGTGGCCGTCGGGGTGGCTGCACTGAGCTGGATCATCCTGATGGCGGCGGGATTCGGTTACCTTCCCGGATTGACGTGGCTTCCCTGGGTGTTGCCCATAGTGCTGGGCGCGGCGGCATCCGTCGGGGCAGTGCTTGTCCTGAGCCGCACCCGGGCAAGGAACGATACCCATCGGCTGACCGCCATCCTGAGGCGCTAGTCACCGTTAAACGGCTGTGGCCACCACCTTCAACGGTGGCGGCCACAGTCGTTTAAGCGGTGCAATCCCCTAGGCGGTACATCCCCTGAAGCATCACTGGCTAAAGGAACTCGGCCCGGCCCTCCATGGCGGACGACGCCAGCGCGTGCTCGCGGCGCGGAATGCGCCCGGCTTCCTTCGCCAGCCGCCCGGCGATGACGGCGTGCTTGAACGCCTCACCCATCAGGGCCGGGTTCTGGGCACGGGTCACCGCCGTGGCCAGCAGGACAGCGTCGCACCCAAGTTCCATGGCCAGCGCCGCGTCAGATGCCGTGCCGATCCCTGCGTCCAGGACCACGGGCACGCTTGCCCGGGAAACGATGAGTTCGATGTTGTGCGGGTTGAGGATTCCCAGCCCGGTACCGATAGGAGATCCCAGGGGCATCACTGCGGTAGCACCCAGGTTTTCCAGCCGGAGGGCCAGGACGGGGTCGTCGTTGGTGTAGGCAAAGACTTTGAAGCCGCGGTTGACCAGCTGTTCGGTTGCATCCACCAGCTCAACGGCGTCCGGCAGGAGCGTGTGCTCGTCTGCGATGACCTCCAGCTTCACCCAGTCGGTTTCCAGCGCTTCCCGGGCCAGTTCGGCAGTCAGGACGGCGTCCCGCGCAGTAAAGCAGCCTGCGGTGTTGGGCAGGACCCGGATTCCGTGGTCCACCAGCAGTTGGAACAGGGAGCCCGATTCTGCGGGTGAGTAGCGGCGCATGGCCACGGTGGTGAGGGAGGTTCCGGAGGCAACAAGCGCGGCGCCCAGGCCGTCCAGGCTGGGCGCGCCACCCGTTCCCATGATGAGCCTCGACTCCAGGGCAACGCCGTCGATGACGAGGGCGTCAGGCCTGGCGGGTGCCGCGGAGGTATGGGTGGCCGGTTCGGAAACGGTGTTCGCTTCAATCATGGTGTCAGCCTCCCTGTACTGCGGTGACGAGTTCGACGTCGTCTCCGTCCGCGAGCGCGGTGCCGTGCCATTGGCTGCGGGGCACCACTTCGGAATTGTGAGCTACGGCCACCCCCAGCCTTTGTCCGTCGGTTGCCTGGCCGTCGGCCGCAAGCGCGCGTCCGGTCACCTCGCTGACCAATGCCGTGATGGACGCACCGTCCGCCACGGTGCGGGATGCCCCGTTCAGGGTGATGTTCATGCTGTCTCCTTGATGTTGAATCTGGGGGCCGGGATCCGGCCGGAAAAGCGGTCAGGACTGATCGGCTGCCACCGGGGGTCGGCCTTCCCATCCATCAGGTCGCGGCAGATGGCTGCCGCGGCCGGGGTGAGGAGGACGCCGTGGCGGAAGAATCCTGTGGCAACGATGAGTCCGGGGACATGCGCTGCACTGCCGTCTCCCCCGTCCACGGGCACCCTGCCCAGCAGCGGGGCATTGTCCGGGGTAGCCGGGCGGGCCCGGGCCGTGCATTCGAGCAGTTCCAGCTCTGCGACCGCAGGCACCAGCACCTGGGCGTCGCGAAGCAGCTGGTACACGCCGCCAGCGGACACTGCGCTGGCCGGTCCTGCACCGGCGGGCACTGCACTGGATCCGGCACTCGCCGGCATGGCTCCGAACGCAGTGCCCGCCCCAACCAGGCCGTCCTCCCGCTGGGTGGCGCCGATGACCACGGTTCCGTCCTCGCGTGGAACCAAGTAGACGGGCACACCGCGCACCAGCCCGCGGACGGTGGACGTCAGCAAGGGCTGCAGGTGCGGGGGGACGGACAGCCGCAGGATGTCGCCGTGCACAGGGCGCAAAGGTAACCGGAGTCCCCTCGGCAGGTTCTCCAGGGAGCCCGCCGCCATGCCGTTGGCCACCACCGTTTCGCCGGCGAGCACCAGTCCGCCTCCGGCCAGCCGGACACCAGCCACCGCGCCGTCCGCCCACTCCAGTCCCACTGCCCTGTCCGCCACGGCAAATCCGTCCAGAGCGCCGGCAACCGCAGTGTCTGCAACCGCAGTGCCGGCAACGCCGCTGCCGGCCGGCAGGTGGTTGGCCAGGGCTGCCCGGAAGCACTCCACGAGTCGCCGGGGATCCACCTGGTGGTCTGCCGGGGTATCGAGTGCGCACGCAATGGCGGGGCTGAGCAGCGGTTCCCGGCGCCGGGCCTCACGGACCGTCAGTGGTTCCACGGCGAGTCCATTGGCCTGCTGCACGCCGCGCAGGTCCATCAGTGCCTGCCGGTCGGCGGCGTCGGCGCCAATGGTGAGCGTGGGCGTCGCCAGGAATCCGGAACCGCGGCCTGACACGCGGCTAAGGTCCGCCGCGAACTGCGGCCAGCGCTCCGATGCATCCAGCATGAGGCCCAGGAGCTCTTCCTCTTGGTAATGCAGCTCGCTGACGGGGGCCAGCATGCCTGCCGCCGCCCAACTGGCTCCGGATCCCGGTGCATCGTCGATCAGCACCACGGACCGGCCAGAGCGCCTGGCTTCCCAGGCGATGCCATGGCCTATGACGCCCCCGCCGATCACTGCTACGTCGGCGGCTATTGCCGGGACAGCGGCTGGCTCTGCGATGCTGTCCGGAGGGCTTTCGGGGATGCCCATGGTGTCTCCTTCCCTACGCCGGCATTAACCGGATCAGGTCAAGCGGTCGGCTCTGACGCCCTCTCAGCCCGGCGCTTTGTGACAGCTGCCGCGGGCTCCCGCAGTACGAGGCAAGTGTAGAGGAACTAGGCTTGCAGCCATGAATGTGTCCCACTCCCCTGCCCCTGCCGCAGCACCCGGCACCGATGCCTTCACCACCGCGGCGGGTAACGGCGCACTGAAATCCGCACGCCTCTACCTCTGCACGGATGCGCGCCGCGGACGGGGCGACTTCGCCGGGTTCGTGGACGCCGCGTTCGAAGGCGGCGTGGACATCATCCAGCTGCGGGACAAGTCCATCGAGGCGGCCGAGGAGCTGGACCTGCTGGCGGTCCTCAAGGAATCAGCCCAGCGGCACGGGCGGCTGTGGGCCGTCAACGACCGCGCGGACATTGCGGTCCTGTCCGGTGCCCCCGTTTTCCACGTGGGCCAGAAGGACCTGCCGGTACCGGCCGCAAGGACGCTGCTCAACGGCAACGCGGCCATCGGCCTGTCAAGCCACACGCCGGAGCAGGTGGACGCCGCGCTGGCCGACGCCGCAGGACCTGCCGGCCTCGACTACTTCTGCGTGGGCCCGCTCTGGGCCACCCCCACCAAACCCGGCCGGGCCGCCGTCGGCCTGGAACTGGTGAAGTATGCGGCCGCGAAGGCGCCCAGTGACGTGCCGTGGTTCGCGATCGGCGGGATCGACCACTCCAACGTGGACCAGGTGGTCGCGGCCGGAGCGTCAAGGATCGTGGTGGTCCGCGCCATCACCGACGCTGCCGATCCCGCTGCTGCCGCTGCCTCGCTTCGTTCTGCACTGGACTCCGCGGCTTCCTGAAGCCGCGGACGTCCCACAACCCGGTTTCCCGAACGCACCGCGGTCCGCGGCAACCCGTCACGACCGCGCCCGCATCGATTCCCTGCGAAATCGCATGACTTGGGGTTAGGCTGATTTTCGTGTCACATCATCGGCTGGCTCCCAACGTCCATGAGCGCACCAATGCCCTGGAAGAGGCCCTGGCCGCGCTGCGGACGGAGCTGGAACTTCCGGGCCCCTACCCCGGTGACGCGGTCAAGGACGCCGAGGCCGCGGTGGCCGCGCTGCGCCTGCCGGACTACGACCTGACCGCGGTGGAGTTCGTCACCATCGATCCGGCGTCGTCCACGGACCTGGACCAGGCCCTCTTCATCGAAACGGACGACGACGGCGGGTACCACGTCCTGTACGCCATCGCCGATGTCCCCGCGTTCGTTGCGCCCGGCGGACCCCTGGATGCCGAAACCCGGCGCCGGGGCCAGACGTTCTACGCCCCGGACGGGCGTATTCCCCTGCACCCTGAAGTCATCAGCGAGGGCGCCGGGAGCCTCCTGCCGGACCAGGACTGCTCGGCCTTCGTCTGGGATTTCCGGCTCGACGGCAACGCCGAGGTCACGACCGTCGGTGTCCGCCGGGCACGCGTTCGAAGCCGCGCGAAACTCAGCTACAAGGGTGCCCAGGCTGACCTGGACGCCGGTACTGCCTCTCCCCTGCTGGGCCTGCTGAAGGAAGTTGGGCTCAAGCGTGTCCGCCTTGAACGCGCCCGCAACGGCGCAAGCCTGAACATGCCGGACCAGGAGATCGTCCAGCTGCCCGATGGCGGCTACCGCATTGCTGCTGCTCCCCAGCTGCCGGTGGAGGACTGGAACGCCCAGATTTCCCTGATGACGGGGATGGCCGCCGCCAAGATCATGCTCGATGCCAAGGTGGGGATCCTGCGCACCATGCCGCCACCGGATGAGCGTTCCCTGCACCATTTCCGGCTGCAGACGGAAGTGCTGGGCAAGCCCTGGGACGGCGAGGTGGGATACGGGGAATACCTGCGGACCCTTGACCCAACGGACCCCCGGCAGCTGGCCATCATGCACTCGGCCGGCATGCTCTTCCGCGGCGCCGGTTACACCGCCTTTGATGGCAACGTTCCGGAGGCCGCGGTCCAGGCAGCCATCGGCGATGCGTATGCCCACACCACAGCGCCGCTGCGCCGCCTGGTGGACCGCTTTGTGCTGGTGACCTGCGAGGCGTTGAGCAACGGAGGTACTGTCCCCGGCTGGGTGCGGGATGCGCTGCCGACCCTCCCTGAGATCATGGCAGGCTCGGACCAGTTGGCATCCCGGATGGAGCGCATGGCCCTCGACACGGTGGAGGCCGCCCTACTGGTCAACCACATCGGCCAGGAGTTCGACGCGATCGTGATTTCGGGGTCGAAGCCGCAGAAAGAGAACGGCAACGGTAACAACGGCAACGGAAAGAACGGCAACGGGAACGGCAACACCGGCACCGGCAACGGCAAGAACGGGAACGGGAACGGGAACGGTTCCTCCGGGATCATCCAGATTGCCGACCCTGCCGTGACGGCCCGCTGCGCCGGTGAGCTGGAGTCCGGCACCAAGGTCCGGGTTCGCCTGGTGTCGTCGGATATCGCTGCCAGGGAAGTGCACTTCGAACTGGTCCAGTGAGCCTGATGCCATCCGGTCCCGGCTTCCACACGGCGCGGAATCAGGGATTCCGGGCTGATGCGGCTAGACTGAAGAGGTAGAAATGGATGCCCGGTCGTTGATTTCCTTGAACTGAAACCAACAAGCCCGCCCCTACGCGATCTTGAGATTTGCCCGCTGGTCGCCAGTGCCAGCGTTAGATAGCCCGCGATCGGCTTCCACTGGAATTGCTTGCGCGCTTCGTTCGTGCTCCGGATCGGCCCCATCGGCCTGCCTGTTGAGCACGCTGCGCGATTGCCCAAATGAATAAGGAAACTCCCCGTGAGTGAATTGCATACCCACCAGCTTCTGTCCGATGAGTCCGGCACCGAGACCATCGAGCCGGAAGAAACCATCATTTCGGACGAAAAGCCGCATGAAATTGCGGAGAAGTCCTTTGCGGACTACAACGTCCGTGCTGACATTGTGGAGTCCCTGGCCGACGCCGGGATCACCCACCCCTTCCCCATCCAGGCAATGACGCTGCCCGTCGCACTGTCAGGCCACGACATCATCGGCCAGGCCAAGACCGGTACCGGAAAAACCCTCGGTTTTGGTATCCCGGCGCTCCAGCGTGTTGTGGGCCGCGACGATGCCGGCTTCGACAAGCTGCCCGTCCCGGGCGCTCCGCAGGCCCTGGTGATTGTGCCCACCCGCGAGCTCGCGGTGCAGGTGGCAAGCGACCTCGAAACCGCCTCCCGCAAACGCAACGCACGCATCGCCACCATCTACGGTGGCCGCGCCTACGAACCCCAGGTGGATGCCCTGCAGAAGGGCGTCGAGATTGTGGTGGGAACCCCCGGCCGCCTGATTGACCTCTATAAGCAGAAACACCTGAGCCTGAAGAATGTCCGCATCGTTATCCTTGACGAGGCCGACGAAATGCTGGACCTCGGCTTCCTGCCTGACGTTGAGACCCTGATCGCCGGCACCCCTGCCGTCCGCCAGACGCTCCTCTTCTCCGCCACCATGCCCGGCCCGGTCATCGCCATGGCACGCCGGTACATGACCCAGCCCACGCACATCCGCGCCGCTGACCCCGATGACGAGGGCCTGACCAAGCGGGACATCCGGCAGCTGATCTACCGTGCCCACAGCATGGACAAGATCGAGGTTGTTGCCCGGATCCTGCAGGCCCGCGGCCGCGGCCGGACCATCATCTTCACCAAGACCAAGCGCACCGCAGCCAAGGTGGCAGAGGAACTGGTGGACCGCGGCTTTGCGGCCGCAGCAATCCACGGCGACCTGGGCCAGGGTGCACGCGAGCAGGCCCTGCGCGCGTTCCGCAACAACAAGGTGGACGTCCTGGTGGCAACCGACGTTGCTGCCCGTGGCATCGACGTGGATGACGTTACGCACGTGATCAACTACCAGTGCGTTGAGGACGAGAAGATCTATCTGCACCGGGTGGGCCGTACCGGCCGCGCCGGCAACAAGGGCACGGCTGTGACCTTCGTGGACTGGGACGACATGCCCCGCTGGGGCCTGATCAACAAGGCACTCGGCCTGAGCGTGCCCGAGCCGGTGGAGACGTACTCCTCCTCCCCGCACCTCTACGAAGAGCTGGACATCCCCGAGGGAACCAAGGGCCGTTTGCCCCGCAACAAGCGCACCCTCGCGGGCGTCGACGCCGAGGTCCTCGAGGACCTGGGTGAAACCGGCAAGAAGAACAGCCGGGAAAGCCGCGGAAACGATGGCCGGGACCGTGAAGGCCGCGGCCGGTCGCGTTCGGGCGGACGCGACGGACGCAGCCCGGAGGCAGGCCGCTCAGGTGAGCGCCGTCGTCGTACGTCCCCTGACGCTGCCGAAACCCCCGCAGCCCCGGCTGCCGGTCCGGAAGCGGCAGCCGCCTCCGACGCTGAAAAGTCTTCGCGCACCCGCCGCCCCCGCACGCGCACCCGCCGCCGCAACGGCGAGGTAGTGACCGGTGCAGACAAGGGCACCCAGCCCGGCAGCACCGAGGGCTGACCTGACGGAATGACGAACACTGTTTGGGCGCCGGACGGCGGCAGCCTGGTGGTGCACGCGGATAACGCGCAGTACCTCCCCACGCTGCCGGACGGCGCCTTCACGCTGATCTACGTGGACCCGCCCTTCAACACGGGCCGGGCGCAGAGCCGGCAGGAAACCCGCATGGTTGCCAACGCCGGCGGCAGCGGTGACCGCGTGGGCTTCAAGGGCCGCTCCTATGACACCATCAAGGGCGCCCTGCACCGCTACGACGACGCCTTCAGCGATTACTGGTCCTTCCTGGAGCCGCGCCTGGTGGAAGCCTGGCGGCTGCTGGCCGACGACGGCACGCTTTACCTTCACCTGGATTACCGCGAGGTGCATTATGCCAAGGTCATGCTGGATGCCATCTTCGGCCGCGAGTGCTTCCTGAACGAGATCATCTGGGCCTACGACTACGGCGCCCGCGCCAGGAACCGCTGGCCCACCAAGCACGACAACATCCTGGTGTATGTCAAGAACCCGTCCAAGTACCACTTCGACAACGCCGAGGTGGACCGGGAGCCGTACATGGCGCCGGGCCTTGTCACGCCGGCCAAGCGCGAGTTGGGCAAACTGCCCACCGACGTCTGGTGGCACACCATTGTTTCGCCCACCGGCAAGGAGAAGACGGGGTACCCCACGCAGAAGCCTGAGGGTCTCATCCGCCGTGTCGTCTCAGCGTCCAGCCGTCCCGGCGACTGGTGCCTGGATTTCTTCGCCGGTTCCGGAACCCTCGGTGCGGTGGCGGCCAAGCTGGGCCGCAAGTTCGTGTGCGTGGACCAGAACCAGCCGGCCGTGGACATCATGGCCAAGCGGCTGGGTGCGCACGCGACCTTTGCGTCCTTCCCACCCACGTAGGTAGCACCGGATGTCGTTTTGAGCCTTCAAAACGACATCTGCTGCTACCCGGTTGGGACGGCGCGCAGGGATCAGGAACGGACGACGGCGGTTCCCGAACCCAGTTCCTCGATCCGCGCGAGCACTTCGGGTGCGGTCAGGTTTTCGCCGAGCAGGTTCGGCTTGCCCGTGCCGTGGTAGTCCGAGGACCCGGTGATGAGCAGGTTGTTCTCCGCGGCCAGGCGGCGCAGGAAGGTGCGGCCTTCCTCAGGGTTGTCTCGGTGATCGACCTCCAGTCCCGCCAAGCCGGCATCGATCATGTCCCGGTAGACCCGCTCCCCCACGATCCTTCCGCGGGAGGACGCCACCGGATGGGCGAAGACGGGAACACCGCCGGCAGCGCAGACCAGCTCGACGGCGACCGCCGGGTTGGGTGCGTAGTGCGGGATAAAGTAGCGGGAGCGGGAGGTCAGGATGGAGGCGAAGGCCTCAGAGCGGTCCTCCACTACGCCCGCCGCCACCAGGGCATCGGCGATATGCGGGCGGCCCAGCGTGGCCCCCGGCGCCACATGGTGGATGACGTCGTCCCAGGTGAGGGGATAGTCCTCCGCCAGGAGCGTGACCATCCGCTCCGCCCGGGTATGGCGGGCCTGCTTGGCCTTCGTGATTTCCTCGAGCAGCCCGGGGTGCGCGGGGTCGTGCAGGTAGCTGAGCAGGTGGACGCTGATGCCCTCGGCCGTCCGGCAGGACACCTCCATGCCGGGGACCAGTGCCACCCCCACGTCAATCGCGGCGGCAGATGCTTCCGCCCACCCGCCCGTGGAGTCATGGTCGGTCAGCGCCACCACGTCCAGGCCCGCGCGGGCGGCGGAGGCCATGACGTCGGCGGGTTTCTCCGTGCCGTCGGAGACATTGGAGTGGGCATGCAGGTCGATCCTCACCTGTACAGACTAGTTGACCCTGCGGCTCCGGCACCGGAGGCTGTTCGCGCAGCCGGGAAGCTGGTGAGACGATGGTCCCGTGAACGATGCCGAAAACACCCAAACCTCTGCTAACCAGCCGCTGGAGGAGCGCGTCAACAACCGCTCGCAGCGGCCCAGTTCCGACGCCTTCAAGGCCTTCATGGCCAGCAACTGGGCGCCGTCCAGCCAGGAACTTCCCGGCCGCGACGACGTCGCAGGCCACGCCGCGACCCGGCGCAAGGCCATCTCCGCCCAGTTCAAAGGTGAACGCCTGGTCCTTCCCGCGGGTCCGCCCAAGGTCCGCTCCAACGACTGCGACTACCGGTTCCGGCCGCATTCCGGCTTTGCCCACCTGACAGGGCTGGGCCTGGACCACGAGCCGGACGCCGTCCTGGTGCTGGAACCCGTTGATGAAGGAAAGGGCGACGACGGCGGGAACCACCGCGCCACGCTCTACTTCCGTCCGCTGGCCGGCAGGGATACGGAACAGTTCTACGCCGACTCCCGCTCCGGCGAATTCTGGATTGGCGCCCGGCCCACCCTGGCCGAGTTCGAAGCGCGCCTTGGCCTGGCCACCGGCCACATCGACCAGCTGGAAACGGCGATCACCAAGAACGTGGGCGCACCGGAGATCGGCGGCATCTCCATCCGCCTGGTCCGCAAGGTGGACGAGAACATTGACGCCCTGGTGGACACTGCCCGGTACAACACCGCCAAGGATCCCGAAAACCTCGACATGGGCGTCCTCGATGCCCTGGACGAGAAGCTCAGTGAAGCCCTCTCCGAGCTGCGCCTGGTCAAGGACGAGTGGGAGATCGGGCAGATGGAGCTCGCCGTTGCCGCCACTGTGGAAGGCTTCGAAGAAGTGGTCAAGGTCCTGCCTCGTGCCCTGACCCACGCCCGCGGCGAGCGCGTAGTGGAAGGCGCCTTCTTCGCCCGCGCCCGCGAGGTGGGCAACGAGCTGGGCTACGACACCATCGCCGCATCCGGCAACAACGCCACCGTGCTGCACTGGACCCGCAATACCGGGAAGATCCACGCCGGCGAGCTCCTGCTCCTTGACGCCGGGGTCGAGGCCGACTCCCTGTACACGGCCGACATCACCCGCACCCTGCCTGCTAGTGGCAAGTTCAGCGATGTCCAGCGCAAGGTGTACCAGGCGGTCCTGGACGCGGCCGACGCCGGGTTCGCAGCAGCGCAGCCGGGTACGAAGTTCCGCGACATCCACACCGCCGCCACCACGGTGCTGGCGGAACGCCTTGCCGAATGGGGCCTCCTCCCCGTCAGCGTGGAGGAGGCCATCAGCCCCGAAGGCCAGCAGCACCGGCGGTGGATGCCGCACGGCACCAGCCACCACCTTGGCCTCGATGTCCACGACTGCGCCCAGGCCAAGCGGGAGCTGTACCTGGACGGCATCCTGGCCGAAGGCATGGTGTTCACCATCGAACCGGGCCTCTACTTCAAGGACGAGGACCTGGCCATCCCCGAGGAATACCGTGGCATCGGTGTCCGGATCGAGGACGACATCCTGATGACCGCCGACGGGCCGGTCAACCTGAGCGCGGCATTGCCCCGCACGCCGGAAGATGTGGAGACGTGGATGGCCGGCATCTACCGCGAAGCAGACGAATCCCGGCAGGCGGCCCAGGCCTGACGCCTGGCTGACAGCCGCAACACAAGCACAAAAAAGCGGTGCCGCCGGATTCCTCCGGCGGCACCGCTTTTTGCTGCTGTCCCTAGTGGCGCGGGTCCGCGGGCCGCTCTGCAGTGCCGGCGTCCTGGCCTTCGCCGGCGGGGGCATCACCGTGGTGCTGCGGGCCGGCCTCGGGCTGCGCGGGCGCGGCAGGCTGCGGTGTTCCGCCGTCCTGGCCCTGCGGCAGCCTGACGCCGTACTGCGGCCTCCCGTCGGGCAGGTCGGGGTAACGGACCGCGCGGGCCGGTGCGGCCGCGGGCTGCTGGTGCTGGCCGCCGTCGTACTGCTGCCCCTGGTGCTGCTGCGCGTCCTGCTGCGGCGCAGGGTGCTGGCCCTGCTGGCCCTGCGTGGGGTAGCCGGGATCCTGCGCGTGTCCCTGCTGGCCGTAGGGGTCGTTCCAGCCATTGGGACGCGCCGGACCCTGCTGGTTGCCGGGCTGGTTGTACGGCTGGTTCTGCGGGTTGTACTGCTGGTTCTGCTGGTCGTACGGCTGGTTCTGGTAGCCGTGCCGCGGCTGGTGGGCGTTGCCCCCGGCGGCGTCCGAGCGGGTCATGGGGAGCTGCTGCAGCAGGCGGCGGGCCTCCTGCGCAGCCTCCGGCGCCACGATCACGTCATAGCTGGTGGCCACCACCTGGCTGGTCGACGTGAAGTCGCGCTTTCCGCGCTGCATCGCGTAGGTAACAATGCCGAAGAGCATGAAGAAGGCGGCGCCCATCAACACGGACGTGAGGATGGAGAAGTACCCGGGCGAGGGCGCGAAGAAGGAAAGCATCACACCCACGAACAGGCCGAACCACATGCCGCTGAGGGCTCCGGACAGGGCAACACGGGGGTAGCTGAGGCGCCCGGTGACCCGCTCCACCATCTTCAGCTCGTTGCCCACGATGGACACCATCTGCACGGGGAACTGCTGGTCGGCGAGGTAGTCCACCGCCTTCTGGGCATCCAGGTAGGAGGTGTAGGAACCCACTGTGTCGCCGGTGGGGACGGCCCTGGCTTGGTCAAGGCCGTTGGGGCCACCTGTCCGGGGAGCACCAAAAATGTTTGCCATACCCCCATTCTTGCCCATGAGGTTGTGTGCTGCCTGTAAATTCAGCTAAAAGTGAGCAGACTCGGTAGCCTGTACAAGTGAGCACAACACCTACCCGTGTCTTCGTGGCGCGCCTCCTGGGACTCGACGTCTTCGACCCCCTGGGTGACCGGCTGGGCCGATTACGCGATGTTGTGGTGCTCTCCCGCGGCTCGCAGGGGACCCCGCACGTGGTGGGTATCGTCGTCGAAGTGCCCGGGAAGAAGCGCGTGTTCGTGCCGATGACGCGCATCACCTCCATCGACCAGACGCAGGTCATCTGCACCGGCCTGGTCAACCTGCGCCGGTTCGAACAGCGCGGCGCGGAAACACTGGTGGTGGCCGAGATGTTCGACCGCCGCGTGACCCTCCGGGACGGCAGCGGCGACGCCACCATCGAGGACATCGCGATGGACCAGCACAGGTCCCGCGACTGGTTCGTCAGCAAGCTCTTCGTCCGGCGCGGCCACTCCCTGTCCCCGCTCAGCCGCCTGCGCCGCAACGAAACCCTCATCATCGACTGGGCCGACGCCCAACAGGGCGCACGCACCGAACCGCAGGCAGCAACCCAGTTCGTGGCCAACCACGAGGACCTCAAACCAGCCGACTTCGCCGAGGCGCTCCAGGAGATGAGCGACAAGAGGCGTTTTGAAGTGGCCAGCGAACTGCAGGATGAGCGCCTGGCAGACGTCCTCCAAGAACTTCCCGAGGACGACCAGGTGGAGATTCTCTCCGCCCTGGACATCCAGCGGGCCGCCGACGTGCTCGAGGAAATGGACCCGGACGACGCCGCCGACCTCCTTGGCGAACTCCCCACGGCGCAGGCGGAGGAACTCCTCCAGCTGATGGAGCCCGAAGGCGCTGAGGACGTCCGCCGGCTCCTGGAATACGACGAGGACACCGCGGGCGGCCTCATGACCCCGGTACCGGTCATCCTGCCCCCGGAAGCCACCGTGGCTGAAGCGCTGGCACATGTCCGGCGCGAGGAACTCTCCCCCGCCCTGGCCTCGTCCATCTTCATTGCCAGGCCGCCCATGGAGACTCCCACCGGCCGGTTCCTGGGTGTGGTGCACATCCAGCAGCTGCTCCGGTTCCCGCCGTTCGAGCCGCTGGGCAACCTGGTGGACAAGAACCTTGAGCCGCTCTCCGACCAGGCCCACATCAGCGAAGTGGCGCGGACCCTGGCGACCTACAACCTGAACTCCCTTCCGGTGGTCAACGATGCCGGCCGGCTTGTGGGGGCGGTGACTGTTGATGACGTTTTGGATCATCTGTTGCCGGATGATTGGCGCGCCCATGATGGCGAGGCCCCGATAAGAAGGCTCGGTGGCCGTATTGGCTGACAACAGCGCTCCGAAGAACCCCAACCAGCGGAACACCGGCAACGCCGCGGCCAAGAACAACAACAAGGGCAGCCTGGACACGCCGCTGAGTGGCAGGCAGCGGATCCTGCCCAAGTTCTCTCCGGACCCCGACGCTTTCGGTCACGCCACGGAGGGCTTCGCCCGCTTCATGGGCACTCCGCAGTTCCTGGTCTACATGACCATTTTCTGCATCTTCTGGCTGTGCTGGAACACCTGGGCGCCGGTTGACTGGCAGTTCGACTCCCGCGACCTCGGCTTCACGCTGCTGACGCTGATGCTGTCCCTCCAGGCGTCCTACGCGGCACCGCTGCTGCTGCTGGCCCAAAACCGGCAGGACGACCGCGACCGCGTGTCCCTTCAGCAGGACCGCCAGCGTGCCGAGCGGAACCTGTCGGACACCGAATACCTCACCCGGGAACTCGCCTCGCTGCGGATCGCCCTGCGCGAGGTGGCCACCCGCGACTATGTCCGGGCCGAGTTGCGCTCCCTCCTCGAGGACATGCTGGAAGCCCAGGAAGAACTGCGCACGCACGACACCACCGGCCAGGGCAGCCACGAGTCGCCCAAGGACAAAGTCAAGGAAAAGCTCCGCGAACAACGCGACCGGCAGCGCAATCCCCGCACGCAGCAAATCCCCCGGGTCAAGCCCGGCCATTCCACCCAGGACCGGTAAACACCCTTCATGGATACAGCAACACCCGGCAATTCCCCGCTGCTCCAGGACGTCCACGACGCCCTCGCCACCGTCATTGACCCTGAACTGCGGCGTCCCATCACCGAACTCGGCATGGTGGACGCCGTCCACGTGTCCGGGGACGGCAAAGTCAACCTCACGGTCCTGCTCACCATCGCCGGCTGCCCGCTGAGGGACACCATCACGTCCGACGCCGAGTCAGCCCTGGCAGCAGTCCCGGGCGTGACCGGCGTCGACGTCGAACTCAAGGTCATGGACCAGGCCCAGCGGGACGCCCTGAAGGAAAAACTCCGAGGGCCTGGCGGCCAGCGCGGCATCCCCTTCAACCAGCCCGGTTCCCTGACGAAGGTCTATGCGGTTGCCAGCGGCAAGGGCGGGGTGGGCAAGTCCTCCGTAACCGTCAACCTCGCCACGGCACTGGCCGCGCAGGGGCTCCGCGTGGGGATCGTGGATGCGGATGTCTACGGTTTCTCTGTTCCGGCGCTCATGGGCATCACCCAGGCCCCCACGCGCGTGGACGACATGATCCTGCCGCCGGTGGCCTATGGCGTGAAGGTCATCTCCATCGGCATGTTCGTCACCGGCAACCAGCCCGTGGCCTGGCGCGGGCCAATGCTGCACCGGGCACTGGAGCAGTTCCTCACGGACGTCTACTTCGGTGACCTGGACGCCCTCTTCCTCGACCTTCCGCCGGGCACGGGAGATATTGCCATTTCGGTGGCCCAGCTACTGCCCAAGGCCGAAATCCTGGTGGTCACCACTCCGCAGGCCGCCGCCGCGGACGTCGCCGAACGCGCGGGCGCCATCGCCACCCAAACGGGGCAAACGGTTGCGGGCGTCATCGAGAACATGTCCTACCTTGAGATGCCCGACGGCGGGAGGATGGAACTGTTCGGAAGCGGCGGCGGGGCGGTGCTCACCGAGCGGCTGACTGCAGCTGTGGGCGCCGACGTTCCACTGCTGGGCCAGATCCCGCTGGACATCAAACTTCGCGAAGGCGGGGACACCGGGGCGCCCATCGTGCTTGGCCAGCCGGACACTGCGGCGGCTAAGGCGTTGACGGGAATTGCCGCGAGCCTGGCTTCAAAGCCGCGTGGCCTGGCCGGGATGAAGCTGGGCCTGCAGCCCCGCTAGTCGCGCTGGTCTAATCCCGCAGTCGCTTGGCCTGAACGGCTCAGGTGGCCTCGGTGTCGAATGGTGCGGCCTCGCCCGGTGGCAGGCTCTGCACTACGCGTTCCGGCCGGGACCGGGCGGACTCATCTGCCGCTCCTACTGCTGCTGCGCCTGCAACGGCTGCCACTGCGGCCGGGGCACCGGAGCTGACGGGCTTGGTGTCGTCATCCAGCAGCGCTTCCTTGATGATGCGCCGCGGGTCGTACTGCCGGGGATCGTACTTCTTCCAGTCGACATCGTCGATGTCGATGCCCACTTCTTCCTTGATCTGTTCGCGGGCACCGGACGCCATGCGCCGGACTTCCTTCACCAGATTGGCGAGCTTCTGGGTATATTCGGGCAGCCTCTGGGGGCCGATCACCAGGACACCGATGATCAGCAGGAGGAAGAACTCCGGGCCGTTGATACCAAACACTTTAGGAAGATTACCCTCTCCGGGCTGCCAGTGACGATTCGCGCCCGGCGGGGGCGGAAACAGCCTGCATTACTGGGTAAAGACGGCCACGATCCTGTTGATTCCGCGCTGTAATCGGTTTCCCAAGGGCTCCTGAGCGGCGTCTTGGGCATTGCTGTCGACGCCCGCAGTGAGCCCCTCCGCGGCCACGCCGCCGACTTGCTCCAGGATGGGCCCTGCGTCATCTGCCTGCTCGGCGGGCAGGTTCGACTCGAAAGTGAAGGTCCGTCCTCCGGATGTATAGGTTGCTGACCACGGCGAGGTTCCCAGCACCTGGACCGGACTGCCCTGGCGGCCCACCGCCTCTACCGCCGCCGTGTTGCCCGCGTGCTGCTCGGTCAGGGTGGCGTAGTGGGATCCGTCGCTAAGCCGCAGCTCCACCGCCGGCTGTCCGCCCCTGGTAACTGCTTTGGCGGACTCCAGGCGGAACCCCATGGCTTCGAGCACCGGGCAGGCCCAGCCCTCCTGGCGCAGGCTGCTGAGCTGGTCCGCTGTGAGGGCCCTGCCGTCAGCGGGGGTGTGTGCCGAGACCTGGGCAAGTGTCGCCGGCGCAACGGCATTTCCGGGAAGGGGCTCTCCGGCCGCAGCGAGTGCACCGACACCGAGGACACCCGCGGCGGCCACGGTACCGCCCGCGGCCATGGCCAGGACTCGTGCTGCCGTGCGGGGGGCAGTGAGGGGAAGCGTTGCAGGAACCGGCTGGGCCGCGAGCAGCGACGTCCGTTCCAGGAGCCGCGCCGTCAGGTCATTGCTTGCCGGCGGGATGGGAGCCTCACGGAGCCGCTCCAAGTACTGGCGTTCCCGGCGCATGGCCAGGGCGCATTCCGGACAGGACGCCACGTGGCTGGAGGTGCGCGCGTGCCTGCCGCCGGAGTTGAAGGGGGGCCTCATGCGCCGATCAGAGGATGCCGGCGATGCGGGGCATGGACAGTTTGCGCCGGGCGTGCTGCGGCCGGGGATCCCTGTGCGCGAGCTTTTCCCGCAGCATGGTCCTGCCGCGGTGGATCCGGGAGCGGACCGTCCCGAGCTTCACGCCAAGGGCTGCTGCCACTTCGTCGTAGGACAGGCCTTCGAGGTCGCACAGCACGACGGCGGCGCGGAAGTCCGGTGGCAGTTCCTCCAGGGCGGCCTGGACGTCCAGGTCCAGGTTGTTCAGTTCGAAGCTCTGCTCCGGACCGGGCTCGCGTCCGGGAAGGCGGGACTCTGCGTCCTCGGCCAGCGCGTCAAACCGGATGCGGGTCTTCCGGCGCGCCTGGTCCAGGAAGAGGTTTGTGGTGATGCGGTGCAGCCAGCCATCCAGCGTTCCGGGCTTGAAGTTTTCCAGCGAGCGGAAGACGCGGACAAACACCTCCTGGGTGAGGTCCTCGGCGTCGAACCTGTTGCCGGTCAGGCGGTAGGCCAGCCGGTAAACTTTTGCCGAGTGGTTGGTGACCACTTCTTCCCAGGTGGGACGGACCCAATCGGCTTCGGGATGTTGAACTGCTGGGACAGGTGCCACTACTGAAGATGACATCGTCCACTCCCCTCGTGGAATGCTAACGCCCGGATACTGTTGACATCTCTGATTCGGCGCCGGTCATCTCTTGGATGAGCGGATAATAATCATTTCAAACTTGGCTGGGAATTTCCTGACTGCGGGAAAGTTATGCCGTGGGCGCAACCGCCCGCCTGCCATAAGGTTTCGCCCCGACCCATTAGGCTGTAGAAGACAACCCCCGCTACGCCCAGAAAGCGAACATTAATGAGTGCCGACAAGTCCATCAGCTGGTCCTTTGCAGAAGATCTGCCCGCTGAGGATGACGTCATGCTTCGGGCCCGGGAGCGTTCCTTTGAACTCGGCGTAACCCCCATCGGCCCGGGGGTAGGGGCCGTCCTTACGGTCTTGGCGGCCGCGTCCAAGGCCCAGACCGCCGTCGAAATTGGAACGGGTGCGGGGGTGTCCGGCGTTTGCCTGCTGCGCGGCCTCGGGCCGCAGGCCGTTTTGACCACTATCGACGTGGATGTTGAACACCTGAAAGCCGCCCGCGAAGCCTATGCCGAAGCCGGCAGCCCTGCCAATCGGACCCGCACCATCTCGGGCCGCGCCGGCGACGTCCTGCCCCGCCTCACGGACAACGCCTACGACATCGTCTTTATCGACGCGGACAAGCCCGGCCTGCCCGGCTACGTGGAGCAGGCCGTCCGCCTCCTGAAGCGTTCCGGGCTGCTGATCATCAACGACGCCCTGGACAAGGACAAGGTTGCCAATCCGGCGGGACGCGAACCCAACACGGTCATCCTTCGGCAGGTAGGCAAGGCCATCCGCGAGGACGACAGGCTGGCCACCGCCATGCTCCCCACCGGAGACGGCTTGCTGGTGGCCGTCAAGAAGTAACGCTGCTGGTTTGCGCGATGGCGCCCTGCCGGCAGCGGATTAGCAGCAAAGCGCACCGGGAACGGAACAGGGCCCGCAGCCAAAGGCCGCGGACCCTGTCCGGCACGATTATTCGGTAACGCCTACCAGGCATTCCTTGAGGTTTGCTGCCTCCGCAGCGTTCAGCTCAACCACAAGACGTCCGCCGCCTTCGAGCGGGACGCGCATGATCAGGCTGCGGCCCTCCTTGGTGACTTCCATTGGGCCGTCGCCGGTGCGTGGTTTCATAGCAGCCATGAGGAATTCCCCTCCATTTTGTCCCAGGACTGATCAGCCCGGTCGGGCTGTGTCCGCATGTCGATCAGGCTGCTATGACGGCGGGGCTCTCCACCGCCAAAGCTGCGCGTATTCTGAATGCTTTTTGTCCTTGCTTACTGACTATTATCCCGGAATTACCCGTACGTAGCTAATCGATGGACATTTTCGGCACGCCTTAATTCCGGCTTTGACGTGCACGGAAGCACAATTAATCAGGGCGGGTAATCGCCCCCGCCGGGCAACTGCGCCCAGGCCCACAGCCACACGATCCACACCATCTGCAGCAGCAGGAACATTGTCACGACAGTCCCCCGGTAGGCCCTCGAGCGGGACAGCAGGACGGCACCAAGTGCCAGCGGGAAAAGGGGCAACAGCATCCGGAAGGTGCTGGTCTGCGGGTGCAGGAAAACCACCAGGTAACCCATGTAGCAGGCGCACCACAGGCGCATTTCGACGCCGAGGCGCACCACCGGCGGAAGGAACAGCATGGCGCCGAACAGCGCCACGAAAACAAACGGGGCCAGTACGCCCAGCACCGGGCCGAAAAGGTCGACGCCGGTATCAAACCAGGGCCTGAACGGCACCAGGTCATGCCCGCGCCACACCGTCTCGGTTTTGGTATACGCCTCGATGTCGCCCGTTACAGCCCACGCTGCCGCCGGCCAGGCCAGTGCGGACAGGCCAGCGACACCGGTCAGGGCGCCCAGGCGGACCAGTTCACCTGCCGAGTGCCCGGCGGAATTCGGTGCGATCGGTTGTCCCTGCCTGAACCGGGACACCAGCCGGACGACGAGGAGGATCGCAAGCATCGCGGCGAAGGGCACCCCCACCGGGCGTGACAGGCACATCAGCACCACCACGGGCAACGCCCACAGGTATTGCCGGCGGACCACCAGCAACAGCGCCGCCGCCAGCAGCAGCAGCGTGAGCGGCTCGGCGTAGGGCACCTGCAGGACGGCCGATACCGGGAACGTGGCGAAGAACGCCACCCCCCACAGCGCCGGAGCGTGGGCCGCTTTGTGCCGGAACAGCACGTAAACCACCAGCGCGGCCGCCCAGCCGGACAGCATGGCGATGATGGTCAGCGAAGCTGCGGGGTTCATCCCGGTCAGGCCGCTCAGGCCACGGGCCAACGCCGGGAAAAGCGGGTAGAACGCCCACGCATTTTCCTGCACGTTGCCCAGGGCATCCGTAGGCAGTTGCGTGGGATAGCCGTTGGCAATGACTTCGCCGTACCACCGGGCATCCCAGATATTGATGAAGTTCCAATAGTCGGGTTTGGCCGGGAACCATGGGTTGGTGCCTTGATGCAGTGCTGCAGCCATGAAGATGCAGGCGCTGACGAGCCGGGCAGCCACGTAAATGGCGGACACCTGCGCCCACCACGGCCAGCGCCGGACCACCTCGCCCACCCTGGCGGCCGCAGCCTGCGCAGAACCAAGGTTCGCGCGGCGGCTGTCCACGGTGCTCACCGGACGTCCGCAGCGGATGGCGCGGTCCCGCCGTCGGACGTCTTTCCGGGCTCGACGGCGGACACCGCGCCTTGACTGTCCCCTCGCCCGGCATTGGCCTCCAGGGCGTGGAGGCGTGACCGCAGCTCGTCGGACTCCTGCCGGGCCACAGCGAGCTGGTCCCGCAGCTCGTCGAGGACCTGGTCCACCTGGTCCATGCGGTAACCCCGGAGGCCGAGTGCGAAACGCACCCGGTCCACATCGCGGGGCGCGGCGTCGGCCGGGAGCAGCACCGGGGGAAGGTTTGCCGGCGGTTGCTCAAAACCGCCGTCCAGCAGCGCGGGCAACGCCTGCCGGCCGGTCTTCCGCGAGCGCAGCCCGACGCCGGTCCACAGCACTGCCCCAACCAGCACGATGGCAAGGAAAACGAGAAAGAAGCTCACCGTCCCATCGTGCCAGAACGGTGCCGGGCAGGCTGCGTGCTACTCCGGGCGCTGCTCGCCGTTCAGGGGCGGAATGGGGCCACCGTGGAGCACGCGCTCAACGGCTTCGGCCGGACTGTCCACCACCTGGATCAGGTCGAGGTCTTTCTCCGAGACCATGCCCTCGGCCACCAGGGTTCCCCTGATCCAGTCGATCATCGGGCCCCAGAAGTCGACGCCGAGCAGGACGATGGGGAACGATGTCACCTTCCGGGTCTGCACCAGCACCATGGCTTCGAAGAGTTCGTCGAGGGTGCCCAGGCCGCCGGGCAGGACGATGAAGCCCTGGGCGTACTTCACGAACATGGTCTTGCGGGCGAAGAAGTAGCGGAAGTTAATGCCGAGGTCCACCCACTGGTTCAGGCCCTGCTCGAAGGGCAGTTCAATGCCGAGGCCCACGGAGACACCGTTGCCCTCCACGGTGCCCCGGTTGGCCGCTTCCATGGAGCCGGGGCCGCCGCCGGTGATCACCGCAACGCCGGCTTCAGCCAGCTTGCGCCCCACTTCAACGCCCATTTCGTAATAGACGCTGCCCGGTTTCGTACGTGCCGAACCGAAGACGCTGACCGCCTTGCCGATGTCCGCCAGGGCGCCAAAACCCTCAACGAATTCGCTCTGGATCCGCAGCACGCGCCACGGATCGGTGTGGACAAACTGTCCGGGGCCCTTGGTATCGAGCAGATGCTGGTCCGACATTTCCACGGCCGCCTGCTTTCGGCGGAGTTCGAGGGGGCCTTTGCGGCGCGGTTGGATGTTCTTGGCCGGATCTGCACTGATGCTCATTCCCCAAGGCTAACGCGACTCTTGGCGCAGCCACGGCAGGTATCTCTTGAATCACGATGTGCAGGAACATGCCGTGATTCGCGTCATAACCCGCCGTTCTTCGCTAGATTCTTCCTATGACTACTCATGTGCCCGGCGATGCCCTCGTCTCCCTGAACGCCGTCAATAAGCATTACGGCCAGCTGCACGTTTTGAAGGACATCAACCTGCAGGTCCGCAAGGGCGAGGTTGTCGTGGTCATCGGGCCGTCTGGCTCCGGTAAGTCCACCCTCTGCCGCGCCATCAACCGCCTCGAGACCATCGAGGACGGAACGATCAGCATTGACGGGAAGGTCCTTCCCGAAGAAGGGAAGGCCCTCGCCCAGTTGCGCGCCGACGTCGGAATGGTGTTCCAGTCCTTCAACCTCTTCGCGCACAAGACCATCCTCGAAAACGTGACGCTCGGCCCCATCAAGGTGAAAGGTGTTTCAAAGACCGAGGCCGACAAGGATGCCATGGCCCTGCTCGAGCGCGTAGGCGTTGGGCACCAGGCTCCGAAGCTTCCCGCCCAGCTCTCGGGCGGCCAGCAGCAGCGCGTGGCCATCGCCCGTGCCCTCGCCATGAAGCCGAAGGTCATGCTTTTCGACGAGCCCACCTCCGCGCTTGACCCCGAAATGATCAACGAGGTCCTGGACGTCATGGTGCAGCTGGCCAAGGAAGGCATGACCATGATCGTGGTCACCCATGAGATGGGATTCGCCCGCAAAGCCGCGGACCGGGTCGTCTTCATGGCCGATGGCCAGATCGTCGAGGACGCCACGCCTGAGGAGTTCTTCACGAACCCCAAGAGCGACCGCGCCAAGGACTTCCTCTCCAAGCTCCTCACCCACTGATTCCCCTTCGAACAAACACTCCAAGTTCGCACCCAGGCCGTGATCCGCGGCCATCAATGAAAGGAATGTCATGAAGGCATTTTTGACCCGGCGGAAATCATTTGTTGTGGCGGCCACCGCCGCCCTTGCCCTGTCCCTGAGCGCCTGCGGCGGCGGCGACGCCGGTGGCGGAAGCAACCCCGCTCCCGTGGAAAAGCCGACGTTCGCTGCCGGCACCACCATGGAAAAGATCTCTTCGGCCGGCACCATCAAGATCGGCACCAAGTTCGACCAGCCGCTCTTCGGCCAGGTGGGCCTGGACGGCAAGCCCGTCGGTTTCGACGTTGAAATCGGCAAGCTGATCGCCGCCAAGCTGGGCATCGCGGCAGACAAGATTGAATGGTCCGAGACTGTCTCCGCCAACCGCGAACCCTTCATCGAGCAGGGCAAGGTTGACCTGGTGATCGCCACGTACACCATCAACGACAAGCGCAAGCAGGTTGTCAGCTTCGCCGGACCGTACTACGAAGCCGGCCAGGCCCTGATGGTGAACAAGGACAACGACTCCATCAAGAAGCCCGAAGACGTCAAGGGCAAGAAGGTCTGCTCCGTGACCGGCTCCACCCCGGCCGCCACCATCGTGGACAAGTACGGCGCGGAACTGGTTCCCGCAGCCACCTACTCCGCCTGCCTGGAGCCGCTGCGCAACAAGCAGGTTGAAGCAATCACCACGGATAACGTGATCCTCGCAGGCTTCGTTGACAAGGAACCGGACGCCTTCAAGCTCGCCTCGGACGAAACCTTCACCAAGGAGCCCTACGGCATCGGCCTGAAGAAGGACGATACCGAGTTCCGCAACTGGATCAACGACCAGCTGGAGTCCTTCGACAAGGACGGCGACTACAAGAAGGCCTGGGAGGCCACTGCCGGTTCAGTCATCAAGACTGCTCCGAGCCTGCCCGCGATCAACCGCTACTAAGGCTCAACGGCAGTGCCGGGGCGCGCTTCGGCAGCCCCGGCACTGCACTGTTCCCCTACCCTCCGCTTCCTGAGCCGAAGGAACCCATGGACGTCATCATTGAAAACCTCCCGCTGTACTGGGAAGGTTTTCTACGCACCCTTTTCCTGTCAGTTGTTTCCGGGGTCATCGCGCTTGTACTGGGCACCCTCCTGGCAGCCGCCCGGGTCTCGCCGGTGGCAGCGCTTCGCGGTTTCAGCACTGTCTACGTTGAAATCCTCCGCAACACCCCCCTGACCATCGCCTTCTTCTTCGCAGCTATTGTGCTGCCACGCCTGGGCGTCCAGTTCGCCCAGTTCGAAGTGGCAGCCATCATCGCACTCAGCACCTACACCGCGGCGTTCATCGCTGAAGCTGTCCGCTCCGGTGTGAACAGTGTCCCCGTGGGCCAGGCCGAAGCCGCCCGCAGCATTGGCATGAACTTCGGCCAGGTCCTGAACCTCATCATCCTGCCGCAGGCCCTCCGGACGGTGATCCCGCCGTTGATCAACATCCTGATCGCCCTGGTCAAGAACTCGTCAGTGGCCGGCGCCTTCTTCGTCCTTGAATTGTTCGGTTACGGCCGCCAGCTGGCCAACGCCAACGGTGACCAGGTCATCACGGTCCTGCTGGGTACCGCGTTCTTCTATCTCCTTCTCACCGTCCCGCTGGGCATCCTCGCCAGCACGGTGGAGCGAAAGGTGGCGATTGCCCGATGAGCTCGGTACTTTACGACGTTCCCGGCCCCAAGGCCCGCCGGATTTCCCTGATCGGTTCGGTAGTGGGCGGCCTGGCTATCCTCGGCCTGCTCGCCTGGATCATCTTCACCCTGAGCCAGCAGGGGATCTTTGAAGGCCGCCGCTGGCAAATCTTCACCCGTGCGGACGTTTGGCGGCTGCTTGGCAACGGGCTGGGGGCGACACTGTCTGCCGCGGCGTTGGCCGCCGTCATCGCCTTCCCCTTGGGCCTGCTGCTGTGCCTGTTCCGGATCTCTGACGTCAAGCTCATCCGCGTCCCTACCCGCGTGGTCCTGGAGTTCCTCCGGGGCATGCCCGTAGTCCTGATGATGCTGTTTATCCTCCTCGGCTTTGGCACGTCGCAGTTTATTGCCGTCGTCGCGGGCCTTGTGGTCTACAACGCGGCAGTCTTTGCGGAAATCATCCGCGCCGGCATCCAGTCCCTCCCCAAGGGCCAACGCGAGGCAGGCCTGGCAATCGGCCTGACCAGCTTCAAGTCGCGGATGCTGATTGAACTTCCCCAGGCTGTCCGCCGGATGATGCCGTCCCTGGTGGCGCAGCTGGTGGTGCTCCTGAAGGACACGTCGCTGGGCTACATCGTCGCTTATGGAGAACTGCTGCGGGCGGTACAGCTCATGGCTGACGTCCTCGGGCCGGCGTACCTTTTCCCGGTGTTCTTCGTGGCCGCCGGAATGTATATCGCCATCAATATCTGCATCTCGCGGCTTGCCGTGTGGATCGAGCGGCGCGGTTCCAAGAAGGCGGCCGGTGGCACAGCCAAGGCCGACCCGGCTGTGGTGGAAGCCGGGGCTCCATAGTTCCGCGCGTTGCCTTTAAACAGTTATGGCCCGGATCTGATGATCCGGGCCATAACTGTTTGAGCGCCGCGCTGCGTGGGCGGCAGCGGGCGGTCAGTCCTGAAGCCAGTCCTGCAACGCCCGCAGGCACTCACGGATGGCTTCGGCATCCACGTGTTCGTTGTCCTTGTGGGCCAACAGCGGATCACCAGGGCCGAAATTCACGGCGGGAATCCCCAGCTCGCTGAACCGCGCGACGTCGGTCCAGCCGTATTTCGGCTTCGGCTCGGCACCCACGGCGGCCACGAAGGAGGCTGCAGCGGGGTGGTTCAGGCCCGGCCGGGCACCGGCGGCGGCATCGGTACGGACCACGTCGAAGCCCTCAAGAAGGTTCCGGACAACGGCCTCGGCCTCATCCGGCGATTTGTCCGGCGCAAAGCGGTAGTTGATCTCCACCACGCACCGGTCCGGAATAACGTTGCCGGCCGTTCCGCCGTTGATCTTCACCGCGTTCAGGCTCTCGCGGTAATCGAGGCCGTCAACGTTGACGGTCTGTGGTTCGTAGGCTGCCAGCCGGGCGAGGATCGGGGCCGCCGCGTGGATGGCATTGCTGCCCATCCACGCCCGGGCCGAGTGGGCAGCCTCCCCGACGGTGGTGGCCTCGAAACGGCTGGTGCCGTTGCAGCCGCCTTCCACGGTTCCGTGGGTCGGTTCCAGCAGGATGGCGAAGTCGCCGTCCAGCAGGTGGCCGTGGTTACGGACCAGGCGCCCCAGGCCGCTCTTCACCGCCTCGACTTCCTCATGGTCGTAAAAGACGAAGGTGACATCGCGTTGCGGCTGGCCGCCGTCGTCGAACATGGTGGCAGCGAGTGCCAGCTGGACAGCCACCCCGCCCTTCATGTCCGTGGCACCGCGTCCGTACAGCACACCCTCCCCCGGTACACCGGATTCCCAGGTGGACGGCACGGTTCCCTTCGACCCCTCCGTCAGCGGCAACGGAACGGTATCCAGGTGCCCGGCGAGGATGACGCGTTCGGCCTTCCCCAACTCCGTGCGGGCGATGATGGAATCGCCGTCCCGAACAATCGTCAGCTGGGGAATGTCCGCCAGTGCCGCTTCCACGGCGTCGGCGAGTTCCTTCTCGTTGCCCGAGACGCTGTTGATGTCCATCACGGCTGCGGTCAGCATCGCGACGTCCTGGCGGAGGTCCAGTGCGGGTACGGATGTGCGGGGGGCGGGTTCGGCAGTCACGAAGCCAGTCTAGTTCGAACCCTGGGGCCACCCCTCGATAGACTGGACCACATGACTGAGACCGCTTCCTCCGCCGTGCCCGAAACCCTGAACGACACCACTGACAGCCGCTCCGCCTACGGCTTTGGCGTTGCCACCATTGCTAGCGCCAGCGGCGATGGTTCGGTTGAAGCAACAGTCCTGGACGTGTGGTTCCCGGCGCCGTCGCTGGGTGTTGCCGCGGAGAACCTCCGCTCCGTGGAAAACGCCGACCCGGCGCTGACCCAGATCGCGGACAACGGAGCCGACGAGGACCGTAACACCGAACAGAAGGTGGTCTTCGTCCAGATCAACCTCGACGAAGCACCGGCAGACACGGCGGACGCCTACCTCCGCCTGCACCTGCTCTCCCACCGCCTGGTCCGGCCCAACACCATCAACCTGGACGGAATCTTCGGCAAGCTCCCCAACGTGGTGTGGACCAACTTCGGTCCCGCCGCCGTCGAAGGCTTCGAACTCACCCGTGCCCGCCTCCGCCGCCGCGGCGCCGTCACCGTTTACGGAGTCGACAAGTTCCCGCGCATGGTGGACTACGTGGTGCCCGCCGGGGTCCGGATCGCCGACGCCGACCGCGTCCGCCTCGGTGCCCACCTGGCCGCCGGGACCACCGTCATGCACGAAGGCTTCGTAAACTTCAACGCCGGAACCCTGGGAACCTCCATGGTTGAGGGCCGCATTTCCGCCGGCGTGGTCACCGGAGACGGCAGCGACGTCGGCGGCGGCGCTTCGATCATGGGCACCCTCTCGGGCGGCGGCAAGGAAAAGATCACCATCGGCGAGCGGGTCCTGCTCGGAGCCAACTCCGGCGTCGGCATCAGCATCGGCGACGACTCCGTCGTTGAAGCCGGCCTGTACGTGACGGCCGGTACCCGTGTCCGCGTCCCCGGACCCAAGGACGAGGTAGGCGAAGACACCACAAAGATCGTCAAGGCCGCCGACCTTTCCGGTGTGCCCAACCTGCTCTTCCGCCGCAATTCCACCACCGGCGCTGTGGAGGTCCTCCCCCGCCAGGGCCAGACGGTGGAACTGAACGACGCGCTCCACGCCAACTGATTCCACGGTGGCACGCAGACGCGGCCTCCGCCGACTCGCTGTCCTGTTGCTCGTCCTGGTCCTGGTAGCCGGCGGCATCTACTCTGCAGTGTTTTTCGTGCAGCGCTCCGAAACCCTCGTTTCTGAGCGCTGCACGGCTGTGGTGGGCGACAGGAAGGCCGAACTAGCTCCGGACCAGGCCGTCTACGCCTCCTTGATCACCGCCGTCGCGGTACAGCGCGGGCTGCCTCCCCGGGCCGCCAGCATCGCGCTGGCCACTGCCATGCAGGAATCGAAGCTGCGCAACATCGGCCACGGCGACCAGGCCGGGCCTGATTCGCGGGGCCTGTTCCAGCAGAGACCGTCACAGGGGTGGGGAACCGAAGCCCAGGTCATGGACCCCTACTACGCCGTCAACGCGTTCTACGACGCCCTGGTGAAGGTACCGGGCTACGAAACGCTCGAGATTACGGACGCGGCCCAGCGCGTGCAGCGCTCCGCCTTCCCCACCGCCTATGCCGAGCACGAGGACATGGGCCGCTCCTTCGCCTCCGGACTGTCCGGCCAGACCCCTGGGGCTGTGCAGTGCACGCTCCGATCCGCCGGCACCGAGGGTGACACGGGCGCAGTCCTGGCCGAACTCGGCCGTGCTTACGGAAACCTCGCGGCAACGGACGAAGGGCAGGCCCTGGTGGTGGAGGCCAGCGGCAGCGCGGCGTGGTCCGTCGCCCAATGGGCCGTAGCCAATGCCAAGGGCCTTGACGTTATCCGGGTGGACGTCGCAGGCAGGAGCTGGGACCGCGGCGACAGTGCCGGCTGGCAGGAGTCGGACGCGGCCGAAGGCCAGGTGCGCATTACCGTGTCCCGGGCCTCCTCCGGCGCCTGAGCCCCGGCTGCGGATCAGACGAGGATTTCCACCACCGGCTGCACGTAACTGCGGAACAGCTCCGGCTCGCCCATCAGCTGCTGGCTCATGATGATCTTGTCCGGCTCCAGGTACCACGCCCGGTGCTCGTTGAGCGGCAACTCGATGATGGACAGCTTGAAGTCACGCGAATCGCGGCCCACCTCCATGAGCCTGTCATCCACCATGTCGGTGAGCAGGTGATCAGCGCCGTTGGCCTCCCGTTCCGCTTCCAGCTCTGCGTACTCGCTCCGCCGTTCCCTGGCCCAGGTCAGGGCGGAACCGAAATGTGCCTGCAGGACCCGCTGGAGGGCCGGGGAGTTGCCGAACGCCTCGAAGTCCGGCGGCGAGAGATCCGGCGAGGTGTGCGGGTAAGCCTTGAGCAGCTGTTCCCACCAGGCTTCCCACTCCGTTTTCAGGGCACCCAGCCCGCCGACATCGGCTGTGAGGTGGCTGTGGTCGGCAGGGCGGACCTTGGGCTTGGCGTGCGAGAGCGCAGGGTGTCCGGCTCCGTTCAGTCCTGCGGTATCGCGGAGAAAGAGCGCAATCATCATGGGCCCCGAGGTGTCCGTGGTGATCTGCCATCTGGAACCGCTTGCCTGCTGCATCCGAAGTCCTTCCTGGAGTACTCCCCTGCCCGGGCCGCCTGCACCAACCGCCTGCAGCCCCGGTTCCCAGTCTATTCCCGGTTCCACCTCACGTTAATGTCCGTCAGCGCCCCAGTCCGTCAAGATGGCGTTCCAGTACGCCGGTGCACATTTCCGCAGTCATCCAGGCGGGCTGCAGCAGTGCGTGCATGCCCAGTCCGTCAAGGGTCGCCAGCAGCCGCTCGGCCTCGATCACCAGGTTCTCCTGCGGCTCGTCTGCGGGCATCAGTCCGGCTACGACGCGGCCGGCAATGGCTGCGACCTGCCGGTGGCTGCGGTCCGCCTCTGGCGCCAGGAAGGGTTTGATCCGTGCGGCACTCCTGAAGGCCATCAGGGCACAGATCTCCACGGCCCGCTCTTCATCCAGCGGCAGCATCCCGCCCAGCAGTGTTAATACGGCCTGGCGGTGGGCTGCACTGCCGGGAAGTGCAGCATCCGTGTCGGGGAGCAAGGCCTGGAGTCGCCCCACCACGCGGTCCACAACGCTGGCAAAGGAGAATGCGAGAAGCTCATCGCTGCCGGCGAAGTAGTGGCGGACGGACCCGACGGCGAGCCCTGCCTCGTCTGCCACTTCGCGCAGTGACGCCCGTTCCAGTCCGTCAACGGCAATAATGCGCAGGACGGCGTCTACTACATCCCGGCGCCGGGCATCCGGGTCAACAATTTTGGGCACCCTTATTATTTAGCACACTTGTGCCCCAAACGCGGGACCAGCCGCACCTGCCCGGCATCCGGAACGCGGCGGCAGGCGAGGGCTGCGTTGGATAGGGTTGAGGCATGAAAATTCTGGTTACGGGGGGCACCGGCTACATCGGTTCCCACACTGTCCTTTCCCTGCAGGAAGCCGGCCACGACGTGGTCGTCATCGACAACCTGGTCAATTCCAGCGAAGAGTCCCTGCGGCGCGTTGCCGAACTCAGCGGAAAGGAAGCGGAGTTCCACAACGTTGACCTGGTGGACGAAGCCGCGGTGGAGCGGGTGTTCGCCGGCGCCGGCATCGACGCCGTCATCCACTTTGCCGGGCTGAAGGCCGTGGGTGAATCCGTCCGGGAACCGCTGAAGTACTACTACAACAACCTGGTGGGCACGCTGAACCTGATCCGCGTCATGGACCGCCATGACGTCCGGTCCTTCGTGTTCAGTTCGTCGGCCACCGTCTACGGCGAGCACAACCCCATCCCCTACGTGGAAAAGATGGAGATCGGCGCGAACAACCCCTACGGCCGCACCAAGGAACAGATCGAGGACATCCTCTCGGACCTGGGCGATGCCGACCCGCGCTGGCATATCGCACTGCTGCGCTACTTCAATCCGGTGGGCGCTCACCCGTCCGGCAGGATCGGCGAGGACCCGCAGGGCATCCCGAACAACCTCGTGCCGTTCATCGCCCAGGTGGCCGTGGGCCGCCGCGAGAAGCTGATGGTCTTCGGCGGCGACTACGACACCCCGGACGGCACATGCCTCCGCGACTACATCCACGTGGAGGACCTTGCCGAGGGGCACGTCGCTGCACTGAACTACGTGGCCGGCCGTGCAGGCGTGTTCCGCTGGAACCTTGGCTCCGGCAGGGGCTCATCCGTCCTCGAAGTGCTCCGCTCCTTCGAAAAGGCCGTGGGCGAGCCCATCCCCTACGAAATTACGGAGCGCCGCGCAGGCGACCTCCCGGCCTTCTGGGCTGACGCCGCCTCCGCGCTGGCGGACCTGGGCTGGTCCACCACCAAGACCGTGGACCAGATGTGCGAGGACCACTGGCGCTGGCAGAAGAACAACCCGCAGGGCTACGCGTCCTAGCCTCCCCTCATCGATTGCTCCGTAACCGCCGTTTTGACCGCTCAAAAGGGCCGGTGCGGAGCTTGGATGGGAATTAACGACCGCGGCCGCCCACCTTTGGAAGGTGGGCGGCCGCCGTCGTCATTAATGCTGTGCGGGGAAGATTAGCGGACCGGGTAGTCCCGCTCCGGTTCGCCGATGTACAGCTGGCGCGGGCGGCCGATCTTGGTGTTCGGGTCGCTGATCATTTCACGCCACTGCGCGATCCAGCCGGGAAGGCGGCCGATGGCGAAGAGCACAGTGAACATCTTCTCGGGGAAGCCCATGGCCTTGTAGATCAGGCCGGTGTAGAAGTCCACGTTCGGGTAGAGCTTGCGCTGGATGAAGTAGTCATCGTTCAGCGCCTTCTCTTCGAGGCGGAGGGCGATGTCCAGCAGTTCGTCGTTGCCACCGAGCTTGGTGAGGATCTCGTGGGCAGTTGCCTTGACGATCTTGGCGCGGGGATCGTAATTCTTATAGACGCGGTGTCCGAAGCCCATGAGCCGGACGCCGTCTTCCTTGTTCTTGACCTTCTCCATGTAGTCCTCGGGCTTGAGGCCCTCGGCCTGGATCTGGCGCAGCATCTTGAGCACAGCTTCGTTGGCGCCGCCGTGGGCAGGGCCGAACAGGGCGTTGATGCCGGCAGAGACGGACGCGAACAGGTTGGCGTTGGACGAGCCCACCAGGCGCACGGTTGACGTGGAGCAGTTCTGCTCGTGGTCCGCGTGCAGGATAAGCAGCAGGTCCAGGGCCTTGGCGACCACCGGGTCCACCTCGTACTGCTCGGCCGGAAGCCCGAAGCTCAGGCGGAGGAAGTTCTCCACCAGGTTGTGGGAGTTGTCCGGGTACAGCATGGGCTGGCCGATGGACTTCTTGTGCGCGTACGCAGCGATGACCGGCAGCTTGGCCATGAGGCGGATAGTGGAAACTTCCACCTGCTCGGCGTTGAACGGGTCCAGCGAGTCCTGGTAGAACGTGGACAGCGCGGACACTGCGGACGACAGCACCGGCATGGGGTGCGCGTCGCGGGGGAACCCGCCAAAGAAGCCCTTCAGCTCCTCGTGCAGGAGGGTGTGGCGCCGGATCTTCTGGTCGAACTCGTCCAGTTCCGTGGGCGTGGGCAGGTTGCCGTAGATCAGGAGGTAGGACACTTCGAGGAAGCTGGAGTGCTGTGCCAGCTGCTCGATGGGGTACCCGCGGTAGCGCAGGATGCCCGCATCGCCATCGATGTAGGTGATCGCGGACGTGGTTGCCGCGGTGTTCATGAAGCCGGGGTCGAAGGTGACTGCGCCCGTCTGCTTCAGGAGCTTGGAAACGTCGTAGCCTTCGTTTCCTTCAATAACCTGGATGCGCGGCAGCTTGAGCTCTCCGCCTGCGTGAAGCAGGGTGGCCGCGTTGTTGGTCTCAGTCATGGAGTCCCCTTCATGAGGCTTCTCGGCCTCTGTCGAAAGCTTGATCCAACATCAGGTGAGCCGCGCACTTGAGCCTGAGAAGACAGGATCCAACACCCGGACTGCCTTCTTGTAGAAAGCCACCATTGATAGTCACTTAAAAACTACCGCCAGTTGGGCACGTGTCACTAATCCGGGTCGGCGCAAATGCCCCTAAAACGCGGGCAGTGTGTTGCGAGTCACACGATTGTTACGGGATCACGCAGGTGATCAGGACAACCGCTCCACAGCAGCGCCGATCCGTTCATCGGAGCCTGTCAGGGCGACGCGGACGAACCCGTTGCCGGCTTCGCCGTAGAACACGCCGGGCCCTACCACTATGCCGCGATCGGCAAGCCGTGCAACGGTATCCCAGGTGCTCTCCCCTGCCGAGCTCCAGAGGTACAGCCCGGCGTCGGAATCCTTGATCTCCAGGCCGAACCCTCGCAGTGCGGGTACCAGCTGCTCCCGGCGCCTGCGGTAGAGGTCCTTCTGGGCCTCAACGTGGGCATCGTCGCCGAGCGCCACCCGCATGGCCTCCTGGACCGGGAATGGAACAATCATTCCTGCATGCTTGCGGCTGTTGACCAGGTTGGGCATCAGCGCCGGGTCTCCAGCAACGAACGCCGCCCTGTAGCCGGCCACGTTCGACTGTTTGCTCAGCGAGTACACGGCCAGCAGGCCTTCATGGGATCCGCCCGCCACGCGCGGATCCAGGATGCTGGGGACCGGCTGGCCGCCGCGCTGGACGTCCCAGTCCCCCCAGCCGAGTTCTGCGTAGCATTCGTCAGAGGCAACCACGGCGCCGAGCTCCCGTGCCTGGACCACCAGTGCCTTCAGCGACTCGACGTCCCGCACGCTGCCGGTGGGATTGCCCGGGGAGTTGACCCAGATGAGGCGCACACGGGCGCGGACGGCGTCGTCGAGCTCGTCCAAATTGTCCGTGGCCACAGAGGTGACGCCGGCAAACGTGGCGCCGATATCGTACGTGGGGTATGCCACCTTGGGACGTACGACGACGTCTCCCGGCTTCAGGCCCAGCAGCAGCGGGAGCCACGCAACAAGTTCCTTCGAACCCACCGTGGGCATGATGTTGCGCGGGTCCAGGCCGGCCACCCCGCGGCGGCGCTCGAACCAGCCTGCAATGGCCTCGCGGAGCGCGGGGGTTCCGTGCACCGTGGGATAGCCCGGGGCGTTGGCTGCAGCCTTCAGCGCGTCCTGGATGATGGCAGGCGTGGGGTCCACCGGCGTTCCGATGGACAGGTTGACTGCCCCGCCCGGGTGTTCCGAAGCCTTCGCCAGGTACGGCGCCATGGCCTCCCACGGGTAGTCGGGCAGGTCCAGGCCGAAAGTGCGCACTGCAGCGGTCACCGTTACGTCCGTATCAGTGGTCTTGGTTCTGCGGGGGCAGCGCGGCGATCATCGGGTGGTCCTTGCCCGTGTTGCCGATCTTCGCTGCGCCGCCCGGCGAGCCCAGGTCGTCGAAGAACTCGACGTTTGCCTTGTAGTAGTCAGCCCACTCGTCCGGGGTGTCATCCTCGTAGTAAATGGCCTCCACGGGGCACACTGGCTCGCAGGCGCCGCAGTCGACGCATTCGTCCGGATGGATGTACAGCGAACGCTCGCCCTCATAGATGCAGTCGACCGGGCATTCCTCGATGCATGCCTTGTCCTTGACATCTACACACGGCTGCGCGATTACGTACGTCACGTCCCTGGCCTCTCCACGTTGGTTCCGGCATCCCGCCGGCTCTTTCGCCCGGCGCGGCCGGACTATTGACATCTGAGCCTATTATCTCCCACGCCGTTCCCGCGAACCTAGCCGGGCCTCCTAGTATGAAGTGGTGACGCTGCCCACCCCCGCTCCCGCCGGTTTCCTGTCCGCTGCCGCCCCCGGAACCCGCGTCGTGGTGCGGTACCGGATCGATGGAGGCTTCACTGACGCCCTGGGCCACCTTGTCTCGTGCGACGGCGGTGCGTGCACCGTCCGGACGCGGCAGGCCGACGTCGTGATCCCCCTCGCCGCCGTGGTGGCGGCCAAAGAGGTTCCGCCGGCCCCGGAGCGCCGCCCGCGGGGCTGAGCCGCAGGCCTGCTTAAGCGCGGAATGCCGCCGGCATGGGAGCCGGCGGCATTCTGTATGTTGCGGGGTGTTACGACTTGGCGCGGGCGCGGGCGGCCTTGGCGCGCTCGTTGGTGTCCAGGATGACCTTGCGGATGCGGATGGCGTCCGGGGTCACCTCAACACACTCGTCTTCGCGGGCGAATTCGAGGGACTCTTCGAGGGTCAGGTCGCGCGGCGGCGTCAGGTTCTCGAAGGTGTCGGAGGAAGCTGCACGCATGTTGGTGAGCTTCTTTTCCTTGGTGATGTTGACGTCCATGTCGTCGGCGCGGGAGTTCTCGCCGACGATCATGCCCTCGTACACCTCGGAGGTGGGCTTCACGAAGAAGGAGCCACGTTCCTGCAGGTTGATCATGGCGAACGGGGTCACAACGCCGGCGCGGTCGGCAACCATGGAACCGTTGGTGCGGTACTCGATGGGGCCGGCCCACGGCTCGTAGCCTTCGGAGATGGACGCTGCGATGCCGGCGCCACGGGTGTCCGTGAGGAACTTGGTGCGGAAACCGATCAGGCCACGGGCCGGAACGATGAATTCCATCCGGCACCAGCCGGTGCCGTGGTTGGCCATGTTGGTCATGCGGCCCTTGCGGGCGGCCATCAGCTGCGTGACGGCGCCCAGGTACTCTTCGGGGACGTCGATGGTCATGTGCTCCATCGGCTCGTGGATCTTGCCGTCGATGGTCTTGGTGACTACCTGCGGCTTGCCCACGGTCAGCTCGAAGCCTTCGCGGCGCATCTGCTCGACGAGGATGGCCAGCGCGAGCTCGCCACGGCCCTGGACTTCCCAGGCGTCGGGACGCTCGGTGGGGAGGACTTTGATGGAGACGTTACCGATCAGTTCCTTGTCCAGGCGGTCCTTCACCTGGCGTGCGGTGACCTTGGCGCCCTTGACCTTGCCGGCCAGCGGCGAGGTGTTGATACCGATGGTCATGGAGATCGCGGGATCGTCCACGGTGATCAGCGGCAGCGGCTGCGGGTTCTCGGCGTCGGTCAGGGTCTCACCGATGGTGATTTCCTCGATACCGGCGACGGCGACGATCTCGCCGGGGCCTGCGGACTCGGCCGGGACACGGTCCAGGGCCTTGGTGGCCAGCAGTTCGGTGATCTTGACGTTCTTGAGTTCACCGTTGGCGCGTGCCCAGGCCACGGTCTGGCCCTTGCGCAGGGTGCCGTTGTAGATGCGGAGCAGGGCGAGGCGGCCCAGGAACGGGGAGGCGTCAAGGTTGGTGACGTGCGCCTGGAGGACGCCCTCCGGGTTGTACGTGGGAGCGGGGATGTGCTCGATGATGGTCTTGAACAGCGGCTCAAGGTCCTCGTTGTCCGGGGCGGCGCCATCGGCGGGCTGGTCCAGGGAGGCGCGGCCAACCTTGGCGGCAGCGTAAACAACGGGAACTTCGAGGATCTTGTCCAGGTCAAGGTCCGGAACTTCGTCCGCGAGGTCAGAGGCGAGGCCCAGCAGGAGGTCCATGGACTCGTGGACGACTTCCTCGATGCGGGCGTCGGGACGGTCGGTCTTGTTGACCAGCAGGATCACCGGCAGGTGCGCGGCGAGGGCCTTGCGGAGGACGAAGCGGGTCTGCGGCAGCGGACCTTCGGACGCGTCAACGAGGAGGACGACGCCGTCGACCATGGACAGGCCGCGCTCCACCTCGCCACCGAAGTCGGCGTGGCCGGGGGTGTCGATGACGTTGATGGTGATGGTTTCACCGTTGGACGACGGTCCGTTGTAGGCCACCGTGGTGTTCTTGGCCAGGATGGTGATGCCCTTTTCGCGCTCCAGGTCACCGGAGTCCATCACGCGGTCTTCGAGGTGGTTGTGCTCGGCAAAGGAGTTGGTCTGCTTGAGCATGGCGTCAACCAGCGTGGTCTTGCCGTGGTCAACGTGGGCCACAATCGCGACGTTGCGGAGGTCACTGCGCGAGGCAGTGGCTACCGCGGTGTTGGTGGTGGTTTCAGACATGCGTAAAGACTCGATTCCGTGGTCAGCTGTAGTCATCGCGACATTTCCAACCGAAACGCACGACAGATCAGGCCCATAACACAGGGCTCCTTCAACAAGTCTAACCGCAGTGGCAAGTGATGGCCTAAAACCGGTCAGGAACCGGCGTGAATCCTGCCCTCCGCCGGTCCCCCGCAGGACGGAATTTGAGAGCAGTCACACTCACTGGATAAATACGGATTTATGCCCCATTATTGCTGTTGATGAGCAGCGAATACCATGAGAAACCAGCATGCGTCCCGCATCCGCTTTAACGCGGATCGCGGTATTTGCTATTGCCGCCGGCATCGTCCTGGCGGCCCCGGGCCAACCGGCACAATTTCCGGCGTCGGATGCACCGGCAGCCTCGGCCAGCCCGGACCAGGTTCCGCCTTCCCTGCTCAGGGCCGCTGCGACGGATCCGGCGGATGCGCCCCGATACACGCCGGGCGCCGACCTGTCCGAGGTCCTCTCCCGCCCCGCCATGCGCCCAGGGGAGGTCTTCCGGAACCCGGTCTTTGGCCGGAACGAAGTAGTGGTGCCGAACGTACGGAACACCGCTGTCCTGATCGGCGACTCCCAGTCGGTTCCGGACGACAGCTGGCCCCGCCGCGCCTTGGTTTCCCTTGGCTACAACGTCCACTTCTGCGGTTATGGCGGTACGGGCTTCACGGCAGCCAACGGCAAGGTGGGCAACTACATTGACGCCCTGGAGCGGGGCGACTGGATGCTGCCGGTGGGAACTCCCGGACTGGTGGTGATTGAAGGCGGCGGCAACGATGCTGCCCGCGGCGCCTCGGATGCCCAGATCACCGCCAACGCCAACCGCCTTGTCCAGGCCATGAAAGCCCGCTACCCCACTACCAAGATGGTCATGGTGGGCACCCTCGCGAAGGGCGCCAACAACGGTGGCGGCCGCCGGAGCCAAGTGGACAACCTGCTCTCGAGCATCGCAGCCAAGCAGGGCATAACGTTTGTCAGCGCGGGAGACTGGCTGACCAAGTACAACCTGGTACAGCACCTTGCGGACCCCGTCCACATGGACAGCGAAGGCCGGAAGGCGCTGGGGACGGTGCTGGAACGCCGCCTCCGGGAACTGGGAATTCCGGACATCACGGCCACTGCCGCGGCCACCGCCCAGGCCGGAGCCGGCAGCAAGAAGGGCTGAGGCCACGCTCCATTCGGAGCGGCGCCCCAGCCCTTCAGCTGTACGACGACGGATCGCGCTTTATGCCACTTCCGGCGGCAGCATCAGCTTCGCACCCGGGATGGCGTTCAGGAGTGCCCTGGTGTACTCCTGCTGCGGCGCTTCGAAGACTTCGTCGGTGGTTCCGGTCTCCACCAGGCGGCCCTTCTCCATGACGCAGACATGGTCGGCAATCTGCCGGACGACTGCCAGGTCGTGGGTGATGAAGAGATAGGTCAGGCCCAGGTTCGACTGCAGGTCAGCCAGCAGGTTCAGGACCTGCGCCTGGACCAGGACGTCCAGTGCGGACACGGCCTCGTCACAGATGATGACCTCGGGGTCCAGTGCGAGGGCGCGGGCAATGGCGACGCGCTGACGCTGGCCTCCGGAGAGCTCGTTCGGGTACCGCTGCATGGCGGACTGGGGCAGTGCCACCTGGTCCAGCAGTTCCCGGACCTTTTTCTCGCGGCTGGCCGCATCACCGATCTTGTGGACCCGCAACGGCTCCTCGATGGTGCGGTAGATGTTGTACATCGGGTCCAGGGATCCGTACGGGTCCTGGAAGATCGGCTGCACACGCCGGCGGAACTTGAACAGGTCCCCGGCCTTCAGCAGCGAGGTATCCACGCCGTCAAAGAGGATCTTGCCGTCGGTAGGCTTCTCAAGCTGGAGCACCATCTTGGCCACCGTGGACTTGCCCGAACCGGACTCCCCCACGATCGCCGTCGTTGTTCCGCGTTTGACGTCGAAGCTCACGCCGTCCACGGCCGCGAAATCGGTGGCCTTGCCCAGGCCCTGGCGGAGCTTGTACACCTTCCGAAGGTCCTGGATCTGCAGGACGTTGTCCGCGACGGACGTTTCCGCTGCAGGAGCCAGCATGTCCGCCGTCTCCACGCCCTGTTCCTTGGCTGCCTGGATGCGCCGGCTGGCAAGGGATGGCGCCGACTCAACCAGGCGCTTGGTGTACGGGTGCTGCGGATTACGCAGCAGTTCCAGTGACGGCCCTGCCTCCACGACGCGTCCCTGGTACATGACCACCACTTTGTTGGCACGTTCTGCTGCCAGGCCCAGGTCGTGGGTGATCAGCAGCACCGAGGTGCCAAGTTCCGTGGTCATGGTGTCCAGGTGGTCCAGGATCTGCCGCTGGACCGTCACGTCCAGCGCGGACGTGGGTTCATCGGCAATCAGCAGGCGCGGCTGGCATGAAAGGCCAATGGCGATCAGTGCACGCTGGCGCATACCGCCGGAGAACTCATGCGGATACTGGTTCGCGCGGCGTTTGGCGTCGGGCAGGCCGGCTTCGGACAGCACCTTGGCGATGTCATCCGGTCCGCTCGGACGGCCATTGGCGCGCAGGGTCTCCCGCACCTGGTACCCGATCTTCCACACCGGGTTGAGGTTGGACATCGGGTCCTGCGGAACCATGCCGATGGTGTTTCCGCGCAGCTCGATCATCCGCTGCTCACTGGCGTGGGAAATGTCCTCGCCGTCAAGCAGGATCTGGCCGCCGGAGACGCTGCCGTTATTCGGCAGGAGTCCTATGGCCGCCAGTGCCGTGGTGGACTTGCCCGAGCCGGACTCCCCCACAATGGCTACCGTCTCTCCGGGCATGATGGTCAGGTGTGCGTTGCGCACGGCCTGGACTTCGCCGCTGCCGGTCTTGAAGGTGATGGCAAGGTCGCGGATTTCCAGGAGCGGCTTGTTGCCGTTGGCGCGGGCCTCGCCGATGCTGACGTCTGGAGTTGTCATCTCTTTATCTCTCATCGCTGGCGGCTCTTCGGGTCGAGGGCGTCACGGACGGCATCGCCCAGCATGATGAAGCTCAGCACGGTGATGGACAGGGCTGCAGCGGGGAACAGCAGGATTTCGGGCCGGGTCCGGATGGAGGCCTGGGCACCTGCAATGTCATTGCCCCACGACATGATGCTCTGCGGCAGTCCAATGCCCAGGAAGGACAGCGTGGCTTCGGCCACGATGAACACGCCCAGTTCCAGGGTTGCCAGAACGATGATCGGTGCCAGGGCGTTGGGCAGGACGTGCCGGACCAGCGCCTTGAACTTCGACACGCCCAGCGCCTGGGCCGCGGTGACGAAGTCTGCGTTGCGTACTTCTATGACGGCGCCACGGGTAATGCGTGCCATCTGCGGCCAGGCCAGGAGCGATATGACGAACACTACTGTCCACACGCTCTTGTTCTCGCGGAACAGCGGCAGCTGGGTGATCACCAGGGCGCCGAGGATCAGCGGCAGCGCGAAGAAGATGTCGCCGAGGCGGGCCAGTACGGCATCGACCCAGCCGCCGTAGTAGCCAGCCAACGCGCCGAGGGTTACACCGATCACCAGTACGCAGAGCACCGAAAGGATGCCAACGGACAGTGATGCCTGTGTGCCGTGGATGACGCGCGAGTAGATGTCGCAACCCTGGAACGTAAACCCGAACGGGTGGCCGGCAGTGGGCCCGCCTTCCGAGTTCCCGAGTTCGCAGCCGTCGTTCGGCGGGGTGGACGTGAAGAGGCCGGGGAACAGCGCAATCACGATCAGGGCGAGGATCAGCAGCGACGAGATGATAAACAGCGGACGACGGCGGAGCTTGCGCCACGCGTCTGCCCACAGGCTGAGCGGGGCTTGGTCGGTCTTGACCGCGTCCGTCGCCTGCAGCGGGGTTTCATCGATGGGCGCCACGAAGTGGCTGTTGTTACTGGTCATAGCGAATCCTCGGGTCAAGCCAGGCGTACAGGAGATCAACGAGCAGGTTGGACACCACGAACACCAGCACCAGCACGCTGACGATGGACACGATGGTGGGGCCCTCAGTGCGCAGGACTGCCTGGTACAGCTTGTTGCCGACGCCCGGGACGTTGAAGATGCCTTCGGTAACGATGGCGCCGCCCATCAGGCCGCCAAGGTTGGCGCCCAGGTAGGTCACCACGGGGATCAGCGAGTTGCGCAGGATGTGTGCCAGGACCACCCGGGGCCGGGACAGGCCCTTGGCGGTGGCGGTCCGGACGTAGTCCGCGTTCATGTTCTCGCTGACCGACGCACGGGTCAGCCTGAGGACGTACGCGAAGGAGACAAGGCCCAGCACGACGGCGGGCAGCAGCAGGCTGCCCCAGTCTGCGTTGGCGCCCACGGTGGGTTTCGCCCAGCCGAGTTGTACGCCAAAGACCAGCTGGAACACGAAGCCCAGCACGAAGGTGGGAACTGCGATGACCACCAGGGAAGCGACCAGGACGGTGGAGTCAAACCAGCCGCCACGGCGGAGCCCGGCGAATACGCCGAACGCCACACCGAAGATGGCCTGGATGGCCAGCGCTTCGACGGCCAGCATCGCCGTTACCGGGAAGACTCGGGCCAGGCTTGCCGCAATGGGCTGGCCGGTGAAGTCGTTGCCAAGGTTGAACGTGAAGAGGTTCTTCAGGAACAGGCCGTACTGGACAATGAAGGGTTCATCAAGGTGGTACTGGCTGCGAAGGGTATCGATGACTGCCTGGGGTGGCTGGCGGTCGCCGAACAGTGCCGCGATGGGATCGCCGGGCAGGGCGAAGACCATGTAGTACACGAGGAGGGTGGTGCCGATGAAGACAGGGATCACCTGGAGGAGCCGGCGAAGGATAAAGCGGACCACGGTATCACCAGCCTTCCGGGGAGGAAGTGAACAGGTTCATGCATACCTTCCTGCCGTGCAAGCCAATGGGGGCCCGGCCGTAACCGGACCCCCATTAGCCTTGGCGGCAAGTTAGATTAAGGACTACTTAGCCGTGATGTTGTAGTAGAGGATGCTGCCGTTCCAGCCGGTTTCGGCCTTCACGACGTTGTTGCTCCACACGATCGGACGTGCCTGGTCCCACAGGGGCAGGCCGGGCAGATCCTCGAACAGCACTTCCTGTGCCTGGTTGAACTTGGCGTTTGCATCCTCGGTGGATGTGGCAGCCAGGCCCTCCTTGAGGAGCTTGTCGAACTCGGGGTTCGTGTACTTCTCGTAGTTGGAGGAAGCGTTGGTGCCCCAGACCGGGCCGAGGAAGTTGTACAGCGACGGGTAGTCACCCTGCCAGCCTGCACGGGTCAGGCCGGGGAGCTGCTGGGACTTGCGCAGGTTCAGGACTTCAGCGAACTTGGCGAAGGGCTGGATTTCAGCCTGGATGCCGAGGTTGTTCTTGAAGCCGTTAGCAACGGCGTCGATCCATTCCTTGTTGCCACCATCGGTGTTGGAAGCAATCTGGAGCGGCTTGGAGTCGTCGTAGGGCTGGATCTTGTTGGCCTGCTCCCAGAGGTCCTTAGCCTTGGCGGCGTCGAACTTCAGGACTTCGCTGCCCTTGAGGTCTCCCTTGAATCCGTCGATGACCGGCGGGACAAAGGCCTTGGCCGGGGTGCGGGTGCCGTTGAAGACAACCTTGGCGATTTCCTCGCGGTTGATGGCGTAGGAAAGGGCCTCGCGGCGCAGCTTGCCGGCTTCACCCTGGAAGTTCGGGTTGTACGGCGGGATGTTCAGCGTGGAGTTGGTGGCAACTGCCTTGGTGGCGTTACGGTCCTGGAAGTCCGTCTCATAGGTCTTCAGGGCGTTGGACGGCAGGACATCGGTGATGTCCAGGTTGTCCGACTGGAGATCCGTGTATGCGGGGCCCGGATCGGTGTAGAACTTGAAGGTCACGCCGCCGTTCTTGGACTCGCGCGGGCCGCTGTAGTCAGCGTTCTTGACGAGGGAAATCGACTGGTCGTGTACCCAGGCGCCTTCCTTCTCGAGCTTGTACGGGCCGTTACCCACCGGGTTCTCGCCGAAGGTCTTCGGGTCTGCCAGGGCAGCGGAAGGAAGCGGGAAGAAAGCGGAGTAGCCCAGGCGCAGCGACCAGTCTGCTTCAGGCTGGGCAAGCTTCACGGTGATCGTGGAGTCATCGGTTGCTGCCAGGCCGGACATGGTCTCGGCCGTCGGAGCAGGGGTGGTCTTGGTCTTGCCGTCGGCCGTCTTCTCGCTGTTGACCGCCGATACTTCTTCGTAGCCGGCGATGGACTCAAAGAAGAAGCCGTTGTTCTGCAGGTTCTTCGAGTTGGCTGCGAAGTTCCAGGAGTCTACGAACGTCTTGGCCGTGATGGCCTCGCCGTTGGTGAACTTCTGGCCCTGCTTGACCTTGATGGTCCAGTTCTGGGCGTCGGAGGAATCAATGGATTCTGCCAACGCGTTGACCGGCTTGCCGTCGGCGTCGTAAGTCCGCAGGCCTTCGAAGAGGAGTTCGACGACGCGGCCGCCGTAGACCTCGTTGGTGTTGGCCGGCAGCAGCGGGTTCTGTGGTTCGTTGCTGTAAGCCGTGATGACCTTGTTGGGATCGCCGGTGGCGTCGCTGGATCCCTCCGTGGTGCCGCCTCCAGCGCCGCACCCGGTCAGGGCAAGCGCAGCGATTGCCACGATGCCCAGTGCTTTGGAAGTGCGCGTGAAACGCATTCCGCCTCCTATGAGTTGTGGGAGATAACGAGGGGAAATCTGGTGTTTCCCCGCAGGCCGGGCACAGCTGTGAACTGTGACCTGTCCTACATGTACGAGTAGCCTAACCGCACGAAGTCCAGATACTGGTACTCCGTTGCCAAACCGTGACCGGGGCGTTCGAGACGCGTTAACCGGTTAACGGAAGTTGTGCAAGTCACATGCTACTCGGCGGTAGCGCCACTGCGAAATCGAAGCGTGGCCTGCATCACCCATTTGCCCGGCGGGGAATCAGTTCTTGGTGCCCTGCTGGGCCAGGCGCCAATCGGAGATGTTCCACCACACGCCGAGGGGACCCGGGCTGGGTTTCACGCCTGCCACCCGGGCGTTGAAGGCTATGGCTCCGACCGTCTGGTACAGGGGCAGTCCGTACGCCTTCTCCCAGACGCGTTTATCGATCCCGGCCAGCAGTTCGTCCTGTTTTCCGAGGTCAGTGGTGGTGGCCAGTTGTTCCATCGCCTTGTCCGCGTCGCCGTCGGAGAATCCGTTGAAGTTGCTGCCCGCTCCGGTGCGGAAGATCTGGGGGATGCGGCCCACGCCGGCGCCCGTTCCGATCCATCCCAGCAACGCGGCGTCGTAGCCTGCGCCCCCCAGCGACTTTGCCCAGTCCGCGTTTCCCTGGCCGGCATCAACCACGCGGAAACCGGCCTGCTGCGCAGAATCGCGGATCAGGGTGAACGCCTTGGCCCGGTTGGGGTTGTCCCGGTTGTACAGGATCCGGACCGTCGGTGTGGCGCCGTCGAGGAGTTCCTTGGCTGCGTTGATGTCCACCTTGGCGTAGTCGGCCGAGCCGTTGTTTTTCACCGTGTCCGCGTATTTGGGCTGCCCGGGAAGGAAGACCTGCGAATCAAGCGGTTTGGCGTCCGCAATCAGGTCCCCCACCACCGCGTCCACGATGGCCTGCCGGGGCACGGCCTTCAGGAAGGCCTTGCGCACGTCTTCGTCCGCGAAGGGCCCGGAGAAGTTGAGGTCGAGGTGGTCGTATCCCGACTGGCTGTACTGCTCCACCGTGTTTCCCTGGTCCGCCAGGCCGGCGAAGAGTTTTGCGGTGTCAGCAGAAGGCTGCGGCGAGATGATGTCCGCCTGACCGCTGCGGAGCGCATCAACAGCGGTGGGAAGGGCACCGGTGAACCGCACGTTAATCTCGTCAAGCCACGGCTCGGTTCCCCAGACGTAGTCGCGGTTCCGCACGAGCTTCATGGATACTTCAGGAACGATGTCCCGCACGATGTAGGGTCCGCTGGAAAGATACAGCGCGGGGTCGTCAGGCAGGGATTTCGTATCGAATCCGTTGTTCCAGAAATCTCCCACCGTCTTCAATGCCGAATTTACTGCCGGCTTCCCGGGGTTTCCCTTGGGCGCGTCCTTGATCAGGTCGACCAGGTCCTCTTCGTCGCTCAGCCCGGCCTTGGCGGCGACTACGTGGGCCGGCAGGCCGACGTCGAACGCGGTCTGCCAGTCCGCGTACGGCGCGGCGTACTGCAGCGTGATGGACCGGCCGTCGTCGCCGAGCTCGGGGAACGCCGTGCCCGCGAGACCGCCGGCGGCTGACGCGGCCGAGAAGTACCTGGTGCCCGTCCCCGCCGCGGGATCCGCGTCGTCGAAGTAACCCGAACCCGCGGCCCAGCTCAGGAGGAGGTCGCCGGCGTCGATCGGCGCGCCGTCGGACCATTTGACGCCTTCGCTGACTGTGTACCGCACCTTGAGCGGATCATCGGAGACTTTTTCGTAGCGGCCGAACTTGTCGTTCCGGACCACCACGGATTTGTCGTCCAGGTAGTAGAAGCCGGAGTGCGTGGCTGAACCGATCTTGGAATTGATGTCCGTGTTGCCATCGGTGCTGAACGGGTTGAAGGAGGAAAAAGCGTTGACCTCAGCCACGGTGGCGCTGCCTCCGCGCTTGGCCTCGCCCACCACGACCGGCGCGCTGCCGCCGCCTGAGCAGCCTGAAAGGGCCATTGCGGCCACTGCCGCTGCGGTGATGTACTGCATCAGGCGCCTGACTGGCATGCCTCCGCCTCCTTGTGTATTCCATCCCGGGGAAGGGGGCCTGGAGTCGCCAGGAACGCGCCCTACACAGTCAGGATACTTTGGTGTCGCCGGCTGGGCGGGGAGGAGGAACCCTACGCCCCCGGTTCGGGGGCGGGCCGCAGCAGCCGCGTGCCGCCGTCGTTCGGTTTAAGCAGCGCCTCCGCGCGGCGCCGGTGGCCGTTCCGGGTGTCCGGATCCATCGAGTCCAGCAGGGAGACCGCCATCCGGGACCGGGAGTTGCGCTCAATGACAGGGCGGTGGTCATCGATGAAGCTCCAGTACAGGGCATCCCAGTCGGGGATCCACTCCCCCGGAGGCAGATCGGACATTTTCCGCAGGTAGTTGCTGCCGGAGATGTATGGCTTGGTGGTGATTCCGGCACCTGAGGCGAACTGGCTCATCGCGTACACGTTGGGAACCATGACCCAGTCGTAGGCGTCCACATACATGGCCATGAACCATTCATAGACGTCGTGCGGGTGGATGCGCAGGAGGGACATGGCGTTGCCCAGGATCATCAGCCGTTCAATGTGGTGGCTGTATCCGGTGGTGAGCACCCGGGAAATCACCATATCCACAGGGGCCAGCCCGGTGGTGGCATCCCACCACCCGGCGCCCAGCTCATTCGTGTGGTTGAGCAGGTTGGCGCTGCGCATCTGCCGGCCGCGGAGACGGTAGGTGGCGCGCATGTACTCCCGCCATCCGATCAGCTGCCGCACGAAACCCTCGAGCGAAGCCAACGGCGTGTCTTGGCCGGCGCCGTCCAAAACTGCGTCCAGGACCTCGCGGGGGTCCAGTAGCCCGATATTGAGTGCCGGGGTGAGCAGGGCGTGGTTGATGAACGGGTGCGCGGTGGAGATGGCGTCCTCGTAGGCACCAAATCCGGCAAGCCGATCGCGGACAAACTCGTGTACGTGCTGCCTGGCCTCCGCCGCGTCGGTGGGCCAGGCAAAGGAAGCAGGGTTCCCCGGGGCGTCCGGAAACTCCTCCGCTACCCAGGCGATGGCTGCCTCGACCTCACTCGACCCGGCGTCGGGGGTGGCCTCCGGCCCGCCGTCGTCGTCCATCAGTGCGTCAAGGTCGAACATCGCTTGCCCGGCGTCGTTTCCGCTGTTGAACCTGCCCACGGCGGCCGGGACGTACCCGCGGGGAAGCTTCTTCCTGTTCTCGGCGTCAAAGGACCACTTGCCGCCCACGGGGCCGCCGCCGTCCACCAGGACGTTGAGCCGGCGGCGTTGCCACACGTAGAAGTCGTGCATCCGGGCAGGATTGCCCGCGAACCATTCGTCGATCCGACGGCGGTCCGTGAGGAAGTTGGGAGTCTCCAGGACGTCGCCGGCCTGCATCCGGTAGCCGCCGTCAGCGAGGGCGGCGAACAGGTCCTGCTCAAGCCAGTCGTCCACGACGTCGAACCAGGTCACCTGCCGCGGGCGGCTGCTGCGGATGAGCTGCCCCAGTTGGCTGCGCGATGTGCGCGAGGGGTGGCTGGCCAGGACGGCTACCTCATAGCCATGGCTGCGGAGCCGCCGCGCAAAGCGTGCCATCGATGCCCGGTGCAGGACCAGTTTGTGGGAGTGGAAGGCGTACTGCCGGAACATGAGGTCGTGCTCGATCAGCACAAACACCGTGCCGTCAGCCGGCAGTTCAAGCTGCTGTTCGAAGAGCTGATGCGGCAGGACGAGGCGCAGGTGCTGGCCGGCTTGCATGCCCCAACGATAGTTGGAATGTTCTCCGGACGTTGCCGGGCGGACAGCGGCTCCGCTGTCGCAAACGGTAACCTGCACCTGCCCTGTCCACGAGCGGCGGGCCAGGCGAGCATATTCTGGGGTCAACCACCAGGCCCAAGCAAGCAAAGGAAGCCCATGCCAGATCAGAACCGTCCCCTGCGAAAGCTTGGCTTCCTGACCATCGGCTTCTTCGATCCGGCCAACCCGGCCGCAGGCCACGAATCCACTTTGCAGGTCATCGAACTGGGTGAGCGGCTCGGTTTCGACAGCGCGTGGCTGCGGCACCGCCACCTGCAGTTTGGCATTTCCTCGCCCGTGGCGGTCATGGCAGCGGCCAGCCAGCGTACGTCCCGGATCGAGCTCGGTACAGCCGTTACGCCGCTGGGCTGGGAGAATCCCCTGCGCCTGGCCGAGGACATCGCCACCACGGACCTGCTGGCGGGCGGCCGGATCAACCCCGGCCTCAGCGTGGGCGAACCGATGCACTGGGACACGGTGAAGCATGAGCTCTACCCCGATTCCGCCGAGGTGGAGGACTTCAGCTACGCACGTGTGGAGCGGTTCGCCCGGCTGGTTGCGGGTGAACCTGTCCGCGATTTCTCCGGCAAGCAGGGTGTGGTGGAGGAGTTCTCCAACCGCGTAGAGCCGCATTCCCCGGGACTGCGCGATCGCCTCTGGTACGGCGCTGCCAGCCGGAAATCCGCGGTCTGGGCAGGGGAAAACGGCTTCAACCTGCTCTCCAGCAGCGTGATTTTCCCTGAAGCAGGCGAAGAACCCGACTTCGCCCGGATCCAGCAGTCCCAAATCCGCGCCTACCGGGACGCGGCCGCAGCGTCAGGACAGCCGCAGGAGCGGACCCGCGTATCGCAGGGGCTGGTGGTCATTCCCACCGATTCGGCCTCAGCGGCACAGAGGGAGAAGTACCAGCAGTACGTCGACGAACGCACGCCCCGCACGGCCGCCCCGCAGGGGCCGAAAAGAATGCTGTTCGCCCGGGACCTCATCGGCACGAGCGAGCACATCGCGGAGGAACTGTACGCGCACGCAGGTTTCCAGGAAGTTGACGAAGTAGCCTTCGCCCTGCCCTTCAGCTTTGAGCACGAGGACTACGTCCAGATCCTCACCGACGTCGCCACCCGGCTGGGTCCGGCACTTGGCTGGTCTCCGGCCGGAGCTGAACGAGCTTAGAAGGCGGTGCTGGGCAGGTCCTTCTCGCCATCGGCGATCGCAGTGACAATCCGCGCTGCAACCAGGTCGGGATCCAGCGCCGCGCCGAATCGCGGCGCTGTCCCGGCGATCGGATGCTCAGACAGGGCGGTGCCGGTGTGGCCTGGACGTGCGTCCACGATTCTGATGCCCGCCCGGCGATACTCGCGGGCCGCTGCAACAACGAAGGCCGCGAGTCCAGCCTTCGACGCCGAATATGCCGCCAGGCCAGCGACGGGCGCCTCGGCCACAACGCCACTCAATGTGACAATGAAGGGCTCCCGGCCCTCGCGTGCGGACACCGCGAGGTAGGGCTGGCTCTTGGTGATGAGGCGGATCGGACCGGTCGTGTTCACAGCGAAAAGTTCGTCCACTGTGGCGGGTTCAAGGTCTGACGCGGCGCCGAAGGCAACGACCCCTGACGCAACCACTAACCCGTCGAGGCGACCGTACTGCGCATTCGTCTCATCCAGCATCGCTTGGATCACGGAAGGTTCGCGCAGATCGTACCCATCTGACTTTGAGGACCGGGCGACGACGGCGCCGCTGCTCTCCAGCAGGGCGGCGACGCGCGAACCGAGTCCGCCGCTGGCGCCGACTACCAGAACCACCGCTCCCCGAAGTGTCGTCATGGAGAGATCCTAGGCCACGTGAAGCGCGCCAACAGGAACGGGCCCATCTGCGCAAGCAGATGGGCCCGTTCCGAAATCCTCTGGAACTAAACGTTAAAGCGGAACTCCACCACGTCGCCGTCGGACATGACGTATTCCTTGCCTTCGATCCGGACCTTGCCGCGGGACTTCGCCTCGGCCATGGACCCGGCCTCCACGAGGTCGGCGAAGGAGACCACTTCAGCCTTGATGAAACCGCGCTGGAAGTCCGAGTGGATCACTCCTGCGGCCTGCGGGGCCGTGTCACCCTGGCGGATGGTCCAGGCGCGCGCTTCCTTGGGACCCGCCGTCAGGTAGGTCTGCAGCCCGAGGGTGTGGAAACCGACGCGGGCCAGCTGGTCCAGGCCGGACTCTTCCTGCCCGTTCATCTCCAGCATTTCGCGGGCTTCTTCCTCGTCCAGCTCAACGAGGTCCGCTTCGAGCTTGGCGTCGAGGAAGATGCAGTCCGCGGGGGCTACGAGGGCCCGCAGTTCGTCCTGCTTTTCCTGGCTGCCCAGGATGGCCTCGTCGGCGTTGAAGACGTAGATGAACGGCTTGGCCGTCAGGAGCCCGAGCTCCTTGAGGTGCTCCATCTCCAGCTTGTCGCTCTTGACCGAGGAAAAAATGGTGTCGCCGCGCTCGAGGACGGTCTGGGCGGCCTTGATGGCAGCCAGTTCGGCGGCCTCCCGCTTCTTGATCTTGACCTCTTTTTCGATCCGGGGAATGGCCTTCTCGATGGTCTGCAGGTCCGCGAGGATCAGCTCGGTGTTGATGGTCTCCATATCCGAGCGCGGATCAACCTTGCCGTCCACGTGGATGACATCGGGGTCATCGAACACGCGCACCACCTGGGCGATGGCCTCCGCCTCGCGGATGTTCGCCAGGAACTGGTTGCCCAGCCCTTCGCCCTCGGACGCGCCCTTGACGATGCCGGCGATGTCCACGAAGGACACGGCGGCGGGCAGGACGCGCTGCGAGTTGAAGATCCCGGCAAGCTGCTGCAGCCGGGGATCCGGCAGGTTCACGACGCCGACGTTCGGTTCGATAGTGGCGAACGGGTAGTTCGCCGCCAGGACCTGGTTGCGGGTCAGCGCGTTGAAGAGAGTTGATTTGCCGACGTTGGGCAGTCCGACGATGCCAATAGTAAGAGCCACGAGCACTGATTCTACCCGCAGCGTCCCGTCCGCCCGTACCGGCGGATGTCACTCCCGTTGATTGTCAGTGCCCCGTGCAACAGTGAACTCATGGATGGATTTGCCTTGATTCTTGCCCTCTTCATGCTTCTTGCCGGTGCCCTGGCCGGTGCGGCCGCCACCTACTTAGTGCTGCGGAAGAACACCAACGGCGTGGAAGCTGACTTTGACGCCGTGTCCGCCCGGCTGTCGGAGGTTAGCGCACAGTTTGCAGCGGCCGACGCCGAACGCCGGCTTTTGGCGGCACAGAACCGCGAGCTGGGTGAGGCCAGGTCGCAGGACGGCAGCGTGCTGCGCGCCCTTGCCCCGGTGGCGGAGAAGCTCACGGCAGTCCAGCAGCAAGTGGCGCTGCTGGAACGGGACCGCGTGGAACAATACGGCCAGCTTGCCCAGCAACTCCAGGAAGCGCGCCTCTCCGACGAACAGCTGATGCGCTCCACGCATGCGCTGGAATCGGCCCTCAGGTCCAACAGCGCAAGGGGCCAGTGGGGTGAAGTCCAGCTGCGGCGCGTGGTGGAGGCTGCCGGCATGCTCCGCCACGTTGATTTCGTGGAGCAGGTCCACAGCGCGGGCGGCGACTCCGCAGTCCGTCCCGACCTTGTAGTCCAGCTTCCCGGCGAGAAGATCCTGGTGGTGGACGCCAAGGTCCCCTTGTCCGCCTACCTCGAAGCACAGGAGATGGGCGCTTCAGCGGCAAGCTTCACGCAGCATTCCGAGGCGCGGCAGGCACCCCAGTCGGTCTCCGACCGCCGTTCACAGCAGGCGCTCCTGGCTGCCCACGCAAAGGCGCTGAGGGCCCATGTGGATGCTCTGGGCAACAAGAGGTACTGGGACATTCCGGGGAACTCCCCCGAACTGGTGGTCTGCTTCATCCCTGCGGAATCGATTCTTGCGGCTGCCCTTGAAGCCGACGCGTCGCTCCTGGACCACGCGCTGTCCAAGAACGTCGTCCTGGCCTCTCCGGGGACCCTGCTTGCCGTGCTGAAGTCGGTGGCGTTCACGTGGCGGCAGGACGTCCTGACCGACAATGCGCGGGAACTGTTTGACCTCGCCCGGCAACTCTACGACCGGATGGGAACCCTGGGCGAGAACGTCACCAAGCTGGGGTCATCGCTGAAGACGTCGGTCGACCGCTACAACTCCCTGGTGGGGACGCTGGAAGCCCGAGTGCTGCCCACGGCCCGCAAGCTGAACACCTTGGACGAAGCGGGCCTGGCCTCCCCGGCACCCGTGGAGGTCACACCCCGCGCGCTTTCAGCCCCCGAGCTCCAGCAGGACGAGGCTGCCGCGTAGGACGCCGGACGTCAGTCGCGCGGCCGGCGTCCGCCGAGGGCGCGGCTGACGTCGCCGGCCTCCTTCAGGGTGGCGCGGAGTTCCTTGGGCAGCGAGAACAGGAGGTCTTCCTCGGCGGTGACCACTTCTTCCACGCTTCCGTAGCCGTATTCAGCGAGCAGTCGGAGCACATCCTGGACCAGCACCTCGGGAACGGAGGCCCCCGAGGTCACGCCGACGGTCGCTACGCCTTCAAACCATGCTTCGTCCACCTGGTTGGCGAAGTCCACGCGGTAGGACGCCTTGGCGCCGTATTCCAGGGCCACTTCCACAAGCCGCACGGAGTTCGAGGAGTTTGCGGACCCCACCACGATCACCAGGTCCGCCTGGGGCGAAATCTTCTTGATGGCCACCTGCCGGTTGGTGGTGGCGTAGCAGATGTCGTCGCTGGGCGGGTCCTGCAGGGTGGGAAACCGCGCCTTCAGCAGCCGGACCGTTTCCATGGTTTCGTCGACGCTGAGGGTGGTCTGTGAAAGCCAAATGACCTTTTCCGGGTCACGGACGGTGACCTTGTCCACCTCGTGGGGGCCGTTGATGATCTGGATGTGGTCGGGCGCTTCACCTGCTGTTCCTTCCACTTCCTCGTGGCCGTCGTGGCCGATCAGGAGGATGTCGAAATCGTCCTTGGCGAACCGGACGGCTTCCTTGTGCACCTTCGTCACCAGGGGGCAGGTGGCGTCGATGGTGCGCAGTCCGCGCTGCCCGGCAGACTCGACGACGGCAGGTGACACTCCGTGCGCGGAGAAGATGACCAGGGCACCTTCGGGAACCTCGTCCGTCTCGTCAACGAACACAGCACCCTTCTCTTCGAGGGAGCTGACCACATGGACGTTGTGGACGATCTGCTTGCGGACGTACACCGGGGGGCCGTAGTGCTCCAGTGCCTTTTCGACCGCGATCACGGCCCGGTCCACTCCCGCGCAGTAGCCGCGGGGGCCGCGAGCAGCACCTTTTTGGCCCCGGTGACGGGCGCTGCAGCTGCTACTTCCTCGGGCGAGCGGCGCCTACGCGGGACGGTTGGCATCGAGAGGGAAACAGCTGTGGAGGTCATCTCTCCATGCTACCGGGTTGCCCGGGGCCGCCTTCGCGATACGGCTCCGCCCACAAGAGCCAGGACCAACAGCCCCCCGCCGGCCACGGCCGTGCCCAGGGTCCAGCCCCCGAAATTCGATGCCGCAGCGGGAACGAACCCGTCACGGAACAGGTTCGCCACGTCGTTGCCCGTGTCTGTTGCAAGGGCCCTGGCCGTTCCGGCATCCGTGGCCAGCTTCCACGCACCGGCCATCAGGAGCGCACCGATGCCGGCAGCAGCCACCACTGTCCAGCGGCGGCGGGCCGCCACCAGCGCGAGGAGGAAGGCGACACCTGAACCGATGGCCAGCAGGTACCCCATGGGCGCGTAGGTAGCGAGGCGTTCCACCCACTCCCGGTGTTCCGGCTGGCCGACGTTGATCAGCGTCTCCTGCGGTGCATCAATGGGAATCCCGCTGGCCCTGGAAATTTCCTCCACCCCGAGGGCCACCAGCGGCGCGACGTCGAGCGTCAGGGAAGATGCCTGCCCGGCGGCGCCTGCATCACCGTCCGTGGAGGCGAAACTCAGGCGGTGGCTCTTGCGCAGCGTCTCGTCCCACGCCGCGGGATACCCGGGAAGCCCGGTCAGGGTTGTTGCCGCGTTCTCCAGGACCGGCTGCACCAGGTCGTTCAGGAACCCGGGAACGGCGCTGGTGTCGATGGTCCCGACGGCGGCCGTCGCCAGTTGCTGCCGGAATTCGGGGTCCTGCCCCATGGGCGCCGCAAGGCTCACGAAACCGTCTTCGCCGACGATGTTGCGGTCCAGCCAGATGGCAGGAACCGCCACGGCGGCCAGGAGGATGCCCAGCACGGTAGCCAGGGCGGAAACGAAAGTGCGCACAGCAGGTCCTTCAGGTTGATGGCGGTAACCCCATCCTAGGCAGGTAACCTGACCGGGCTCTGTCAGCCCGCGTGCTATTGCTTATGGATAAGGTTGAAGAACCGGTACCCAGCTTTCTTCGAACGCAGCTTTTCCTGACAGCCTGATTGTCACAGCCACCAAAGGACCCCATGCCCGCAGTTCCAGTCCCGCAGGGGCACACGCATGTCTGAGCAGCCTTCCCTGCCGGACACCGCGCCGACCACCCTGCCGGCCACGGCCGCTGAAACCACGCCGGAGAACCCGTGGCCCCTGCAGTTGCTCTCGCAGAAGCTGAAAGTCCACATCGACCGCACGCCGTCTGCCTGGGTGGAGGGCCAGGTCATCGAGATGAACCGCCGCGGAGGCAACGCCTACCTGACCCTGCGCGACGTCGATGCCGAAGTGTCGCTGCCGGCGTCTGTGTGGACCAAGGTCCTGGAACGCAAAAATCTTCCCTTGGAGCGCGGATCACGGGTGGTGGCCCTGCTCAAACCCGAGTTTTGGCTGAAGACCGGCCGGCTGAACATGCAGGTCCGGGATATCCGCCCCGTCGGCCTTGGGGACCTGCTCGCGCGCATCGAACGGCTCCGCCAGGCCCTCGCAGCTGAAGGCCTGTTCGCTGATTCGAGGAAGAAACCCCTCCCCCTCCTTCCCCACCGCATCGGCCTCATTACCGGCCGGGACTCGGACGCCAAGAAGGATGTCGTGCGCAACGCCGCCCTGCGCTGGCCCGCCGTCGAATTTGAGATCCGCGAAGTGGCAGTCCAGGGCAACAGCGCCGTCTCGCAGGTGGTGCGCGCCCTCAGGGAACTGGACGGCCTCCCGGAAGTCGACGTCATTGTGATCGCCCGGGGCGGCGGGGCGCTGGAGGACCTGCTGCCGTTCAACAGCGAAGAGCTGGTGCGGGCGGTGGCGGCGGCAGCCACGCCGGTAGTCAGCGCCATCGGGCACGAAGCCGACCGGCCGCTGCTTGACGACGTCGCCGACCTCCGCGCATCCACTCCCACCGATGCAGCCAAGCGGATCGTTCCGGAAGTCTCCGAGGAGCTGGCCGGTGTCCGGCAGGCCCGGGAACAGCTGCGCCGCTGCATTGAACGGCTGGTGGACAGGGAAACCGACCGGCTGGCCTCCCTCCATTCCCGTCCCGTCCTGGCGTCGCCGGAAGGCCTGGTCACTGTCCGCAGCGAGGAAATCGAACGGCTGCTTCGGCGTTCGTCAACGGCCGTGAACTCCACGGTGGTCCGTGCCGGTGACCGGCTGGAGCATCTCAGGACCCAGGTACGTGCCCTGTCCCCCCAGAAAACGCTGGACCGAGGGTACGCGGTGGTGGAGCTCGCCGGGCCGCACGCGGCGTCGTCTGGCTCCGGCCACGCAGTGGTGCGGCGCCCGGCCGATGCCCCCGCGGGGCAGCCCCTGGCCATCCGCGTCGCCGAAGGCCGCTTCGGCGCCACGTCCACCGGCAGCGGCAGCCGCAGCCCCGGGGAAAAACCAGAAACACCTGACCAGCACCATCCGGAAACGGGAGAAACAACATGACCGAGCAGACGCCGGCTAACGGCACCGCCGCATTGAGCTACGAGGAAGCACGCGAACAGCTCATCGCCGTCGTAGGCCGCCTTGAGGCAGGGGGCGCCAGCCTCGAGGAGTCCCTGGCCCTGTGGGAACGCGGCGAGGCCCTGGCGGCGCGCTGCGAGGAATGGCTGGAGGGCGCCCGCAAACGGCTCGCCGCCGCCCGGGACCAACCGCTCTGATCCACCCCCGTATTACGGCAACCCTTCCGCGACCGCCGGCGCGACACCCCGGCGTGGCCGGCCGGTCAGGAGCGGGCTACCAGTTCCCGTTCCACCTCAACGTCGAACGCCGCTTTAGGCCACTCCAGGCGGAAATCTGACAACGCGGACATCACCAGCTGTTGCACGGCGATCCGCGCGTACCACTTCTTGTTGGCCGGAACCACGTACCAGGGGGCCGCGGCAGTGCTGGTCTCGTTAAAGGCCGCCTGGTAGGCCGCCATGTAGTCCTCCCAGAAGGCCCGTTCCTTCAGGTCGCCGCTGCTGTACTTCCAGTGCTTGGCGGGATTGTCCAGGCGGGCCAGCAACCGGGATTTCTGCTCGTCCTTGCTGATGTTGAGCATCACTTTGACGATCCTGGTGCCTGCGTCCGCCTGCCGTGCCTCAAATTCATTGATGGCCCGGTAGCGGCGGGTGATTTCGTCCGGTGTGGCCCAGTTGTGGACCCGGTGGATGAGGACGTCCTCATAATGGGAACGGTCAAAGATACCCACCATGCCCGCGGCCGGCACCTCTTTCTCGATGCGCCACAGGAAATCGTAGGACTTCTCCAGCTCCGAGGGAGCTTTGAATGCCTTGAACTGGACACCTTGGGGATCCATGGTGGCCATGACGTGGTTGACGATCCCGCCTTTGCCTGCGGTGTCCATGGCCTGCAGGACCAGGAGGATCCGATTCTTCCCGCCGAACCGAGACTCCGCGAACAGCTTCTCCTGCAATTCGGTAAGTTTGCCGTCGAGGTCGGCCAACAAAGCTTCGCCGTCAGCCTTGCTGCCGCTGTATCCCGGAGTGGCCTCCGGATCCACCGCCGCCAGCGAGAAGCCCTTCCCGACGCGGAGGGTATCAGAGGGATGCTGGTCGAATCCGACAATGCTGGCCACGAGGGTCCTTCCGCAGGAGGGTCACGGACGCGGCGCGCCCGTGACCACAGGCTAGTTCCCCTGGTACCTGCTGAGGAAGTCCCCCATCCGGCCGACAGCTTCTTCGATGTCCTTGACGTTGGGCAGGGTGACCATCCGGAAGTGGTCCGGGCGCACCCAGTTGAAGGCGCGTCCATGCGACACCAGGATCTTCTGCTCGCGCAGGAGGTCCAGGACAAACTTCTCGTCGTCGCGGATGTGGTAGACCTCGGGGTCCAACCGCGGGAACAGGTACAGGGCCCCCTTGGCCTGCTGGGTGCTGACACCGGGAATGGCGTTGAGCATCTCATAGGCCTTGTTGCGCTGTTCGAGCAGCCGACCGCCGGGAAGGATGAGGTCGTTGATGCTCTGGTAACCGCCCAGGGCCGTCTGGATGGCGTGCTGGGCGGGAACATTGGCGCACAGGCGCATGTTGGCCAGCAGGCTGATGCCCTCGAGGTAGTCCGCGGCGTCCTTCTTCGGCCCGGAGATCGCCATCCAGCCTGCCCGGTACCCGCACACCCGGTAGGCCTTGGACAGTCCGCTGAAGGTCAGGCAGAGGACGTCGTCGCCGGTCAGTCCGGCCATGTTCACGTGGACGGCGTCCTCGTAGAGGATCTTTTCGTAGATCTCATCCGCGAAGAGCACCAGGCCGTGTTTCTCGGCCAGGGCAACGATCCGCTTCAGCGTCTCTTCCGGGTAGACGGCACCGGTGGGGTTGTTGGGGTTGATCACCACGATGCCCTTGGTGCGGGGCGTGATCTTCGCTTCCATGTCCTCAAGGTCGGGCTGCCAGCCGGATTCCTCGTCGCAGAGGTAGTGCACGGGCTTTCCGCCGGCAAGGGCCACGGACGCTGTCCACAGCGGGTAGTCCGGGGTGGGGATGAGGACTTCATCGCCGGAATCCAGGAGGGCCATCAGCGACATGGTGATCAGTTCGCTGACGCCGTTTCCCAGGTAGATGTCATCCACGTGGATGTTCTGGATACCGCGGGTCTGGTAGTACTGCGAGACGGCGGTGCGCGCCGAGAAGATGCCGCGGGAATCGCTGTAGCCCTGGGCGTGCGGGAGGTGGCGGATCATGTCCACCAGGATGGCGTCCGGGGCCTCGAAGCCGAACGGGGCGGGATTGCCAATGTTCAGCTTGAGGATGCGGTGGCCTTCCGCTTCCATTTGCTGGGCGGCCTGCAGGATGGGTCCACGGATGTCGTAAAGGACGTTGTTGAGCTTCGTGGACTGCCTGAATTCTGCCATTCCTCAAATATGCCACAGGAAGGATGGACAGCCGCTGAGACCTCGCCCACATACGGACGACGGCGGCTGCCGGACTTTGGAAGTCCGGCAGCCGCCGTCGTCATGGCAAATCTGGCCCCGAGGGGGCGCGGGAACTACTTGACGATGCCCTTGTCCTTCAGCCAGGCGGCCGCAGCGTCCTTGGCGTTCTGCTTCTGGCTGCCGCTGACTGCGCGGTTGAGGTTGATGAGGTCATCGGTGGTCAGGATGCGGGAAACAGAGTTCAACGCTTCCTTGGCCTTGTCCGTCATGTTCTTTTCGTTGTACAGCGGCACTACCTGCTGGGCGATGAAGTTGTTCTTCGGATCCTCCAGCACCACCAGGTCGTTGTCCGCGATGGACGGGGTGGTGGTGTAGATATCCGCCACCTGGACCTGGTCTTCGAGGAGCGCCTTCAGGGTCACGGGGCCGCCGCCGTCGCTGAAGGGTTCCAGCTTCTTGGGCTCGCAGTTGTAGTTCTTCTTAAGCCCGGGCAGCCCGTAGGCGCGTTCTGCGAACGTTGCCGGCGCACCCACCACAATCTCGCTGCAGACCTTGGCGAGGTCCTCGATGGACTTGAGCTGGTACTTCTCGGCGGTGGCCTTGGTGACCACCATGGCGTCCTTGTCCTCAGCCTTGGACGCGTCGGCTACGGCGAGGCCGTCGGCCAGCTTGTCCGGCAGGGCCTTGTAGATGTCGTCGGCGGAGACCTGTGTGGCTGCCTTGTCCACGTACAGCAGCAGGTTGCCGGTGTAGTCCGGAACCACGTCAACGGAACCGTCCTGGACGGCCTTGAAGTAGACCTCGCGCGAACCGATGTTGGGTTTGGTGGTGGCGGTGACGCCGGCAGCGTTGAGCGCCCCGGCATACAGTTCCGCGATGATCTGGCTCTCGGGGAAGTCGGCCGAGCCCACCGTCAGGGACGTCGCACCGCCGGAGGACCCGGCGTTGCTGGACGGGGCGTTGCTGAGCGGGTCGGAGGATCCGCCGCAGCCGGACAGCACAACGGCAAGGCCAAGCCCCGCCGCGAGGCCGCCGAAGCTCCTCCGGCCCAGGTTGAGTGGACGGTTTTCTTTCATGACTTACCTCCTTGTAGGACAGTCTCCGCAGGGACGGGGTCTGTACGATCTGCCGCGGCCTGCTGGCTGCGGCGTGGCTTGTGTGAGGCCCCGGTGGTGAGGAAGAGCCTTTGGAACAGGGCGAGGACAAGGTCGACGGCGATGGCGAGCGCCGCGATGAGCAGCGAGCCTCCCAGCATCTGGGGGAAGTCGCTGAGGACCAGTCCGTCGAAGAGGTACCGTCCCAGGCCGCCCAGGTTGATGTAGGCAACCACGGAGACGGTGGCCACCACCTGCAGCACGCCCGTGCGGAACCCTCCGAACATGACGGTCAGGGCGTTGGGGAGCTCGGCCCGGAACAGGACCTGCAGTTCCGTCATGCCCATGGCGCGGGCGGCATCCACGACGTTGCGGTCCACGCTGGAGATTCCGGCATAGGTTCCGGCCAGGAGTGGCGGAACGGTGAGGATCACCAGTGCCCAGACCGGCGGCATGAGGCCGATGCCGGCGAGCAGCACGAACAGCGTCAGGAGGCCCAGCGTGGGCAGGGCCCGCAGCGCGCCCGCCAGGGCCACCACCGCCACCCGCCCTTTTCCGGTGTGGCCCACGAACAGGCCGATGGGGACGGCAATGGCCGTGGCGATCAGCATCACCAGCCCTGTGTACTGCAGGTGCTCGGCCAGCCGGACGGGGATCCCCATGCTTCCGGACCAGTGCAGGGGGTCCGCGAGCCAGGCGAAGGTATCGGTGAAGACGTTGCTCATGCGTTGCCCCCTCCGGCCTGCGGCTGGGACAGGCGCCGCGCGGCATCGGCCGGTTCATCGGCAGCATACGCGTCCAGTCCCGGCCGGGAGTGCTTTCCGGCCCGTACCCAGGGCGTGAGGATTCTTTCAAGGAGAACCAGGACGGCATCCATCAGCAGAGCCAGCACCAGGATGGCGACGATGCCCACCACGATCTCGGTAACGAAGTCACGTTGCAGGCCGGAAGTGAAAAGCATGCCCAGGTTTCCGATGCCCAGGAGCGCTGCAACGCTGACCAGCGAGATGTTGCTGACGGACACCACGCGCAAACCGGCAAACATGACGGGCAGGGACAGCGGCAGGTCGACCTGCAGGAACCTCGCGAGCGGCCGGTATCCCATGGCGACGGCGGCCTGGCTTACTTCCTGGTCAACGGAGTCGAAGGCGTCCAGCGCGGCCCGCACGAGCAGTGCCACCGCGTAGATGGTCAGGGCCACCACCACATTCAGGGGGTCCAGGACGCGGGTGCCCAGGATGGTGGGGAGGATGATGAAGAGTGCCAGCGACGGAATGGTGTACAGCAGGGAGCTGGACGTCAGCACCACGGACCGCAGTGCCCCGTTCCTGCGCGCGAGCTGCGCCAGCGGGATGGACAGCACCAGCCCCAGCACCATGGGCACAAGGGCGAGGACCAGGTGTTGTCCGGCCCTTTCGAAGACCATGCCGCTGTTTGACAGGAACCATTCCATCAGAGCGCTGCCTGCCTGACCTGGCGGGCCTCTTCGATCAGGGCCAGGACTTCACCGCCCCGGACTGCACCGAGCACCTTGCCGGCGGCGTCCACGGCTACGCCCAGGCCCGACGGCGAGGACAGGGCCGAGTCCAGGGCACGGCGCAGGCTTTCCCCCGGCCGGAACAGCGACCCGCCGGGAATGAGGCCGGTGTCGTTGCCGGGCACCGCCCAACCGAGGGGGTGCATGTCCGCGTCCACCACCAGCTGCCAGCCGCCGGCGGCCCCGGGATCGGACTCGTTGCCGGCCGCCCCCCGGATGATCGTGGGCACCGGATGGAGGGTGACGCCGTCGGACGGGGTGAACCCGAGGTGGCGGAACCCGCGGTCCCTGCCCACGAAGGACGCGACGAAGTCGTTGGCCGGTGCCCGGAGGATCTCCTCCGGTGTGGCGTACTGCGCCAGTTTCCCGCCGACAGCGAAGACGGCAACCATGTCCCCCAGCACTGTGGCCTCGTCGATGTCGTGGGTGACGAAGACGATGGTCTTGGCCAGGTCCTTCTGGAGGCGGAGGAGTTCCTGCTGCAGCTCTTCCCGGACCACGGGGTCCACGGCGCTGAACGGCTCGTCCATGAGCAGGACCGGCGGGTCGGCCGCCAGGGCGCGCGCCACCCCCACGCGCTGCTGCTGGCCGCCGGACAGCTGGGCGGGGTACCTCTTCCCGAGGGGCCGGGCCAGGCCCACGACGTCGAGAAGTTCTTCGGCGCGCTTGCGGGCGTCGGCCTTCGAGACGCCGTTCAGCCGCGGAACGGTGGCAATGTTGTCCAGCACCGAACGGTGCGGCAGCAACCCCGCGGACTGCATGACATAGCCCATGGAACGCCGCAGTTCGGCGGCAGGCGCCGAAGTGACGTCCTTGCCGTCCACGGTGATCACTCCGGAGGTGGGCTCCACCATCCGGTTGATCATGCGCAGCGACGTGGTCTTTCCGCAGCCGGATGGTCCCACGAAGACCGTGATGGAGCCTTTGCGGATGGACATGGTCAAGCCGTCCACGGCAGCCTGTCCGCCCTGGTACTCCTTGGTCACGTTCTGGAATTCGATCATCGATGTGTCCATGGTGCGGACTTACCTGTTCTGCTCGGATGCCACTGAAAGCGACGTGACATGGTCATCGGCACGCTGATAGTTACGGTAGCCCAAGCCGGCCCGGCGCACAGCAGTTTGCGGCACGGATCCGGACAAAGGAATCCCTACTGTGACCATTCGCAGCCGGGTGCGGTCCGGATGGGACACCGCTGCCGCACTGCAGCACGCCACGGCCCTAAAGTGGGAGGGTGACCAACTTGGAAGTATCGCCGCAGCAGGAAGTCTGTCCCCCGGCCGCCGCAGAGGGTCCGTCCGGCCCGTGCCTGCAGCTGTGGCCTGAACGCGAAGTGCCGCTCGGCGGGGTGCGCGCCATGAACGTCCGGCGGACCCTCCCCCAACGCGGCCTGCCCACCATCGGCGCCTGGTGCTTCCTGGACAGCTTCGGCCCGGACCGGACGGCGATGTCCGTCCTGCCGCACCCGCACATCGGGCTGCAGACGGTGACCTGGCCGCTGGCCGGGAACATCAGGCACCGCGACAGCGTGGGCAGCGACGTGGTGGTGCGGCCCGGTGAACTGAACATCATGACGGCGGGCCACGGCGTCTCCCACTCGGAGTTCGCGGTCCTGCCGCAGGACGGCGTCCTGCCTGTGCAGCGCGGCCTCCAGTTGTGGGTGGCGCTTCCTGACGCCGACCGGCACTGCGCGCCGGCGTTTGAACAGCACCGGGAGTTGCCGCGGGCCACCGGTGCCGGTTTCACCGCCACCGTCATGGTGGGAACGTTCGACGGCGTGGCCTCGCCTGCCACGATGTTCTCACCCATTGTTGGGGCTGACGTCTCCTGCGACGGCGATGCCGTCCTGCCGCTGGATCCGGAGTTCGAACACGGGATCCTGGTGCTCGACGGCGGGCTGCGCCTGGACGGGCAGGAGCTTCCGCCGGGGCCGCTCGGGTACCTGGGGACGGGCCGAAAGGAGCTTCGGCTGCAGGCAGATCCCGGCACCAGGTTCCTGCTCATCGGCGGGGAGCCTTTCCGGGAGGAACTGCTGATGTGGTGGAACTTCGTGGGCCGCACCCATGATGAGGTGGAGCAGGCCCGCGGGGACTGGGAAGCGCAGGCGGGCCTGTCCGGGGCCGAGGCGGCAGCCGCACGCTACGGGCTGGTTCCCGGCCATGGCCCGGACGCCGGCGCTGAAGCCGGACGGATACCGGCCCCGCCGCTTCCAGGCGTCCGGCTCACACCCCGCAAGCGGACCGTCCGGGACTGACGCCGGGCCGCCCTGCCCGTCAGGCGGGCTCGGCCACCAGTTGGAGCACCCCGAAGACGGGTTCCTGGTCCAGCACCCTGACGTCGGCCGCGCCGCCCTCAGCAAGGTGGCGCCGGAAAGCCTCCTGGAGGGGAACCACATTCATGCCCAGGCCGCTTCCGAGGATGACCGGACCGTTGATTCCCAGCTGGCGCAGGACCTGGAGGGCCAGGCCTGCAAGGTCCTTGCCGGCCTGGTCGAGCATGTCCCGGCTTTCCCGGTGCCCACGGGCGGCTGCCTCAACAACGTGCCGTGCCTGCTGGGCCCAGAACCTGCGGCCGGTGTCCGGTGAGTGGAACAGGGCAATGAGCCGGTTGGGGTGGTCCACTCCGCATGACTCCAGCAGCGCTGCCGTGAGTGGATCGACAGCCAGTCCCTGGTCCATCCTGCGGAGGCTGTGGCGGACCGCTTCCCGGCCCAGCCAGTATCCGCTGCCTTCGTCACCGAGCAGGTAACCCCACCCTCCGGCCCGGGCCTCGGCGCCGTCGGCGTTCTTTCCCCACGCCGCCGAGCCGGTGCCGGCGATGACAGCCACGCCGGTACGGGCGCGTCCGGCTGCCAGCAGCAGGCGGGAGTCGTGCACCACCGTGACCACGGCGCCGGGAACGTGCGGCCGGATCAGGGCGGCGAGGGCTTCGGCGTCCTCGGCGGTATCGATGCCGCCGGATCCGGCGTAGACGCGGGACACGGCCCCCTCACCGATCCGTGCGAACAGCTCGGCAATGTTGCGTGCGGCCTCGTCGCGGCTGACGTTCTGGACGTTGGAGCTTCCCACTGACTCGTCAGCCGCCGGAATCCCGTCTTCGAACCGGATTCCGCGGGTCTTGGTGCCGCCGATGTCGAGGCCGATGATGATGCCGGCCAATGGGCCGGCGCCGGGCGCAGCGGAGTTCTGGAGGGGAACGGCAGGGGGTTGTTCGCTGTTTTGCACGTCACAAGACTACTGTCCGGAGCGGCCAGCGGGGCTGCTGCGGCATGCCGGAATGTCACTGCCGGTGTCAGTGCTCCGTGCGGTGCCTGACCAGGCCGGCCAGCAGCCGGGGACCTTCGGTCACCACCATCTCCCGGAACAGGCGCACGGACGCAGGTTCGGCGCCGGCCTTGGCCCGGCGCCAGGACAGGCCCACTTCGCGAACGGCGAGCGCCGAGCTTAGTGGCACCTCCACCCACCCGAGGTTGCCGGTTTCGGGGCTCACCGTGCGGCCGGGTGCGTCACCGCCCGGCGGCAGGATGCTGACACCGAGCCCGGCCGAGACGAGCCCTCGGACCGTGTGGGAATCCTGGCTTTCGAAGGCTATCCGGGGCCGGTAGCCGGCCTCTTTGAACAGCGCGTCAGTCAGGGACCGCAGCCCGTATCCGGCGCCGAGGGCCACGAATGGTTCCGTCCTGATGTCGGCAAGGTCCGCCGTCGGCCTTCCCGCGAGGCGGTGGGCATGGTGCACCACGAGGCGCAGCGGCTCCCGGTAGAGCGGCGCCGATTCCAGGTGGCGGCCGGCAGGTGCTGCCGGGGCGGTGAGGGCGAGGTCTGACTCGCCGGATGCCAGCTCTTCGAGGCAGGCGTTCCGGGCACCCTGGCTCAGCGTAAAGGCCGCTCCAGGGTGCCTGCTGCGGAAGGCGCTGATGAGCAGGGGCAGTGTCCCTTCGCCGAAGGTGTGCTGGAACGACACCGCGATCCTTCCCCGAGCCACATCCGATTCATTGCGCACCACGTCCAGGCCCGCCCGGAACTCCTCCAGGGCGTTTTCGATGTAGGGCAGGAGGGTCCGCGCGGCGGGGGTCAGGCGGACTCCCCTTCCGTCGCGGACCAGGAGTTCGGTTCCGACGACGGCGCTCGCCCGGGCGATGGCGCGGCTCACCGTGGACTGGGGTACTCCCAGGACTTCCGCTGTCCCGGTGATGTGCTCCGTGCGGCCCAGCTCGGACAGCACGGGGAGCAGCGGAAGCAGCTGAACGAGTTGTTTCCGGTCCGGTTCCATCAGCCCTTTCCTCACTCAAACCATCCGTGATGGCTATGAGTCTGACACGAACTATGCATTGGAAGCATCTGTTGGCCCGGGACTACGCTTACCCCATGCCACCAGACACCAGCCTTGCAGGCACCCACGCCTCGCCGCCGCGCTGGACCGGGCATGCGAAGGGATCCGCCGCCTACGCGAGGATCCTCGCCGGCCTGTCCTTTGCAGGTGTTGCCACCTTCGCCCAGCTCTACTCCACGCAGGCGGTGCTGCCCCTGCTTGCCTCCGACCTGCAGATCAGCGCAGCCGAAGCCGCACTGACCATCTCGCTGGCCACCGTGGGACTTGCCGCGACTGTCATCCCCTGGTCTTTCCTCGCCGACAGGATCGGCAGGGTCCGTGCCATGACGTGGGGAATCAGCATGGCCACCGTCCTGGGCCTCATGGTTCCCTTGGCCGGCAGTTTCCAGCTCCTGCTGGCCCTGCGCCTGCTGGAAGGGATGGCGCTGGGCGGAATCCCGGCCATTGCCATCGCGTACCTGAACGAAGAAGTGACAAAGGTGCACGCCGCCGTCGCTGCCGGCAGCTACGTGGCAGGCACCACCCTTGGCGGCCTGGCCGGGAGGCTGGTGGCCGGACCGGCCGGGGAACTGTGGGGCTGGCGCGCAGCTGCCCTGGCGGTGTCCGTCCTGGCCACGCTGGCAGCTGTTGCCTTCCTGCTGCTGGTCCCCAAGGCGCGGGGTTTCGTGGCATCCGGGGGCACCGGCCTGCGCGGGGCTTTCAGGACGCTTGCCGGGCATGTGCGCCATGGCCGCCTGCTGGCGCTCTACCTCCAGGCCTTCCTCATGATGGGCGGCTTCGTGGCTGTCTACAACTACCTGGGGTTCCGGCTGTCCGGCGAGCCGTTCACCCTGCCCGCGACCCTGATCAGCCTCATTTTCCTTGCCTACTTGTCCGGGACCGTCACCTCCCGCTGGGCTGCCGGCCTGACCATGCGCTTCGGCCGCCGGTCCGTCCTCCTGGCCGGCCTGGCGCTGTCCGTCGGCGGGCTTGCCCTGACACTGACGCAGTCCCTGGCACTGATCCTCGCCGGCCTGGTGGTCTTCACCGGCGGCTTCTTTGCCGCCCACAGCATCGGGGCCGGGTGGTCGGGAGCCATTGCCACGTCCGGCCGGGCCCAGGCGGCATCGCTGTACAACCTGGCCTACTACCTGGGCTCCAGCGTGCTCGGCTGGGCGGGCGGGCTGCTGTTCCAATCCCTGGGCTGGAACGCCCTGGCAGCAGCCGTCATGCTGCTGGCCTGCCTCACGGGGGCGATTGTCGCCGTCGTCCATCCCTCGCGCGAGCCCGCGGCGGGCTGAACGCGGCCCCGTGACTACCTGCGCAAAGAATTAAGTCCTTCGCAGGAGCCGATGGGACCGCAGAAATTCGGTGTGAGCGGCCCTGCAGGGCCCGGGAGGGCGGTTCCGGCGGTCTAGGATGAATGCAGGACCGTTGGAAGGAACCCGCAGTGAGCATGAATCCCCGGCACCCCAGGCCCGGAGCGCATTTGGAACCACTGGATGCCATCGACGAGCGCCTCCTTGCCGCGCTGGTGGCCGATGCGCGGATCTCGAACAAGCAGCTCGCCGAAATGGTGGGCATCGCGCCGTCCACAGCCCTGATGCGCACCCGGGCACTCTCCGAACGCGGAATCGTCAAGGGCTATGAAGCAAAGCTGAGCCTTTCGGCCATCGGCAGGTCCGTGCAGGCACTGGTGGCTGTCCGGTTGCGCGCCCACGACCGCGACCAGATCGACCGTTTTACGGCACGGGTTCCTCACCTGCCCGCGGTGCTGTCCACCTTCCACACCTCAGGTTCCGTGGATTACCTGCTGCACATCGCCGTCGGCAGCACCGAGGACCTCCGTGACTGGGTGCTCGACAACCTGGCCACGGACCCCGTGGTGGGCCATACCGAAACCACACTGGTTTTTGAGCACATCCAGGGCAACCACGGGCCGCTGCCCGACTGACGGATTACTGCCGTCAGGCGTGCCGGCCGCGCAACGCCCGTGCCAGCGTAAGGCCGGCCAGGACCAGCGCAGCGGCGCCGCACGCCACAACGAAGCCGAGCACCGCCGCAGGCTGTCCCACCATGCCCGACGCCCACCCCAGGCCCAGTACCGGGACGGCGCTGCCCAGGTACGTGATGACGTAAACCGTGCTGATCACCTGGGCATGGCGGGCGGGCTCCACCTTGCCCGCAACGTCATTGAAGACCGTGCGGAAAGCCAGCCCCTGCCCCATCCCAGCTGCCACGCAGGCGGCCACCAGCAGCAGCGGGCTGTGCATGGCCCCGGCAGTCCCCAGCAGGACCACCGATACCCCCAGGACGGCAAGGCCCGCCGGAACAACAAACCGGCCCCGCACGGTGAGCAGCTGGCTGAAGGCCGAGGCCGCCAGCGGCAAACCGGCAAGGACACCTATCAGTGGCCGGGAATCAGTCTCCAGGACCCGTGCAAAGTACCCGGGCGCCAGGGAAAGGGAAAACCCGAACACGGCGAAACTCAGGAACCCCACGCCGGAAGCAAGCCAGAAAGCTCCCCGCGCATTCCGGGACACCGCCGGGCGGCGCGGGGCAAGGGCCTGGAGCGGCCGCGACACGGCCGGAACCGCAATGGCCGGGCGTGCGCGGATAAGGAAGAGCGGGACCAGCAGGCCGGCGAGGACCACAGAATGCACGCCGTAGGGTGCCGTGGTGGCTCCCGGCAGCAGGGACAGCAGGCCGCCGATGGCCGGGCCAGCAGCGACTCCCCCGGAGGAAGCCAGCAGCGTGAAGCGCGACGCCCACTCCGGGCGGGAGGGCAGCAGCTCGCGCAGGGCGGCCGCGCTGGCGCCCGTTGCCAGCGCAACAGCGATCCCCTGCAGGGCCCGGCCCGCGCACAGCCCTGCCAGGGTGTGGGCCTCGGCAAAGACAAGGTTGCCGGCGAGGCCGCCCAGCACAGCCAGGAGCAGCGCGGCCCTGCGGCCGATGTGGTCCGACCAGTGCCCGGCCAGCATCAGGGTGGCCACCAGGGCCAGGACGTAGCTGGCGAATGCCGCCGTGACGTCCAGCGCGGAAAGTCCCAGCGATGCCTGCAGCAGCGGATACAGCGGGGTGGCGAGGTTGGCCCCCACCAGCAGGGCGAAGATCACCGCGCCGGAGATCACCAGCCGGGCAGTGGTAGAGGCGTTCCAGCCGGACGCCGTGGCGGGGCGCATCCGCAGTTCACTGAAGACCGTCATGGTGCCGCCTCCGGGGTTGGCCGCGCGGGTGGCCCTTGTGGGGTGCCGCGCAGGGGAAATACAGGTGTGACTCCAGAGTGCGGCACTGCTGCCCCTTTGATCCGAAACAAGTGCAAGAATTGAGCACAATCATCAAAGATGCCGCGAGCGAGTGACGGAGAATGAGCATTTGAACAATCTGGATGCCACCGACCTGAAGATCCTGCTGGCCCTCATCCGGGACCCCCGGATCCAGGTAGGGGAACTCAGCGATGCCGTGGGTATTGCCCGGAACACCGCGCAGACGCGGGTACGGCGCCTGATCAGGACCGGCGTCCTCCGGCCCGGCGGACGGGAAGTGGACCTGGAGGCCGTGGGCTACGACGTGGTGGCCTTCGTGACCATCGAAGTGTCACACCGGGAACTGGACGGCGTTGTGGGAGCCCTGAGGCTGATTCCCCAGGTGCTGGAGGTCCACGAAATTTCCGGGCGCGGCGATGTCTGGTGCAGGGTGGTGGCAACGGATACCCACAACCTCCAGTCATCGCTGCGCCAGGTGCTGCGGATCAAGGGCGTCATCCGTACCGAAACGGTGTTGGCTCTGCACACCCACATCCCGTACCGGACCGAACCACTCATCAGTGGCCTGAGCAATTCGGCATCCGCCGGCCGCTAGGATTTCCTGAATGACCATCATCGATAACGCCGTGTACGTGGACGGCGCCCGCCATGCGGAGCCGGAAAGCCTTGAGCAGACGTTCGAAACCCTGGCCCGGCACGGCGGCATGGCGTGGATCGGCCTGTACAGGCCCACCGCCGAGGAGATGGCTGCCGTAGCTGCCGAGTTCGGCCTCCACGAACTGGCTGTCGAGGACGCTATCTCGGCACACCAGCGCCCCAAGATGGAACGCTACGACGACAACCTTTTCACCGTCCTGCGGCCCGCGCGCTACCTCGATGCAAGCGAGACCGTGGAGTTCGGCGAACTCCACATCTTCACCGGAAAGAACTTCGTGGTGACCGTCCGGCACGCGGAGATGGCCGGCGTGGCCAGGGTTCGGCAGCGGCTCGAAGCCCGTCCCGAACTCCTGCGGCATGGGCCCGAAGCCGTGCTTTATGCCTTGCTGGACCGTGTGGTGGACGACTATGCCCCCGTGGTGGCCGGGCTGGAAAACGACATCGATGAGATCGAGGACCAGCTGTTCAGCGGCGATAGCAGCGTTTCGCGCCGGATCTACGAACTGGCCCGTGAGGTCATCCAGTTCCAGCGCGCCATCCACCCGTTGCCGGACATGATGCACCAGCTCAAGCGGGGGTTTGCGAAGTACGGAGTGGAAACCGAACTCCAGCACAGCCTGCGGGACGTGGAGGACCACGCCGAGCGTGTCATCTCACGGGCCGATTCCTTCCGGGACCTGTTGCAGAACGCCCTGACCCTGGACGGGACCCTCACCGCCAACCGGCAGAACGAGGCAAGCGCCGAACAGAACGAACAGGTGAAGAAGATTTCGTCCTGGGCAGCAATACTGTTCGCGCCGTCCTTCGTGGCAGGCGTCTACGGCATGAACTTTGACCATATGCCCGAACTCCATTGGGGTTTCGGCTACCCCATGGCGCTGGTCCTGATGGTGGCCGCTGCGGGACTCATGTACGGAATCTTCAAACGCAAGGGCTGGCTGTAGCCAGGCGGTGCCTGAAGAGCCTCCGGCAGGACGCGGGCGTCACTCCTGCCTGGGCCGTGACAGCGGCGGGTGGACATACCGGTCGGTTGCCGTAAACAACGCAGCGGGCGCTCCGCCGGTTGAGGCGCGGGCCTTCCTTCCGGTGTCCTCGAGGTGTGGTGTCATCTTGCGGGTGAAGTTTCCTGCCGCCAGCGGAGCGTTCCACACTGCCTCGTAAACGGTGCGCAGCTGGGTGAGCGTGAACTCTTCGGGGAGGAGCCTGGCCGCGACGGTGGTGTATTCCATCTTGCCTGCGAGCCGCTGCAGGCCCTCCGCAAGGATCTGCGAATGGTCGAAAGCCAAGGATCCGCCGGCGCCGCCGGCAAGCATGTCGTGGACCGGATACCAGTCGGCACCGGCGGCATCGGTCCCGGCCGAGACGGCGGGAAGGGTTGCGCCGTCCGTCGCCAGCAGGACCAGGTGGGCAACGGAAACCACCCGCATCCGGGGGTCGCGCCCGGGGTCGCTGTACGTAGCCAGCTGCTCGAGGTGGACCGGCAGTGTTCCCAGGTCCAGCCCGGTTTCCTCGGAGAGCTCGCGGCCGGCGGCTGCCTCCGCTGATTCCCGGGGTCCGACGAATCCCCCCGGCAGTGCCAGCCGGCCCCTGAAGGGGTGGGAGCCGCGGCGGACCAGGGCGGCGTGGAGGACGCCGCCGTTGACGGCGAAGACCACAAGGTCTGCGGTCAGGGCGACGGAGGGGTAGTCACCGGGCCGGTAGGACTCGAGATAGTCCCGCTCGGCGTTGGAGTCATTCATGCCGGCGCACCTTCCAGGACGGTGCGGGTGGCCCAGGGCGGGGTGGTGAAGCCGTTCCGCTGGGCCAGGACCAGGTCGATGACGTCGGTGGCGGTTTTCATGCGCCGTTCGTGGCTGCCGGTGACCAGGATCCAGGAGTGTCCTTCCGCGGTCAGGGTCTCCTTGAACCATTCGGTTATATCGGCACGGCGGTGCTCGCCTTCCCGCCAGCCGTCGTCTTCGAACGGCACGCCTGCATCGTCGGTGACCAGGTACAGATCACGGCGCGGCAGGGTATCCATGGCGTGATAGGAACCGTAGCTGCGCTCCCCCAGGTAATACCGTTCCCACAAGGTGGTGGCCAAGGCGTCGGTGTCGGCGATGACCAGCGGGCAGGTATCGGCTGCCGTGTTCTCCAGCTGGTTTTGCCGGGCACCGATAACGCTGAAGTCCCGCGCGGTCCACACCATGTCGGCCAGTTCCGCGTCCGGCTTCCAGGCCCGCAGGGCGTCGAACTTTTCGTAGGTGTAGGCGCGGCCGTATTCGGGCACGTCGGCGATCAGCGGGAACCGGGCCCGATAGTGGTCCATCAGGGCCCGTGTGAGGGTGGTGGTGCCGGTGGATTCCGCGCCGACAATGATGATCCTGGTGGCCAGCTCCTGCCGTGCCGGGGCTATCACATACGGCCAGGCCGCGCCGGGGTCGTCGCGGCAGATGGTGCCGCTGATCGGGTAGGTGGTGCGGGACTGGTCGACCAGCACGTGGTCGGCGCCGAAGTAGCCCGCCAGCCGGGCGCCGTAGGCCTCGGAGCTGAAGACGGCGTCGACGGCGGTGATTCCGTGGCACTTCAGGGCCAGGCGCATGAGCTCGTTCTGGGCTTTCCAGATGGCGTCTGAGTGGTAGTCCTCGGGGCAGTCGTTCGGCATGGCGATGACCTGCACGTTGGTGTCTTCGAATTCGGCGGCCAGCCATTTGGCGCGGTCGGCGACGGTGACGGACTCAAAGCGCGTGCCGAGGACAAGGACCGCGACACTTTCGGACTGTGAGGCGGCCGTGGCAATGAGATGGGCGTGGCCGGCGTGGGGAGGGTAGAACTTGCCGATGACCATTGACTGGGTGAACATTCTCAGGCTCCTGCCGGGACGGTGATCAGGGTGGTATTCGCAGCGGCCCGGGTGCGCTTCCAGCCGATGAGCCCGTAAATGCAGAGGGCGAGGAATCCGATGTAGAGGATGGCTGTCAGGGCCAGCCCCCGGCTGAAGTACAGCGGAATGGAGACCACATCGATGAGGATCCAGGCGTACCAGTGCTGGAAGATTTTCTTCGCCTGCCAGTAGGTCGCCACCAGGGAAGCTGTCAGGACAAAGGCATCCGGCCATGGCACCTGGGAGTCGGTGCCGTGGGTCAGGATCATGGCCACGGCAACAGTGCCGGCCAGGGTGGCACCGGTGCCGAGGAGGACTTCCTTGCCGGTGGCGTCCCGGATGGGCAGATCATTGCTGGCCTCGGTGGCGGAGCTGCCGCGGACCCAATTGAACCAGCCATAAACGGCCACTGCAGCGAAGATGACCTGAAGGACCGTTTCGCCGTAGAGGCCGGCACCCAGGAAGAGAATGATGAACGCAACGTTGTTCAGAATTCCCACCGGCCAGTTCCACAGCTTCTGCTTCGCGACGCCGTAGACGCACGCGGCGCCGGTGACGAAGCCGATGACCTCGATCCAGCTCACGGGAGAGCCGAGGAGATCTGGCACTGCGGTGGAGTTCATCCAGTCGAGTAGGGCCGTCATCGCCACTTCCTTTCCTAATTATCAATCCGATAATTACAACCTAGCGGGTAATTATCAAACTGACAACTCTGGTCCAAAGAACGGCGGCGCACTTTCCCCGCTGTGCCCGATGTTGCCTGGAAACGACAAAGGCCATCCCGGAGGGATGGCCTTTGATGAAACGAAAACTGTGGAGCTAAGGAGATTCGAACTCCTGACCTCTTCGATGCGAACGAAGCGCTCTACCAACTGAGCTATAGCCCCGGAACGGTGCGACCTTTTGGCGGGATCTGAACCGGTGACCCTAGGCTACACATTTTTCCTGTCCCAATGCCAACCGACGTTCCCGGCACCGTGAAGGCCCGCGCTGGCGGGCGTCGTCGGGTCCCTGTGGGGACTAAGCCCTGCGGCGCTGCAGGACGTCGTCGAGGTTGCTGAGCGCGCTCTGCGCCTTGGTGAGCTGCTGGGCGTCAGCAGGTGCAGCGCCGGCCGCTCCCGCCGTGTTTCCGGCCGCGCCCTGCTTCAGCGACGGCTTGCCGACGGCTTTCGGCGCCTCGGGAAGCTCAAGCGGCTTGGGCTCCGGCCGCTCGGCCTTGGCAGCCTCCACGTAAACAGGCTTGGGGACCTCAACAGGCTCCCAGGGCGTGCTGGAGGGAACGTCCGACGCCGGGGCTGCCGCGCTGGTATCGCCCGCGGCCACGGCTACGGCAATGGCTGCTTCACGCAGCTCGACGGCGGTCAGCGGCTTGGCCTGGGGTTTGTGGGCCTCGGCGTCGAAAAGCGGGCTGTCCGGCCGGGGAGGCACCGGTGCGGTTTCCGGCTTAGGCGGAATCCGGTCAACGGGGACAGCTGTCCTGGACGGGGCGCTCATGGCTGAGCGGAACGCTGCGTTGACCTTTTCCTTGCGGCTCCGGACAGCGAGGGTGCGGAGAAGAACGACGCACGCCGCCGTGAGCGCCACGCAGGACAGCGGCAGGACCGCGGAACCGAGGCCGAAGGGGAGCAGGACGCCGGAGACGAACGCCGTGATGAGCGAGAGCAACCCGACGAGTGCAATGGATGTGCGCCCGTAGTGGATGCGCAGCCGCCCATTGGCTGCGCCGGTGGCCCCGGCAGCGGCCGCGGGCTTGGCAGCGGGTGCGGCGCTCTTCCTCGTATCCATCGTTTTCTCCTGCTTGGCGGCGACGTTCAGAACCATGCCTTGCGGCCGTTCCGGTTTCTCCTCTGCGGGTGTGTCCGCCGTGAAATCGCCGGCGGGCTGGAACTGGTGCCTGCGGTTCCGGAGGACGTAAGGGGCAACCCACACGATCCAGAGCACGACAGCAACCACAAGGATCACAGAGCTGCTAAGGGGGAAGTCCACACTCAAAACCGTATGAGTATCACCACTGCCACAGTGGCATTGGCTGCGGTGTGTCGCAGGGCGGTTGCCAAATGAGTGGAATTAAGACGGCCGGGACGACATCCAACGCGGCAACAGGCCGTCCGGGACTTCTTCGGAGGTCAGCGCAAAGGACCGGTGGTCAGCCCACTCACCGTTGATGTGAAGATAGCGGGGCCGGTACCCTTCGTCGCGGAAGCCCAGCTTCTCCACCACCCGCAGGCTGGGTCCGTTTTCTGGCCGGATGTTGATTTCCATCCGATGCAGCCCAAGGGTCTGGAAGCAGTGGTCTGTCACCAGGGCCACCGCCGTGGGAGCAATCCCCCGGCCCGCCCGGGCCTGGTCCACCCAATAACCCAGCGTGGCCATCATTGCCGAGCCCCAGAGGATGGATGACACCGTCAGCTGGCCCACGATGTGCGGGGTCCGGCTGCCGGCCACCCGCTCCGTAATGAGGAACGGCAACGCCGTGGACTGGGCCGCCTGGGAATTCAGCGAACGTACCATTTGCCGGTAGTCCGGCAACCCTCCGCGCGGATCCGGATTGGACGCTTCCCACGGCGCAAGCCACTGGCTGTTCCGTGACCGCACTTCAGTCCATTCTTTCCGGTCGCGGTAGCGGATGGGCCGCAGGACCAGGTCACCGCACTCAAGCGTGGCCGGCCAGATGGGACCGAAGCGCACGATGCTACTTGGAAAGTTGGGCGGCGAAGCCCGGCAACCACTCCCGCAGGCCTGGGCCCAGGTCATCACTGTCGACGGCCAGCTGCACGCAGGCCTTCAGGTAGCTCAGTTTGTCGCCGGTGTCGTAGCGGCGGCCGCGGAAGATCACGCCGTAGACGCCGTAGCCTTCGCCCTCGCCGGTGGCAAGTTCCTGCAGGGCGTCGGTCAGCTGGATCTCGCCACCGCGGCCGGGGCCGGTTTCCTCCAGCACGTCGAAGACGGCGGGGTGCAGCACATAGCGGCCGATGACTGCCAGGTTGGACGGTGCCTCGTCCGCTGCAGGCTTCTCAACGAGCCTGTTGATCCGGACGTAGCCTTCGCCGTCGATCTCTTCGATGTCCGCGCAGCCGTAGGCGCTGATCTGGGACGGATCCACTTCGATCAGCGCAACCACCGAACCGCCGGTCTTGGCCTGCACGTCGATCATGGTTCCCAGGAGCTCGTCCCGGGCATCAATCAGGTCATCACCGAGGAGCACGGCAAAAGGCTCATTGCCCACATGCTGGCGGGCCCGCAGCACGGCGTGACCGAGCCCGTTGGGGTCGCCCTGGCGGACGTAGTGGATGTCGCCGAGGTTGCTGGCGGCCTGGATGGACTCCAGCTTCTTGGTGTCACCCTTGTCCGAGAGGGTGGACTCAAGCGACGGGACACGGTCAAAGTGGTCCTCGAGCGCCCGCTTGTTGCGTCCCGTAATCATCAGGACATCGTTGAGTCCGACGCCAACGGCTTCCTCCACGACGTACTGGATGGCAGGCTTGTCCACCACCGGAAGCATTTCCTTGGGCATAGCCTTGGTGGCGGGAAGGAACCGGGTACCCAGCCCCGCAGCGGGGATGACGGCTTTGCGAACTCTCGGGTTACTGGTAGTCACCGGACTAATCTAGCGTCAGCGGCAAGCATTAAGTAATCAGCGGTCCGGCCCCGGCGCCGACCTGCACATGAACCCGCCGCCCGCGGCGATGGAGGGAAAACCCATGACTGAACATCAGACCGGTGCCAAGGACGGCATTCGGGCTGCCCACCGTGCCCGCCGCGCGGAACTCTCGCCGGCGGCTCTGGAGGAGGCGGGCAACGCCCTGGCGGAACATGGCACAGCCTGGGCCGGCTCCCTTGCGGACGGCGCGGCCGCAACCTTCTGCGTCTACCTGGGCGTCGGCGTCGAACCCCCTACCCTGCCGCTGATCCAGGCCCTCCACGCCCGCGGACACCGGGTCCTCCTGCCGGTGTGCGAACCGGCGCGCGAACTGAGCTGGGTGTTCTGGTCTCCCGGCATCCCCTTTGCGCGCAGCCGGTACGCGCCCGTCATGGAACCCGACGGGCCGCGACACGGGCCGGATGTGGCCGGTGGGGCGTCCGGGCTGTTCATCCCGGCCACGGCCGTTGACCTTTCCGGTAACCGGATCGGCCAGGGCGGAGGCTACTACGACAAGTTCCTGGGCCATTTGGACACTGCCGGGAAGCATATTCCGCTTGCCGCTGTTATCTACGACGAAGAACTCCTGCCTGCCGGGCGGATCCCCGCCGAGGAGTTCGACCGTCCCGTTCCGGCCGTCCTGACTCCGGGCGGACTGCGGGTCCTGGCAGGCGCTCTCTGAACCCGGGACGCTGGTGGACGGGGATGATAGAATTAGCACTCAGGCCCTGCGACTGCTAACGGACCACCACTGGAACGGATGGCAGCACGGGACCTCTCGTTTGCCCAAGAGGAGGAGCACCAGTGCCAACATATGCTTACGCCTGCAAGGATTGCGGCCATGCTTTTGACATCGTCCAGTCATTCTCGGACAGTTCGCTGACGTCCTGCCCGGAATGCGAAGGCACGCTGCGCAAGAAGTTCAACAGCGTTGGCGTCGTCTTCAAGGGATCGGGCTTCTACCGCACCGACTCCCGCGACTCCAAGGGCAGCACCGTCTCCGCAGCACCCGCGGCCCCGGCAGCCCCTGCTCCGGCACCCGCACCGGCGGCTGCCGCCAGCTGACACCGGCCCCCACCACACTCGGGCTGACCGCGGCCCCGCTCCTGTTGGCAGCACCATGTTGTCCACATAGGATCGGGGCCGCTGTCGTCTGCCATGCCTGCCCGCCTAGCGTGAAGGCATGCCTGCACATCCCGTCCGTGCCCACCGCAGACCGCCTGTCTTCCAAGCCAAAAAGGGAGCTGCCTCGTCCCGGCGCGGCAGCCCGCTGACCCGTATGGGCGGGTTGCTCAACCGCAACCGGCGCCTCGCTGTTGCCCTGCTGCTCTGCGCAGCGGCGTCCATGACCGTCCACCAGCTCACCCCTGCGCCGGCCGACACTGCCACAGCCCTGTCCGCAGCGAGGGACCTGCCCGCCGGAACGGCTGTCACGGCCTCTGACCTTGTTCCGGTGCGGGTACCGCCAGGCCTGCTGTCCGAGGGCGTGCTGAGTGAGCAGACTGAGGCGGAAGGCAAACAGTTGGCAACGCCGCTGCGAAAAGGGCAGCTGGTCACCGATGTCCAGCTCCTGGGTCCCGGGCTGCTCACCGGCACTCCCCCGGGATCGGCTGCCGTTCCGTTGCGGATGGCCGATGCCTCGTCCATCCAATTGGTTTCGCCCGGGCAACTGGTGAACATCGTCCTGACATCCGGGAACGGGTTCGACCGACAGGGACCCTCGGAAGTCCTGGCCGCGGGAGTCCCCGTCCTCTGGACCGCTGCCAAAGGTGGCCAGGGCGGACAATGGTTGGGCACCGCCGAAACCGACGGGCTGATCGTGGTGGCAGCCACCGCTGAACAGTCAGCACGGCTGGCCGGGGCGTCCACGCAGGGCAAGTTGTTCTTCGTCCTGGTGGGACCGCCGTCGTGACCGGCCCTGCCTTGCCCGGCAGGGCCTGCCATCACGTCGGCAGCGCTATTGGCCGTCAGCCCCAGTGCGGGGGCTTCTGCTCCTTCAACCACGCGTCGTGGTCGTCGTCGCGATCGCCCCAGGCCCGCGGGTCATCTTCCGCGGCGGTCTTGGGCAGTACGTCCTCTACTTGGCCGCGCGCAGCCGGTGAGCCGGCCTCTTCCGCGTCCGCGGCATCGCCAGAACTTGCGGCGCTCCCGGTATCGGTCGCGTCCACGGTGCTCTCAACATCCTCGGCGTTCACGGCATCTTGTGGCGTCACGGCATCATTCGGGGTCACGGTGCCCGCCTCCTCACTGTCTGGTCCTGCAACGGCGTCATCGGCGCCGCCTGAATCGGAATCGTCCCGGGATTCGTGGCGTTCCTCGCCCCGCGCGGCGTCACGCCGGAACCCTGACCCATGCGTGCCCGCGTACGGGACCGAAGCGGGCTGCGCAGCGTCGATTCCATTCAGCGCCTGATGGACGTCGTCGTCAAGGAAACCGGCGGACTCGGCAGAGCGGCCCGGAAGAACCACCCGTTCCAGCCCCAAGTACCCTGCAATCCGGTCCGCACAGGCCGAAGGATCAGTGAACACCTCAATGGTCCACAGCGGCATGTACCGCCACCCCAGCCGCTCCAGCATCTGCGGGCGCAGCCGGCTGCGCTCACGGACACTCATGGTGCGGTACTGCTCGGTGCCGTCGGACTCGATCGCCACCGGCCAGGGAAGGTCTGCCTCATCCTGGCCCATGGTGCCCAGCGGGTCTGCGGCCGCCACCACGTCGATGACGCCGTCGTACTGGTGCCACACCCGGGCGCCGCGGGCACGAAGCCTGTCGCCGAGGTCGGCAACAAGCGGGTCGGCTCCGAGCGCCTGCTCGCTGGCAGCCGCCCGGGACGCCGGAGTGCCGAGGTCGGTGTTCCCCGAAATCTCCCGGTCAAGCAGCGCGTACAGGTCCAGAGCACCGTACGCCAGCCTGGTCTGGTCCAGGTCCTCCGGGCGGAAGCACGTCAGGACGTGGATGGAACGGCGGGCACGGGTCATGGCCAGCGCGAACTTCTCCCTGCCGCCCTCGGCGGACAGCGGGCCGAAGTTGTGAAGGGCCCGCCCATGCGGTGTGCGCCCGTAGCCGGGCGAGAAAATGACATGGTCACGCACCAGGCCCTGTGCCCGTTCAAGGTCAACAACCCGGAAGGACTCCGGCCCCGCTCCGAAGAAACTGGCCAGCCCGGGGTAGTTCGGCAACTGGAGCCGGATGGACTCGCCGATCCTCGCGGCATGCCGCAGGCTTGCTGTGACAACCGCCAGGGACGTCCTGGGCCGCAGCCGAGCGTGCTCGAACACCAGCTCCACCACGCGGTTGACCTCAGCCACCACAGACTCCACGCCCTCGTGGTCGGCGCTGGGCAGGCCGGTGCCGTCCGGCAAGTACTCCACGAGCAAGGACCGGTCCAGCCCGGTGGCCGACTGGCCCTCTGGAAGGCGGCGGAGGCCGCCGTCGTAGAAGTTCCTGCTCAGCTGCAGTACCAGGTCCTCGTCCACACCCCGGTAGACGTTGGTGAGCTGCCACACCGGCAACACGGCGGAGAGGGCCTTGAAGGCGCTCTCGACCCGCTGGTGCGCGGACTCGCCGGGCGCGAGCCGCTCCACCCCCACGGTGAAGCTGCGGGGACTGGCGATCCGGGCATCGCCGAAGGCAATGACCTGCCGGGCGCGGGCGATGGAAGGCAGGACCGCCTGCAGGCTGGTGGCTTCGGCGTCGAGGATCACCACGGCGTCGAAGTGCTGTTCCGCGGGCAGCAGCCCGCTCATGAGGTAGGGGCTCACCGACCAGACGGGAACCAGCGTGCCGATCAGGTCCGGCGCCTGGGCGGTCAGCGCCGGCAGTGAGACCCGTCCGTCCTTGAGCAGGCTGCGCAGGAGGCCTGCCTGCCGGGGCTGGTCCCCGATGGCTTCCCTCCAGCGCTCGGCCAGGTCCCAGCGCAGGCGTGCCGCCCCGCTGGCGATGTGGGCGTTGTCCGCGAGGCGGTACTCGGCTTCGAGCTGGCGCAGGGCATCGCCGTCGGACATTGCGAGGTAGTCGTCGCCGCTGATCATGGCCTCGAGGGCTGACTGCCACCAGGCCAGTTCAAGTTCAGCAGCCACCGATCCGGCGGGAACCTCACGTTCGGCGAGGTCGGCCAGGAGCTCGCCGAGGCCGTGCTCGCGCATGTTCTCCACGAGGAGCGTCCGTTCGGGGAGCGTCTTGAGCGTGTCAGTATCGGCGACCAGCCGTTCCAGCCGCTCCAGGAGGTCTTCGTAGCGCACGGTGGACAGCGCCCCGCCCCCGGCTGTGTGCTTCAGGCATTCACCAAGGCTCGCGAGCTCCTGGTCCAGCTCGCGGTACAGGGCGTTCATCTCCGCCAGCCCGGACGGGACGGCAGGGTGCCGCTGGGTGGTGGCGTAGCCTGCCCAGCGGACCCGCTGTTCCTGGACCAGGACCAGGGACGTGTGCAGGTCTGCGATGTGGACGCCCGGCCGGACGTACTCCTTGGCCACCCGTCGGAGCCGCGACCGCTGCATGGAGGTCATCTCGATCCCGCGTTCACGCCGCCACGCCGAGGGTGCGGTGGCGGAAATGAGGTCGGTGACCGGCCGGTCGAAGATATCCGGCGTGAACTTATCCAGGCTTCCACGCACGGCGACCAGCAGCTCCAGCTGTTCGCCCCACTCGGCGAACGATTCACCAAGACGGATTTCCGCGTGCTCGGCCACGGCGTTCATCCGCTCCCGGAGCACGGGCAGGCTCTTTGCGATGGCCCGGACCAGGTCCTGGGCTTCTTCCGTTTCCTTGCGCGTCAGGAGCCGGGCGCCATGCCACGGGCTGGTGGTGGACGCCTTGCTGAAACTGCCCAGCTCTGCTGCACGCTGCAACCGGCCGGCGAGTTCCTCGCGGTCGCGGATGCTGTCCAGGACGCTTCGCTTCAGCCGCACAGTGGTGGCGGGTGCGGGATGGATGGAGGTCAGCTCGGCCAGCGACTGCATGGCCTGGTAGGGCGAGCAGCCCCACCGGTCGCGGACATTGTGCAGGGACGCCACATGGTCCATCAGCGCGTGGCGGTGTTCGGTCAGCGTGCTGTGCAGGTTCCCCAGCTGTGGCTTGAGGGACTTTTCGTTCCGGACAATGGCGCGGACCAGCTGGGACTTCAGCTGCTGCGCGGTGACGTTCCCGGACAACTGGAACAGGATCGAGTCGAGGCCCAGGGCTTCGAGCTGGCCGGACACCTCGTTCAGGCTGGCGCGCCGGTCCCCCACCACCAGGACGGTCCGGCCGGCGTCCACCAGGGCGCCGATAGTGTTGATGGCTGTTTGAGTCTGCCCTGTCCCGGGCGGGCTGCTGACCACCAGCGAGTCGCCGGCGCGGGCGGCGTCCACCACGTACTGCTGGTCAGTGTCCGCGTCCAGGAGGAGCAGTTCGTCCTGGGGATGCCGGCTGTCCAGCGGCGGGAAGCGGGCCGGGTCCGGGGCCTCGACATCCACCACTTCCCCGCCGCCGGCCGTGGCCAGGGCGGAGACAACCGGGTTGGAGTCATTGATCCACGGGTCGTCAAGGTTCCCGGAGAGGTCCGCGAACGTGGACACCAGCAGGTTGTGCTGCGCTTCGGCGCCGTGGATGGGGCGGATGAGGGTGGAAAGCCGGTCCAGGACGGGCTGCGGATCGAAACGCGCTGTGCTGTACGCGAGGCGGGTGACGGCGTTGACGTCAAAGACAATGCCGTGGACAGACTTCAGGTGGCGGACCAACGCGGGGTTGATATGTGCCTGCTCCGTCAGCTGGAGCTCGTAGTCGTCTTCCCCGGGCCGGACGGTAAGGGAGATCGCTGTGAGCATGACGGGCGCGGAAACCCGTTGCGGTTTACCTCCGACGGCGGAGGTCCACACCACGGTGCCCGCGGAGAGGTACCCGGCGTCGATGCCGCGGTCATTGGACAGTTCGAAGATCTTGGACCGGATGTTGCGGGATGCCCTGGCTGCCACCACATACTGCTGCTGATCGCGGATCAGTGTGGACAGGCGTGTGCGGCGCCCGGCCATGAGCTGGGCCAGGCCTGAGGGGTGGGCCGAGGTGAGGTCTATGGAACCTTCGGGCGTCTTGGTGAAGCGCAGCATTGTGTCTGCCCCGGTGACGGGTTTGAGCCCGGACAGCCATTTACGAAGCTCTTCCGAGCCTTCCGGGTGGCCTTGACCAACTGACACTTCTGCCTTCTTTTCTGCGTTTGCACGTGACGCCCTGGACCATACCGGCATAGGTTCGAGAGTAGCCGCTTCCGCGGCCGGACTGAGAGACCGCAACACTGGAGCCGCGAAATAGGGGAGATTTCACAGGCGGATCCCGGGAGATTCACCACCGTGGCCCAGGCGCCAAGACAAAAGTGGCCGGCCTCCGTCAACGGAGGCCGGCCACTTCAGGATGCTATTCCCACTCGATGGTTCCCGGTGGCTTGCTGGTGACGTCCAGCACGACACGGTTGACGCCGTCCACCTCATTGGTGATCCGGTTGGAGATCCGGGCCAGGAGGTCATAGGGCAGGCGTGACCAGTCAGCCGTCATGGCGTCTTCGGACGAGACCGGGCGCAGGACGATGGGGTGGCCGTAGGTGCGGCCGTCGCCCATGACGCCGACGCTGCGGACATCTGCCAGCAGCACGACGGGCATCTGCCACACCTCGTTGTCCAGGCCTGCGGCGGTCAGCTCGGCGCGGGCGATGGCGTCGGCCTTGCGCAGCAGGTCCAGGCGTTCCTTGGTGACGTCGCCGACGATCCGGATGCCCAGGCCGGGGCCCGGGAACGGCTGGCGTCCCACGATCTCCTGGGGCAGTCCCAGCTGGGCGCCCACGGCGCGGACCTCGTCCTTGAACAGGGCCCGCAGCGGCTCCACGAGCTCGAACTGCAGGTCCTCGGGGAGGCCGCCCACGTTGTGGTGGCTCTTGATGTTTGCTGCACCTTCGCCGCCGCCGGATTCGACGACGTCAGGGTACAGGGTGCCCTGGACCAGGAACTTGATCTTCTCACCGTGCGCGGCGGCCTCGGCGATGATGGCCAGTTCGGCTTCTTCGAAGGCGCGGATGAACTCGCGGCCGATGATCTTGCGCTTGGTTTCGGGATCGCTCACGCCGGCCAGTGCGGTGAGGAAGCGTTCCTGCTCGTTCGCGATGTAGAGCTTGACGCCGGTGGCAGCAACGAAGTCGCGTTCCACCTGCTCAGCTTCGCCTTCGCGGAGCAGGCCGTGGTCAACGAACACACAGGTGAGCTGGTCGCCCACGGCGCGCTGGACCAGGGCAGCTGCGACTGCGGAATCGACGCCGCCGGAGAGGCCGCAGATGACCCGGGCATCGCCGATCTGGTTGCGGATGCGCTCAATCTGCTCTTCGAGGATGTTCCCCGTGGTCCAGTTGGGCTCGATCTTGGCGCCCTTGAAGAGGAAGTTCTCCAGCACCTGCTGGCCGTAGGCCGAGTGCTTGACCTCGGGGTGCCACTGCACGCCGTAGAGGCACTTTTCTTCGTTGGCGAAGGCTGCAACCTCGGCGCCGGCCGTCGTGGCCAGGACCTCGAAGCCGTCCGGGGCCGCGTGGACGGAGTCGCCGTGGCTCATCCAGGTGTTCTGGTGCTGGGGCATGCCCTCAAGCACGGAGCGTCCCTCGCCCAGGATGGTGGTCTGGGTGGAGCCGTATTCCCGGAGGCCGGTCTTGTCCACCTTGCCACCAAGGGCGTTGGCCATGGCCTGGAAGCCGTAGCAGATGCCAAAGACGGGTACGCCGGCTTCGAAGAGGTCGGCACCCACGCTGGGGGCGCCGTCGGCATAAACGCTGGAAGGTCCGCCGGAAAGGATGATCGCGGCGGGGTTCTTGGCGAGGAGCTGTTCGGTGGTGTAGGTATGCGGAACCACTTCCGAATACACATTCGCTTCCCGGACGCGGCGGGCAATCAGCTGCGCGTACTGGGCTCCATAGTCAACAACCAGCACCGGCTTCTGGGAAGTCTGGGATGCAGTGGGAGTAGTCACTGTAATAGCCTACGTTGCGGCGTTGCACCGGCGCACCTTGAGACGCCGCGCTGTGACGGAGCAAACGTCCGACGGCGGGTGGGCGGCACAGCTGCTGGCGAGGCAGCGCCGTGGTTCAGGCCTGCCGGGATTTCAGTAGCGCTGCGGCGCCTGCGGGTTCGCGGCGAGCTCGGCTTCCACCTCGGCATGGAACTTCTTCTCCACGATGAAGGAGAGGAACGGGACCACGCCGCCCAGTGCCAGCAGGATCAGCTTGAGGAACGGCCAGCGCATGAGCGACCAGAGCCGGAAGTTTGAAATCAGATACACCACGTACATCCAGCCGTGGACGATCAGCACCGTGATGGACAGGTTGACGCCGTTGAGGACTCCCGGCGGCTCGGCGTCGGCAAAACCGAAGCCGAAGGGCTGGCCGGTGGTGGCGTTGGTGCCACCGGCGAAGAGGTACTGCCCGAAGCCGTACCGTGCCACGAGCTCGGCGCACAGGAGCAGCAGCATGGCACCGGTCAGGTAGGCCAGCACCTTGTAGAACTTCAGGGCCGACCGGATCTGCGCTTCGGTGCCGCCGAACCGGCGCTTCCTGGGGGCGGCCTTCCCGGCCGTTTCGTTTCCGGTGGCCGGCTTCGGATCAATCATGGCTGTACCTTTTGCTCGGTGTGTTCAGGCTGCCGGGTGGTCCCTGGCTGCTGTTCTGGTTCATGCGGTTCGGCATGGCCCTCGAGGGCATCTTCGAGGTCCCGGTGGTAATCGTCCTTGACCAGGCGCCACCAGATGAAGAATGCGAACCCGGCAAAGACCACCCATTCCAGGGAGTAGAAGAGGTTGAGCCAGTTGATCTGCTGTGCGGGCGGCTGCGGACCGATCTCCAGCGGCAGGAGGTCCCCCGGGACGGCGGCAGCGCTGACGTCCGCTCCCCCGGCAACCTCGGCGGTGGCCGCCACGAAGCCCGGGTAGCTGCTGATTTCCCAATCGTTGATGAGTTCCGCCACGGAGACCGCCGTTGCTTCGCCGGGGTTGGCGGCCTTAGCGGCCACGGGCGCTTCGGAGGGCAGGAGCCGTCCGGTTACCTGCACGGGGCCCGACGGCGGCGCGGTCGCGTCAGCGGCGTCGGCCACCCATCCGCGGGCCACAGGGATCCAGGTCCGGGGCGACACAGCGGCACCGGTCAGCGCGGGTGCGCCGTCCACCGCGAAAGCGGAGACAACCCAGTAGCCGGTCTTCCCGTCGTGCAGGCGCCCGGGGACCAGGACCTGCTTGGCAGGATCATAGGTTCCGGTGGCACTGACCATCTGGTCGGCGTCGGACCCGTGGAAGAACTCGCCGGGCTGGAGGGTGTCAGTCAGCGGCTGGACCTTCTCGGTGTCCGGATTCACCGGCATTTCCGGGCTGGTGGAGCGGCCGAACTGCCACTGGCTCAGCAGCACGAAGACCCCGGACACGGCGATCGCAAAGATGAATCCCGCAATCCATCGGGGCTTAAGGGCTGTTTTCCACACGTCTTAACCGTACTTCGTAGTTCTGTAGAACAACTAAACGCCGGAGCTGCGGGCACGCCCGCCGGCTCCGGTCAGTGGTCGAAGAACACCAGGCTGGAGTTGATGAGTTCGGCGATCACTTCGGCGTCGTAGGCCCGGCGCAGCGATTCGCGGAACGATTCCTTGGACAGCGAGCGCGCCAGCGTGGCCAGGACCTCGAGGTGGTCCGAGAAGGAACTGGCGGGGGTGGCGATGAGCAGGATCACGGTGGCCGGGCCGTCGGCGGCGCCGAAGTCCAGGGCATGGCCATACTTGGTGATGCCCACGGCGATGGAGGTGCGGGTGACGAACTCGCTGCGCGCATGCGGCAGGCCGATGCCGCCCGGGAGTCCGGTGGCGAGCTGGTGTTCCCTGGCATTGACATGCCGGAGGAACCCGTCGAGGTCGGACACCCTGCCGGCAGCGAACAACCGCTCGGACAGTTGAGTGGCGGCGTCGTCCTTGTCCGTGGCCTCCAACTCCAGGATGACCATGTCCGGGGTGGTGAGTTCGGCGTCGTACGGGTCAAGCGGTTCCGCCAAGGCGTGTCCCTTCAGTCAGCAGCGCCGGCCATCCACCCCTTAGCGCAAGGGCACGATGTCTTCCACGCCCAGGCGGGCGGCGTCTGCGGATTCGTCATCCGGCTGTTCCTGGCTGAGCCGTTCCGCCTCAACCCGGGCAATGTAGTGCCGGACCTCATTTTCGCGCTGAGCGTCGCTCCAGCCGAGGACGTCACCCATCAGTTTAGCGACAACCGGAACAGCGGACACGCCGCGGTCCCAGGCCTCGATGGAAATGCGGGTCCGCCGGGTCAGGACATCGTGGACATGCCGGGCGCCTTCGTGGGTGGCCGCGTAGACCGCTTCGGCCTGCAGGTAGTCATCCGCTCCCGGCAAAGGCTCGGCCAGTTCCGGATTCTCGGCAATGAGGGCCAGGACTTCCGGGGTCATGGAGCCGTAGCGGTTGAGCAGGTGCTCGATGCGGGCCACGTGCACGCCCGTTTCCTCGGCCGTCCGGTTACGGCGGTTCCAGGCTGCGCGGAAACCGCTGGCCCCCAGCAGCGGGATGGTCTCGGTGCAGCTCGGCGGTACCCGTTCGTCCATGGTGCGGGTGGCCTCGTCCACCGCGTCCTTGGCCATCACGCGGTAGGTGGTCCATTTGCCGCCAGCCACCACCACCAGCCCCGGCACGGGGTGGGCCACGACGTGTTCGCGGGAGAGCTTCGCTGTGGAGTCGTTCTCGCCGGCCAGCAGGGGCCGGAGTCCCGCGTAGACGCCTTCGACGTCTTCCCGGGTCAGCGGCCGCTTGAGGACCTTGTTGACGTGCTCGAGGATGTAGTCGATATCCTTGCTGGTTGCGGCAGGGTGGGCCTTGTCCAGGTGCCAGTCGGTGTCCGTGGTGCCGATGATCCAGTGCCTGCCCCAGGGGATGACGAACAGCACGGATTTCTCGGTGCGCAGGATCAGCCCGACGGTGGATTGGAAGCGGTCCCTCGGCACCACCAGGTGGATGCCCTTGGACGCCCGGACCTTCAGCTGCCCGCGGTCCGTGACCATGGCCTGGGTTTCGTCGGTCCAGACACCCGTGGCGTTGATGACCTGCTTGGCACGGACGTTAAACCGGGAGCCATCCTCGCGGTTTTCCACCTTGGCTCCCACCACCCGCTCGCCTTCGCGGAGGAAGTCCACCACCGCCATCTGGTTGACGGCATGGGCCCCGTAATGGGCGGCAGTGCGGACCAGGTTGGCGACGTACTTGGCGTCATCCACCTGCCCGTCGTAATAGCGGATGGAGCCCACGAACGCGTCGTTCTTCAGGCTCGGCGCAGCCCGCAGGGTGCCGCGCCTGGACAGGTGCTTGTGGAAGGGCACGCCGCGGCTGTGGCCGCTGGAGACGGACATGGCGTCGTAGAGGGCGATGCCCGCGCCCACATAGGGCCGTTCCACGAAGGGCTTGGTCAGCGGGTAGAGGAAGGGAACGGGCCGGGCCAGGTGGGGCGCCAGTTCGGAGAGCAGCAGTCCGCGTTCCTGCAACGCCTCCTTAACCAGGGCGAAATCCAGCATCTCCAGGTAGCGGAGGCCGCCGTGGATGAGCTTGGATGACCGGGAGGACGTTCCTGCCGCCCAGTCGCTGGCCTCGACGATGCCCACGCTCAGGCCGCGGGTGACGGCGTCCAGCGCCGCTCCGGTTCCCACGATCCCGCCGCCAACAATCAGGATGTCCAGCTCCTGGCCGGGTTCCGTCGTGGCGCGCAGCCGCTGGATGGATGCTTCCCTGGCTTCCGGGCCCAGGGCCCCGCCGCCTGCAGGATCAGTCTTCATTGAACGCCTCCAGTGCCTCAAGTGCCGGTAGTAGAACCACCCTACTTGCTTGGGGCACGCTTGGGCAGAGCGCCCTTTTGGACGCCCTGCCGGAGTGCGTGGGTGTCAGTTTCCTTCGTAGGGGGAAACCACGACGTCGACCCTCTGGAATTCCTTCAGGTCCGAGTAGCCGGTGGTCGCCATGGAGCGGCGCAGCGCACCGATGAGGTTTGACGTTCCATTGGTGTGGTGGCCGGGCCCGAAGAGGACTTCCTCCATGGGCCCAACGGTTCCCACGTTGGCCCGGTCCCCGCGCGGGAGTTCCAGGTGGTGGGCTTCCTGGCCCCAGTGCCAGCCCTTGCCCGGCGCTTCTTCAGCGCGGGCCAGGGCACTGCCCAGCATGACGGCGTCGGCGCCCATGGCGATGGCCTTGACGATATCGCCGGAGGTGCCCATGCCGCCGTCGGCAATGACATGGACGTACCGGCCGCCGGACTCGTCCATGTAGTCGCGGCGGGCGGCGGCGACGTCGGAAATCGCCGATGCCATGGGCGCGTGGATCCCCAGCGCGCGGCGCGTGGTGGTGGTGGCCCCGCCGCCGAAGCCGACCAGGACACCGGCGGCACCGGTGCGCATGAGGTGCAGGGCCGGCGTGTAGCCGGCGGCCCCGCCGACGATCACGGGTACGTCGAGCTCGTAGATGAACTGCTTGAGGTTCAGCGGTTCGTGGTCCTTGGAGACGTGCTCGGCGGACACGGTGGTGCCGCGGATGACGAAGATGTCGACGCCGGCAGCCAGGACTGTCTTGTAGTGCTCCTGGGTGCGCTGCGGCGTGAGGGCGCCGGCCACGGTGACGCCGGCTTCACGGATTTCGGCCAGGCGGGACGTGATGAGTTCGGGCTGGATGGGGGCCTTGTAGAGCTCCTGCATCCTTCCGGTGACGGCGGGGCTGTTGGTCTCGTCCTCCAGGGCACTGATTTCATCCAGGACTGCCTGCGGATCCTCGTACCGGGTCCAGAGGCCTTCGAGGTCGAGGACGCCCAGTCCGCCGAGGCGTCCAAGCGCAATGGCCGTCTTGGGAGACATGGCTGAATCCATGGGGGCGGCGATGACAGGCATGCTGAACTGGTAGGCGTCGATCTGCCACGAGACCGAGACGTCCTTGGGGTCACGGGTGCGACGGTTGGGGACAACAGCTATGTCATCCAGGGAGTAGGCACGACGCCCACGCTTGCCACGGCCAATCTCGATCTCGTAAGTCACTGCTCTAGGTTATCCCAGCAGGTTCGGTGGCTTCGCCTGGCCTCGGCTCCGCGCGGACAAGCGGGGGTCCGGATGGGCAGGGCTGCCCATGGCGGCGGCGTGGACCAAGCACGTAGCCTAGGGCCGGGGGCTCGGTGAACGCTCCCGTGCCCAGCTTCCGAGGAGAACCACCATGGCCCCTGGCCTCTATGGCGCCGACATCGAACAATTGCGGTCCTTGTCCAAATCCATGGACCGTTCCGGATCACGCCTGATGGATACCGAACGCCAGATCACCAGCCTGGTATCGGCTATCGACTGGAAGGGAAACGACGGGGGCCGCTTCCGCCGTGAATGGAGCGATACGTGGCGCCCCATGATGAAGCAAACGTCGCAATCCCTCCTTGACGCCTCCAAGACTCTCGTCACGCAGGCTGATGAGCAAGAGAACGCCAGCACGGGCGGATCGTCCGGTGGTCCCGGTGCGTCGGGTCCGGGCGGTACTGCCCCGGACGCTGCCGCGACGAACCCTCTGGACAGTGTGCTGGGTGTCGCCGCGAGTCCTGGCTGGTGGGGTGCCAACGCCGCCGTGACCGGTGCGGGGCTGTACACGGACAACCTGCTGGCCACCATGGCCAAGGGCGGGCTCCTCACGAAGCTCACCAACTGGCCCTGGCTCAGCGCGCAGTACGCCCAGGTTCCGGGGGTCGGCTATGTGCGCGGAACACAGCTCCTCAACGGGACATCCATGCTGGGCCGGCTTTCCGGTGGCCTGGGAATCGTCACCGGCGGCCTCCAGTTGGCACAGGGCCTGGAGAGCGGCAATACCGGAATGGCGATCGACGGAGGTGTCTCCGCGGTCCTTGCGGCCGGAAGCTTTATCCCGGGCGCAGGACCCTTCTTCGCCGTGGCCGGGATCGCGTGGGGCGGTATGGGCCTGCTGGCCTCGAACCTCGGCTACGGTTCGGCCTCGGAGATGGTGGCAGATGCCGCCAAGAAGACTGCGGATGCCGTGGCTGACGGTGCAAAGAAAACCATTGATGCCGTAGCCGACGGCGCCAAGAAGGTGTGGGGCTGGCTCACCTGAGGGCCGGCTTCCCTAGAATAAGACCCGAGACCTGTCGACCCTAAGGCTGTTGTGACTATCCAAGAAGACGCACCCCTGCCCATTACCGAACACGAACTCATCGCACTGGTTGCCCTGGCAGGAACGCCGGGCGCACTGAAGTGCCAGAGTCTCTTCAGGCTTGACCACGCTGCCGGGGCGCCGCTCGAACAGGCCGGAGTGGCTACCCTCCTGGAACGCGGACTCATGACCGTTGAAGGGGAAAGCCTCGTGCCGGCAGGGCCGGCCGCAAGCGTGGCAGGGGTCCTTGCGGACTCCGATGCCTGGCTGGAAGTTGCCCTGGTGACCCCCAAAGCCGAACACGTCTACTTTCTGTTCGGCTCGAACGGCGGCGCCCTGGTCCTCAGCCTCAGCAAGTTCGGTGTCCACGAACTGCGACCGCTGACCGGTTCCGAGGGAATGTTCACCACCGCCGTCGAGATGGTCACGTTCTACCTTGGGACCGCACCGGACGGACGCCCGGCGGCCGGCACGGTCCGCAGGCACCTCGCGGACGGCAGCTTCCACTCCGTCCACGTCAAGACGGAGCCCGATGGTTCCCTGGAGATCGTCACCGGTGATGACGCCAAGCCTGCCCCTGCGCCGCTGCAATCGGAGGACCTTGAGGACCAGCTCCGCCGGGGACTGGGCCTGCTCCCGGCATGACACATCACATTCCTTTCCCCGCCGGCGCGCCCGCGCATTCGCTCGACCACTGGCTCTCGCCTGAACTGGCCCGCGTCAGCCCGCCGAACGCACCGTCCCGGCTGCGGCAGTTGGCAGATGCCCAAGGCACCATCGCTGCCGGTTGGAGCAGCGCGATCGCGGGTGGACCCGTTCTGGCCCTTGCGGGCGCATTCTTTTCAGCCATGTACGGACATCCGGCCCCGGTACTGGTGTTGCTCCCGTTGGGGGCGGCACTGACGCTGCTCGGCGTGTGGTCCTGGAAGCGGGTGCGCACCTCACTTCCGGATACCGGCCGGCTCCTCATCAGCCGCGGCCCGGGATCGGCCCGCGGCGGCATCGCCATGGTGTCGGTCCTGGGAGTTGCCCTGGCGGGGATCCTGGCCCTGTACCTGCCCTCCGCGGCGGCCAAGGGTGACGGCACGGCGATCTCCCTTGTGGGCGCCTTCGTGCTGCTCCTGGCCCTCCTGGTCGCGTGCATCGTGGTCCCCTCCACGGTCATGGGCCGTGCCCGGCAGTCATTTCGGCTGCGGGTTCAGTCCAACCCAGGGCTCCGGAGGGCTGTGGAAGAAGATCTGGCGGTTTGGCGGGATCCCCACGGCAACGCCGGCTACGGCCCGCTGTGAGCCGGTAGCGGGAGCAGCGCGATGCGCAATCGCTGGATCTTCGACGGGCACATTGCCGGGATCGGTACCTCATCTGGCCTCCGTGCAGTGGTGGGCATGTGGCAGCATTCCCCCTTCGGTGCTTTTGCGGACGTCATGGTCCAGCAGCCCACAGGGCACAGGCTGCTGTTGGCACCCACGGAAGCCATTGCGGAGTTCATCTTCGCCACGTACCGGTTTGACGATGTGCAGGTGGCTGACGTCCGGGCAGTCCTGGCCGACCGGATCCTGTCGGTCGATGCCGGCCCGCTGGCCATCCGGGCGGTGACCGGGCGCAGGACCTTGCTGGGTACAGCGCTGGGAATGCTTCCGCACCGGCTTGCCGTGCATCCACGCTGGCTGGCCACCGTCAACACCCTCGCATCGCTGGTGGCTGCGGGTGCGCAGACGTTCGGTACGGCCGGCAGCGGCAGGCTGGAGTACTACGGGGTGAGCGACCTCCACCATGTCAGGTCCGCCGTCGTCAGCTGGGATGGGGCCGACGCCGGTGCGCTGGCTCCGGTGGTGCCGCCGGTGACCTTCGGGTTCAGCAGCGTGCCGCCCCGCCCCAGCCTCGCCCGCGTCCGTACGACTGTGGTGGAAGGGCATGATCCAGTCCGGCGCTGACTTAGGGCTGGCCGGCTTCATCCACGGTGAGCTGCGATTCGAACATCCGGAAGTAGCGGCCGCGGAGGGCCACCAGTTCCTTGTGTGTTCCCTGCTCCACCACCTGCCCGTCCTCCAGCATGTAGACGACGTCCGCCTTCTCGATGGTGGCGAGCCGGTGGCTGATGGCGATGATGGTGCTGCTGCGGTCCGCGAAAAGCCTGGTGAAGATCCGGTGCTCGGCAAGGGCATCGATGGCTGATGTGGGTTCGTCCATCACCATGAAGGCTGCGTCGCGGTAAAAGTTGCGGGCCATGGCCAGCCGCTGCCACTGGCCTCCGGACAGGCCGCTCCCCTTGCGGCCGCGCGGGTCCTCCATCCAGTTGCTGACGTGGTTCTCCAGTCCGTTGGGGAGCTTGTTGATGAAGTCCAGCGCCTCCGCGTCGGCCGCCGAGCGGCGGATCCTGGCCTCGTCCCGGGGGCTTTGGACATCCCCGAAGTAGATGTTCTCCGCGGCGGTGGCGAACTCGTACTTGAGGAACTCCTGGCTGAGCACCGCCAGGTGCCGGTGCCATGAGGTGACGTCCACCGCGGCGAGGTCGACGCCGTCGAGCATCACCTGCCCGGAATCCGGACGGTAGAGGCCCGCGAGGATGCGGATCAGCGTCGACTTGCCGGCGCCGTTCTCCCCTACGATGGCGATGTGCTGGCCCTCCCGGATGGTCATGCTGATGCCGCGTATGACCTCTACGTCGCTGCCCGTGTAGGTGAAGCGGATGTCCCGGAGTTCCACTTCGCGAGGAGCGGCCGGCAGCGGCGGGGCGTGCCCGGAGTGGACGGGCAGGTCCATGAACAGTTCGTAATCCTTCAGGTTGGCGAGGTCCTCGTCGATGGAGCTGAGCGAGGAGACGAGGTTGTTCGCCGTGGACAGGGCCCGGCTGACGATCTGCTGGACGTAGAGGAACTGGCCCACAGGCTGGGCGTGCGCAATGATCTGGCCCACCACCCAGATCAGCGAAACCACCTCCGCACCGTACTGGAGGGCGTCGGCGGCCAGCTGGCGGGGAATGTAGCGCCGCTGGTAGTCAAGCCGGCGCCGTTCATCCGCGTCGCGCAGGCGGGACCTCAGGCCCATCAGGAAACCGACCACGCCGTAGAGCCGCATCTCGGCAATGTGCTGGGGGCGGAGCAGGTTGGTTTCGATCATCCGCCGCTGCCGCCGGGAATCCACCTGGGTGTTCCAGTGCGCTATCTGTTCACGGGACAGCTTGAACTGCAGGTAGACGCTGGGGATGATGGCCACCAGGACGATCACCGCTATCCACCAGCTGACCAGCAGCAGCGCCCCCACCGCCAGGATGACGGAGACCAGCTGTGTGAAGATCGCCGCGATGCGGTCCAGGACCCGTGCATAGGAATCCGAGAAGCGCTTGGCCCGGTCGTAGAGATCGACCGTTTCCTTGTCGTCGTAGCGCCAGAATTCCAGCGCCAGGAACCGCTCGTACATCTGGTCGCCGACGATGGCTCCCACCTTGAAGCTCATCAGCTGCTGGATGTAGCGGTCCACACTGGTGAAGGCCCCCCAGAAAAGGCCGAGCACTGCGGTGATGACGACGTAGACGATGGCCCGTTGTCCCGCCCCGGCGTCGCCCGCGTACGCGGCCGCCAGGGCTGTGGTGGTGAGGGCCGCGAAGTAGGTGGTGACGAGCGGAAGGACGGCGGAGATGAGCGAGCCGAGCACCTTCATGACCACGGCCCCCGGGGAGGCCCGGAAGCTTACCCTCAGGACCTGGGCCACCGCGCGGGCATAGGGCCGCAGGGCAAGCCTGCGTGCGGGCTCGCGTTTGGGGCTTAGTTCGGGCGGATGGCTCGGTTGGGACATGCCATCAGCCTATTACCGCTGGCAGCACGGATTTTCGCAGCAAAAAAGATGGGATGGGCAGGCTGCCCATCCCATCTTCATCGCAAGCGTCAGCGTCAGCGTTAGCGTTAGCGTCAGCGTGAACCGTAGTTCGGCGCCTCGACCGTCATCTGGATGTCGTGCGGGTGCGATTCCTTGAGGCCGGCCGGAGTGATCCGGACAAACTTGCCGCGGGCCTTGAGCTCGGGAATGGTCGGCGCACCGGTGTAGAACATGGTCTGGCGCAGGCCGCCGACCAGCTGGTAGGCCACGGAGGACAGCGGGCCGCGGTAGGCCACGCGTCCCTCGATGCCCTCGGGGATCAGCTTGTCATCACCGGATACGTCGGCCTGGAAGTAACGGTCCTTGGAGTAGGACGTGTTCTTGCCCCTGGACTGCATGGCGCCCAGGGAGCCCATGCCGCGGTAGGACTTGTACTGCTTGCCGTTGACGAAGATCAGGTCGCCCGGAGATTCGTCGCAGCCGGCCAGGAGGGATCCGAGCATGACGGTGTCAGCACCGGCCACCAGGGCCTTTCCGATGTCGCCGGAGTACTGGAGGCCGCCGTCGGCAATCAGCGGAACGCCGGCAGGAATGGCGGCCTTGGCGGATTCGTAGATGGCGGTGATCTGCGGAACGCCGACGCCGGCCACCACGCGGGTGGTGCAGATGGAGCCGGGACCGACGCCAACCTTGATGCCGTCAGCACCTGCGTCGATCAGCGCCTGTGCGCCTTCGCGGGTGGCTGCCTGGCCGCCGATGACGTCCACGTGGGCGGCCACCGGGTCTGACTTGAGCCGACGGATCATGTCCAGGACACCCTGCGAGTGGCCGTTGGCTGTGTCCACGAACAGGGCGTCGACGCCGGCGTCAATGAGCGTCATGGCACGCTCCCAGCCGTCCCCGAAGAATCCGATGGCTGCGCCGACGCGGAGGCGGCCTTCGTCATCCTTCGTGGCCAGGGGGTACTGCTCGGCCTTGGTGAAGTCCTTGGTGGTGATCAGGCCCTTGAGCCGGCCCTGCTCGTCAACCAGGGGCAGCTTCTCGATCTTGTTGGTGGCCAGCTTGTGCGAAGCTTCTTCGCGGCTGATCCCCACGTGCCCGGTGATCAGGGGCATCTTGGTCATGACGTCGCTGACGAGCCGCAGCGGGAAGTCGGACTCCGGCACGAAGCGGGTGTCGCGGTTGGTGACGATGCCCAGCAGGCGCATGCCCTCGTCCACTACGGGCAGGCCGGAAACGCGGTACTGGGAGCAGATCTCATCCAGCTCGGCAAGGGTGGCCTGCGGTCCGATGGTCAGCGGGTTGGTGATCATTCCTGACTCGCTGCGCTTCACCCGGTCCACCTGGTCCGCCTGGTCCTGGATCGAGAGGTTGCGGTGGATGACTCCCAGGCCGCCCTGGCGTGCCATGGCGATGGCCATCCGTGATTCGGTGACGGTGTCCATGGCCGCGGACAGCAGCGGCGTGTGAACCGAAATCCGCTTGGAGATCCGGGAGGAAGTGTCGGCGTCCGACGGGATGACGTCCGTGTGCCCGGGCAGGAGCAGGACGTCGTCGTAGGTCAGGCCGATGAGGCCAAAGGGGTTGTGTTCGGGCTCGGTCATGAGTGCGCCTCTTACCTTGGTTGCTGGGGCGGGTAGGGGTTGCAGCCGATGACCAGCCCGTCATTACGGAACTGGCCTGTGCAGGACATACTTCGGAACGCCGCTTGCGTCAGGCGGCCATCCGGAGCAGAAAGTGTTGAGTAAATATTAGAACCTTCGCGCCAATCCCCCTATTCCAGCCGGACGATGTGAGCAACCGCACTCCGCCGGCCCCGCACCTTGGCGTGCGGCCCGCAGGGCATGGCTCAGGTCCAGCCCGTGGCGGCGAGCAGCCGTTGCTCGAACATGGGAATCATCGATTCGGCGTAGGTCCTGCTCAGGTGGTTGTCGTCCTTGTAGACGTAGACGTTGCCCACCACAGCTGGGCAGACGCCGCGGGCGCAGATGAAGTCACTCATGTCCATCAGGTGCAGGCCGTCCACCTTGCCGCGGTAATTTTCCAGCGGCGAAGGCTCCACCAGGGACTCGGCAAGGGGCGGGTTGCATTCCGGTGCGTCGGCACCGTTGCGCTGGACGCACTCTGGCATGTTGAACGTGAACCGGGGGTTGTCGCGGATGCCCAGAATTTCGATCCCAGCGTCAGCAAACGGGCGGATGCCGTCCAGGTAGCCGGGGACTTCAGTTTCGAACGGGGCTTCCTCGTGCGTCAGTGATGCCACGGTGAAGACGGCGTCGGGCCGGTGTTCCAGCACGTAATCAGCGCTTGCCCTGTTGTAGGCGTTGCATTCGGCGGTCCTGGTGTCCGACTCGGCACCGAACCTGCAGGCAGGCATCAGGAGAGTGACCAGTTCCCAGCCTTTGGCCGCGGCGATGGGGGCCAGCGCACCGAGATACTGCTGCGAGTGGGAGTCACCCAGGACGACGATCCGCTTGGTCCCGCCGCCTTCGGGGATCTCCTGGCGGCAGCCCTCGAGGATGGGATCGTCCGTGGAATTGGACCCGACGCAGGGGGTCTGGATACCGGCCCAGTCATTGTCCAGGGCTGAGGGGCCCGGGATGATCCTCGCGGCGGGAGCGGGGTCCGCTTCGATCCCCGGGGTGAGCGCCGCGGCGCCGGGCGTCAGCTCCCTCGGCTGGGCCGCCGTCGCGGTTTCTTCCGCGGTGAGGAAGGTCTGCCAGACGGAAACGGGTCCGGCGAGGATGGCACCACAGGCGGCAATGACGACGGCGGTGCGCCAGGCCCGCAGCTTGGGCCAGTGCCAGTCCCGCAGCGGTTTCTCCACGAACCGGGTGGTGAGGACGGCCAGCAGGACGGACGCGCCGACGATGCCCAGCCCCTGCATGAGGTTCGGAGCTTCGACGCCGGTGGCCGCGAGCGCAAGGACCAGCACCGGCCAGTGCCACAGGTACAGGGCGTACGAGTTGTCGCCCAGCGCCACGGCCGGCCTGCTGCTGAGTACGCGGTCCACGCCGTACCGGCTGCCCGTTTGTCCCGCCACGATGATCGCGGCGGCGGACAGGGTGGGCCACAGCGCCACGAAACCGGGGAAGGACCTGTCCACCGTCAGGAGGAGGCCGCACGACACCATTCCCACCAGGCCGGCCCAGCCCAGTACAACGCGCAGCGCCTTCCCGGGTTTGAGGTACGGCAGTGCGAGCGCCAGCAGGGAGCCCAGGGCGAACTCCCATAGCCTGGCCCTGGTGTCGAAGTAGGCGTAGGCCTGGTTGCCGGCCGTTTGCTCAACGGAGTAGGCCAGCGACACGGCGAACACGGCGCCGAAGCCGATACCCAGGAGGCCACGGTAGGTCAGCCCTGCGCAGGCCGGGAGGCGGCGCAGCGCAGCGAGGATGCCGGCGGCGGCCGCGAAGATGAGCGGCCAGAGGATGAAGACCTGGCCCTGGATGGACAGCGACCAGAAGTGTTGCAGCGGGCTGGCTCCGGCGTGGTCCTGGGCGTAGTAGTCCACAGCGGTATCGGCGAGCAGCCAGTTTTGCCGGTACAGCAGGGAGGCCCAGGCCTGGTCCAGGATCTGCGGCCAGCGGCCCTGCGGCAGGATCAGCCAGGTGCCGGCGAGCACGCCGAGGATCACCACGACGGCGGCGGGCAGCAGGCGCTTGAAGAGGTGCAGCCAGTGCCCCAGCAGACCGAAGGGGCGGCCCGTTTCGGCTTTCCGCACGAAGGACAGCGTGAGGAGGAAGGCGGAGATGAGCAGGAAGATGTCCACGCCGCCGGAAACCCTTCCCAGCCAGACGTGGTAGGCCACGACCATCAGGACAGCGAGGGCCCGCAGTCCCTGGACCTCGGGCCTGAAAGAGGCCGCCCGGGTCTTGGCCCCGGCCGCCGGCTGCACCTTATCGCTGCCTGTCATTTCCACCCCGTTGCTTCGAAGAAGCGCCTGCCAAACTCGTCCGCCATGCTCTCCGTGTATTCGGCCGTGAGGTGGTTGTCATCCAGGTACACGAAGATGTTCCCCACCACTCCCGGACATTCCATTGCCGTACAGATACGGTCTGTGAGGTCCAGGATTGCCAGGCCCGGCAGGCTGTCCTTGAGCGTGGCAAGGGGATTCTCCGGCGCAAGGGAGTCCCGTACGGCCGGGCGGCAGGACTGGGCGTCCGGGCCGTCCGTCACGACACATTCGGCCATGTTGAACGTAAACCGGGGGTTGTCCCTGAGCGCCACCACGTCGATGCCCTTGTCGATCCACGGCCCCACCAGGTCCGCGAAGCCCGGCGTCAGCTCCTCTGCGGTACTGGAAGGCGCCGCAGCGGTGCCCAGCAGGATGATGGCGTCCGGCTGCTGCCGCTCGATCTCCTTCTGCACGGAAGCGTTGTAGGTCTCGCAGTCATCGCTGGCCGCCTTCCCGGCCGGCGCGACTTTGCAGGCGCCTTTCAGCATGGAGTACAGGAGCCAGTTGTTTTGGGCGGCGATGGGCTTGACGGCCCCGGACCACTGCTGCGCATGGCTGTCCCCCAGCACCAGGACGCGGCGCGCTGGATTACCGGACGGCTTTTGTTCAAAGCAGGTGTCCTTTACCGCCTGGTCCTGCGGAGTGATGTCGCCCGTGCAGGGTCCGTCGAGTGAAACCCAGTTCTGGGGCAGGTCGGTGGCAGTCGGCAGCAGGGTGACGTCGCCGGCGGGCACGGTACCGGCGAACGCCGGATCCAGAGCCCGCGAGCCCGGATTGTTCGCCACTTTCTGCTCCTGGGCCACCCGGCGCTCTGTGTCCAGCTGGTTGCGCCACAGAGCCAGGGGCGCCGCTGCCACGGAGACGGCCAGCATGATGGCCAGGACGGCACGGCGTTTCCTGGCCTCGGGCCACTTCCATTCCCGCCAGGGCTTTTCGATAAAACGGGTGGTCAGGTACGCGAGTGCGAGCGCCGAGACGATGATGACCGTGCCGGAAAGCCAGCCCGCATGCTCCTTGCCGGTCCAGGCCAACGCGAGCACCAGCACCGGCCAGTGCCAGAGGTACAGCCCGTAGGAGATGTCTCCCAGCCTGACCAGGGGTTTGGAGCTGAGGATCCGGTCCACACCGGCCGGGCTTTGCGTCTGGCCGGCCACAATGACGAAGGCGGCCGCCACGGTTGGCCACAGTGCTGCCACGCCCGGGAATGCTGCCTGGACGTTGAGCAGGATGCCGCAGGCGAGCATGGCGATGACACCCACCCAACCCATGACGATGCGCACGGCACGGGAGAGCCGCAGCCCGGGAAGGAGGAGGGCCACCAGCGTGCCCAATGCGAATTCCCAGAGCCGGGCGCCCGTGTCGAAGTACGCCTGGACCTGGTTGGTGGCCGTGAAGTAGATCGAATACGCCAGCGAGACGAGGAACACGAGGAAGAACACGTAGGCCAGCAGCGGCCGGTAGGAGAGCCTGAACCGGCGGGCCGCCCAGGCGGCTGCGAGGAAGATCAGCGGCCACAGGATGAATACCTGGCCCTGGATGGACAGAGACCAGAAATGCTGCAGGGGGCTGGCAAGGCTGTGGTCATTCGCGTAGTAGTCAACGGCCTGCGCCTGCAGAAGCCGGTTCTCCGAGTAGAACAGCGACGCCCAGCCCTGGTCGATGAGGTCCAGCCACCGGGTCCGCGGCAGGACCAGGTACGAGACGGCCAGGGTGGCGACGATAACGGTGACTGCGGCGGGAAGGAGCCTCCGGAACAGGTGCAGCCAGTGCTTGAGCAGGGCAAAGGGCTCCCTGCGCTCGTGGCGCCCGACGAACTGGAAGGTCATCAGGAATGCGGAGATCAGGAGGAAGACGTCCACGCCCCCAGACACCCTTCCAAACCACACGTGGTAGGTCACCACCATGAGGACAGCGAGGGATCGAAGGCCCTGGATTTCGGGGCGGTATGACGACTTTCGGGACGCCTGCCGGCGGTCAGCGGCAGGCGCCGTCGCTCCCTTGGTCCACAGTGTTGGCACAATCAAACCCTTCGGAGCGCGTAATCAACCGTCAAGTTTAGCGGAAGGCGGCACTCCTGCCCGAATCTACCGCGTGTCGTTCCGGTAGCCTGCCGGCCAGATACCGGGCATCACGGACGCTTCCGGTCACCGTGGCGGACGCCGCGGCGTACTGGAAATTCCGGCCGAGGAAGTAGAGGCCAGGAGTGTCCAGCGCTTCCCCGCGGTACTGCCGCGGCCCTCCCCCGGCGCCCGCCAGGGCCGGGTCAACCCAGTCCAGGTCCTCCTGGTATCCCGTGCACCAGATGACGTTCGCGACGTCCGCGCGCGCCCCGTCTGCGAGGACCGGCAGCCCGTCCTCCACGCCGCTGACCCGGGGGACGAACTGGACGCCGGCGGCAGCGAGGTCGCTGCGCTTGGTCCTGATCAGCGGTGCTCCGTGGGCTGTGAACTCCGGCGCAATCTTCCGTCCCACCGGGGTGCCCAGGCTCAGGATGTGCAGGCCGGCGAACCGGACCAGGGGCAGGATGAAGCGGGCCGTTGTCCGGCCGTGCTTGAACGGCATTTCCTTGGGCGCGTTCGCGGCAACAAACGTTGCGTGGGTACGGGCAACCTCCTTGGCGATTTCGGCTCCGGAGTTGCCCAGTCCCACCACCAGGACGGGGCCGTCCTGGAGCTGCGCGGGGTTCTTGTAGGCGCTGGAGTGGAGCTGCACGATTGAGTCCTTCAGTTCCGCGGCAAACGGCGGAACCTTGGGAGTCCGTTCCGCGCCCGTGGCCAGGACCACGTTGCGGGCCTCCCAACGCTCTCCTTTGGCGGCGGCCACATAGCGGCCGCCTTCACGCCAGAGGCGCTCCACCCTGACTCCCGTCAGCACGGGAAGCTTCAGGCCGTCGGCGTAGCGTTCCAGGTAGTCGGCCATGGTGTCCTTGCCGGGAAAGGACAGCGGATCCGCCGGGAAGGGAACTCCGGGAAGGCCGTTGTATTTTGCCGGGGTGAAGAGGCGCAGGGAGTCCCAGCGCAACCTCCAGCTGTCACCGATTCTCGGGTTGGCATCGAGAATCAGGAATCGCCGGCCTTGGCGGGACAGATGGTGGCCGATCGCCAGCCCTGCCTGCCCGCCGCCGATCACCAGGGTGTCCAGCACTTCCGGAGCGCTGTTGGTACCTGCAGTACCGGTGGTGTTCTCGTTCATGCTCTGAGGCTATGCCCGGGCCCGCCCGGCATGCGTCGGCGAAAATGTGCAACTCCCAGAGGCACTCCGTGGGTATTTCTACCCAGGGCCATCAGCCGGCCAGCCCGTGCTCGAAGGCATAACGCGTGGCTGCTGCCCGCGACGTGAGGCCCAGCTTGAGGAAGATGTTGCTGACATGGCGTGCCACAGTCTTTTCACTGAGGAAGAGCCCGACGGCGATGGCACGGTTTCCCTGTCCGGACGCCACCAGCCGCAGGACCTGTTCCTCGCGCGGGGTGAGCGGGCCGGCACCTTTGCCTCGGCCACGCGGCATCAGCGAGGCCGCCCACGCAGCGGCAGGCGCTGCACCGAGCCCGGTCAGGGCCTCGTGGGCGGCGGTCAGCTCCATGTCAGCCGACGTTTCGTCGCCCATCCCAAGGCAGGCCTGCCCGATGAGCACCCTGCACCGGGCGGCCTCGTAGGGCACGCCGAGGTCGAACCAGAGCCTCCATGCCCGCCGCAGGGCCGTGCAGGCTCCCAGGGGGTCCCCCTCTGCCAGCAGGACGGCGCCGTCGGCCTGTGCCGCAACGGCGCGCACCATGGGCGTGGCGGAGCCTGCGGCGAAGCGGCCCAGTTCATCGGCTCCCTGCCGTGCCGCCGCCACATCCGGAACCGCCAGTTCAATCTCCACCAGCGCCGGCAACAGGTGCCGTCGGATGACGGCATCCGCGGTTCCGGCAGCCCTGCGGATCATCGACTGTGCCTGCTGAAGGTCTCCGCGCTGAAGCAGCAGAAGGGCCAGGCCGGGTTGCGGCTCGTACCCGCTGTTGGCAGCCGTCCTGAAGGAGAGGCCGGCGGCTTCCAGCTGGCCGCGAAGCCGTTGCACCTCGCCCCGCTGGTAGTGGGCTCCGAACAGCACCTCGGGATCGTTGTCCGCAGCGCGCGCATCCGCCGTGGTTGCCGCAGCAAGCGCCTCTTCCCAGGCACCGTGCCAGCGGAACAGTTCTGCCCGGTGGGCCTGGCACTGGCCGCTGAATGCCGCCATGTCCGGTTGATCGGCACACCAGCGGTCAAGTGCTGCCGTCCATTCCAGTGCCCGGCCGAGGTCGAAAGCCAGCTGGCAGGATGCAATGACGGCGCAGTAGGCAATCCCTGACGGTATGGCCGAAACTTCACCCGCGGTCACCGCAACCATGACCTCATCGAAGATCTGCAGGCCCTCCTCCACCCGGCCCTGCCCCACCGCTGCCTGGCCGGTACCGAGCAGGGCGAGCGCCATGAGGTCCCGGTCCTGGAAGGCCTGGCCGATGCCGGCGGCCCGGGCGAGCAGCTCAAGCGCTCCACCGGGGTCACCCTGGTGCAGGCGTGCCAGGGACGTCGGGATCAGCAGGAACCCCTCGACGGCGTCAGGCCGCGGGATCTCCGCCACCAGCCGCTGCCCCCGGGCCAGCCAACCGCCCGCACGTTCTCCCTCGCCAAAGTGCATGAGGTGGATTGCCATCCAGCCCGCACAGCGGGCGGCCCCGGCAAGGTCGCCTACCACCAGGTATTCCTCATGGGCCCGGGTCAGCGACGCAAACCCGGCAGCGGCGCTGCCGGTCAGGATTTCGGCGGTGGCAAGGCGTTCGAGGTCCGCCGCGGGAAGTCCGCCCGATTGGTCTGCTTCCCGCAGGGTTTGGAAGGCATCGGTCCAACGCTGCTCGCGGAATGCCGCGCGGCCGCGGTCCAGGCCGTCATCCAGTCCTGTTTCAGCCGACACCTGGCCTCCTTCCGGATACCCGCCGAGCCGGCCCGCCGCCGTCGTGCGCTGGCCGCAGCGGTGCCTAAGCGTCACCGTACGCCGGGCACCCGCGCCAGACAAGCAGCAGGCCGGCTGCCGGATCAGGGGCGCAGCAGCGCTCGAAGGGCCTGGATGGTGTCGGCCTCAGCGGCGGTCTTGTCCTCGCGGTAGCCCTTGACCCGTGCGAAGCGGAGGGCGATGCGGCCCGGGTAACGCGGGGACTGCTGCACGCCGTCGATGGCAATCTCGACGACGGTGACCGGCTCCACCCAGACGGTGCCGGCGGTGCGCCGCACCTCGATCTCCTGGAACCGTTCGGTCTGCCACTGCAACAGGGCATCGGTGATGCCCTTGAAGGTCTTGCCCACCATCACGTACCCGCCGGGCTCACCGAACTCGCCGGCAGGGTCGAGGGCACCAAGGTGCAGGTTGGACAGCATCCCGGCGCGCCGCCCCGAGCCCCACTCGCATGCGAGCACCACAAGGTCGTAGGTGAGCACCGGCTTGACCTTGATCCAGTTGGACCCACGGCGCCCGGCCGAGTACACGGACCCCACCGATTTCAGCATGACGCCCTCATGTCCCGCCGAGAGCGCGTCACGCGATATCCGCCCGGCAACCTCCGGGTCCGCGGTAATCTCCCCCGGGATCCGGTGGGCGGGGGCAATGGATTCGAGCACCTTAGTCCGCTCGGACAGGGGTTCATCGAGCAGGTCCCGGCCATCAATGTGCAGCACGTCAAAAAACCAGGGATGCAGCACCGTGGTGCGTGCGGCGTCGGCACCGAACCGGGACATGGTCTCCTGGAACGGCCGCGGGGCGCCGTCCTCTCCCAGGGCCAGGGTCTCGCCGTCGAGGATCACATCGTGCACCGGAAACCCGCGCACCACCTCCACCACCTCGGGGAGCCGGTGCGTCACCTCGGCCAGGGTGCGCGTGAAAATGCGGACGTCGTCGCCGGACCGGTGCACCTGGATGCGGGCGCCATCGAGCTTGTATTCCACGGACGCTTCGCCCGTGGTCTCCAACGCGGCCGTGACGCTTGCGCCGGTCCCTGCGAGCATGGGCTGCACGGGCCGGCCCACCTGCAGGCCAACCTCGTCCAGCTCCGCCGCTGTGCCCGTCAGCGCCAGCCGGGCCGTCGAGCCGAGGTCACCGGACAGCATCGCGGCCCTGCGGACGGACTCGACTGAGCGCTCCGCTGCGCGGGCCACCGCATCGGTCAGGACACCTTCCAGCGCCCCCGTTCGCAGTTCGCCCAGGAGCACGCCGCCGATGAACGCCTGCTCCCGTTCGGTTGCCGCTGCGGTGAGCTCGCGGAGGGTGGCCGCGCGTTCGGCTGCCGAGCCCGCTCCGGCGAGGGCCTGGAGCCGGTCCAGCGCGGCGTCGAGGGCGGCGAGGGTGAGGCAGGGTTCCGCGGCAGGCACTCCCATGGCAGCTGACATGCCGCGCCACCCGACGCCCACCCGCCCTTGGCGGGGTTTGGCGGTGAGGAGGCCGACGGCGGCAGGAATGTCCGCGGGGTCGAGCCGCTTCAGCAGCTGGGCCAGGGCGTCCACCTTCGCCAGCCTGGAGCGGGTGGACGCGACGGCGTCAGTGGTCCTCACAAGCTCGTCCAGCAGCATGGCAACAGTCTGCCACGCCGCCGGACCCTCGACAGGTACGGACGGCCGGTTCCAGAATGGACGGATGGGCATCATCGTTGCGAACCTGTTCATCACCCTTGACGGCGTGTACCAGGCGCCCGGTGGCCGGGAGGAGGACCCCACGGACGGCTTCGCCTTCGGCGGCTGGCAGGCGCCGGTCTCCGATGATGAAGCAGGGGCGGACATCGCCGCGGCCATCGACCGCATGGATGCCCTGCTCCTGGGCCGGAAAACCTACGACATCTTTGCCTCATATTGGCCGCACCAGTCAGACGAGATCGCCGGCGTGCTCAACCGGGTCCCGAAGTTCGTGGTGTCCGGGTCCCTCACCGATCCCGGATGGGAGGGCACCACGGTGCTCCCGGACCCGGCGGCAGCGGGAGAGCTCCGCCGGCAGTATGACGAAGTGCAGATGTTCGGCAGCGGCGAGCTCATCCGTTCACTGTTGGCCGCCGACGTGCTGAACCGCCTCCACCTGTGGCTCTATCCTGTGGCACTCGGGCAGGGAAAGCGGTTGTTCGACGCCGGGACCGTCCCTTCCACGTTCCGCCTCGCCGAGCCGGTCCGTTCCTTTCCAAAAGGTGCGGTGTCGCTGGTCTATGAGCGTGCCGGAGACGTTGAAACCCGGGAGATGGATGCCACTTAGGCCGCCACTAACCTCGCTTCGCCCGGCCGGCGCCCCCTGGCGGCGTGGGCCCAGCCACTGACGGCACAGAAAAACCGGCCCGGCGGATGCCGGACCGGTTTTCTGTATTCGCGGCTTTACCCGCGGGACAACAGCCTTAGTGGCTGTGGCCTGCGTGCTCGTCCTCGTCAGCCGGCTTCTCCACAACAAGGGTCTCGGTGGTGAGAACCAGGGCTGCGATGGAGGCAGCGTTACGGAGGGCAGCGCGGGTGACCTTGACGGGGTCGATGACGCCTGCAGCGATCAGGTCCTCGTACTCGCCCGACTTGGCGTTGAAGCCGTTGTTGGTGTCGAGTTCGGCCACCTTGGCGGTGATGACGTAGCCGTCGAAACCGGCGTTCTGGGCGATCCAGCGCAGCGGCTGGACCAGGGCGCGGCGGACGATGCCGACAGCAGCTGCAGCGTCGCCTTCGAGCGCCTTGACGGCCGGGTCCTCATCCAGTGCCTTCAGGGCGTGGATCAGCGCGGAACCGCCGCCGGCCACGATGCCTTCTTCCAAGGCGGCGCGGGTGGAAGACACCGCATCTTCGATGCGGTGCTTCTTTTCCTTCAGCTCGACCTCGGTGGCAGCGCCAACCTTGATCACGCCGATGCCGCCGGCCAGCTTGGCCAGGCGTTCCTGGAGCTTTTCCTTGTCCCAATCGGAGTCGGTGCGGGTCAGCTCAGCGCGGAGCTGGGCAACGCGGGCGGAGACGTCCTCGGCCGAACCGGCGCCGTCAACGATGGTGGTGTTGTCCTTGGTGACGGTGATGCGGCGGGCAGTACCGAGCACCTCGAGGCCAACGGTGTCCAGGCTCAGGCCCAGCTCAGGGGAAACAACCTGCGCACCGGTGAGGGTGGCGATGTCCTGCAGCATGGCCTTGCGGCGGTCGCCAAAGCCGGGAGCCTTGACTGCCACCACGTTGAGGGTGCCACGGATGCGGTTGACGATCAGCGTGGACAGGGCCTCGCCATCGATGTCCTCGGCGATGATGAACAGGGGCTTGGAGCTCTGCAGCGCCTTCTCCAGCAGCGGCAGGAATTCCTGCACGGCGGAGATCTTGCCCTGGTTGATCAGGATGAGGGCGTCCTCGAGGACTGCTTCCTGGCGCTCTGCGTCGGTGACGAAGTACGGGGACAGGTAGCCCTTGTCGAACTGCATGCCTTCGGTGAGGACCAGCTCGGTCTGCGTGGTGGAGGATTCCTCGATGGTGATCACACCATCCTTGCCCACCTTGCCGAATGCCTCGGCGAGCAGTTCGCCCACCTCGTCGCTCTGGGCGGAGATGGAGGCCACGTTGGCAACCTGGGTGCCTTCGACCGGACGGGCGTTCTCGAGCAGGCGGGCAGCCACGGCCTCAACCGAAACCTCGATGCCCCGCTTGATCTGGCCGGGAGCGGCGCCTGCGGCCACGTTGCGGAGGCCTTCCTTGACCAGTGCCTGGGCCAGGACCGTTGCGGTGGTGGTGCCGTCACCGGCAACATCGTTGGTCTTGGTGGCAACTTCCTTGGCGAGCTGTGCGCCAAGGTTTTCGTAGGGGTCGTCCAGCTCGACTTCGCGGGCGATGGTGACGCCGTCGTTCGTGATGGTGGGTGCGCCCCACTTCTTGTCCAGGACGACGTTGCGGCCGCGGGGGCCGAGCGTCACCTTGACAGTGTTGGCGAGCTTGTCGATGCCGGCTTCGAGGGACCGGCGGGCAGCGTCGTTAAACGCAAGCTGCTTTGCCATGGTTGTGTCCTTTCAAGACAGAAACCCCGCGCAGCTGACCAGCATCAAGGCATGACCAGCGGCGCGGGGATCCGGAAGATTTACTTTACGACGATCGCCAGGACGTCGCGGGCGGACAGCACGAGGTACTCGGTGCCACCGGTCTTGACTTCGGTTCCGCCGTACTTGGAGTAGATGACTACGTCGCCGACAGCTACGTCGACCGGGACGCGGTTGCCGTCTTCGAAGCGGCCGGGGCCAACTGCGACAACTTCGCCTTCCTGCGGCTTCTCCTGCGCGGAGTCCGGGATTACCAGGCCGGAAGCCGTGGTCTGCTCGGCTTCGAGCGGGCGGACAACAATACGATCCTCAAGAGGCTTAATAGAGACCGACACTCGGACCTCTCCTTTTCGTCAGCAAATTCGTGGACTTGAAAGCCGTTTGCCGTGGCTGGCAACCGTCGTCGCGGTGCCGGCAGCAGCCAGGCTGGCAGCTCTTCATGTGTTAGCACCCTCCTAGGGAGAGTGCTAATGAAGACTCTAGGCCGGGGTTAGCACTCGGTCAAGGCGAGTGCCAGCCATTTCGTCATCGGAGAACACTTAGCCTGTACATTGAACCGGTGCGAGCCGCCTTCTTCCTGATCCTTGCCACCCTCTTCTGGGCCGGAAACTTCGTGGTGGGCCAGGCCGCCGTTCAGTCCATGGCCCCGCTGCAGTTGACGTTCTGGCGCTGGACACTGGCTGCCCTGCCGCTGCTGTTCCTCGCGCACGTGGTGGACCGCCCCAACTGGCGGGCAGTCCTCCGCCACTGGCCCACGCTGCTCATGCTCAGCGCGCTCGGCATGACCGCCTACACGCTGCTGCTCTACAGCGCCCTCCAGCACACGTCAGCACTGAACGCATCCCTGGTGACGGCCGCAAACCCGGTGCTGATCATGGTGCTTGCCGCGGTGTTGCTGAAGGACAGACCGCGGCCCTTGGGCTGGATCGGCCTGGTATTCGGCCTGGCGGGTGTCCTGCTGGTCCTCACCGGCGGGCAGCTGCAGCGGCTCCTGACCTTCTCGCTGGGCGCCGGCGAACTGCTGATCCTGGCGGCCATCACCGTCTGGGGCCTCTACACGGTCCTGGCCCGTCGCGTAGCCGTACCCGCCGTCACCTCCACAGCCCTGCAGGCGGCCATAGCGGCCGTTGCCCTGGCTCCTGTGGCCGCCGTGACCGGCGCAGGATTCCCGTCCAGCCAGTCCGGAGCCTGGTCCCTGGCGTTCATCGCCATCTTCCCCTCGCTGGGCTCCTACCTGCTGTGGAACCTGGCGCTGAAGCGCACCAGCGCGGCCAATGCCGGAAACTACCTCAACCTCATCGCGGTCTTCACGGCGATCATCACCGTACTGCTGGGCCAGCCCATCACAGCGGCCCAGATTGCAGGCGGCGTCCTGGTGATTTCGGGGGTCCTGCTGACGGGTGCGGGCCAGCGCCCTCAGCGGCCGAGGTCGTCGAAGCCGACGTCCTCGCCGCCATCGGAGGCGTTGCCCCGGTTACGGGCCCGGTAGAGGACCACGGAGGAGGCGAGGACCACCAGCAGCGACGCCACCAGGAGGGCGATTCCTCCCGCCCGCGCACCGGAATACAGGCCGCGGATGTCCTGCGCTTCCTGCGTGTTGTCCTGGATGTTGTTACCGCCCACGGAATAGACAGTGGCGTTGAACGTGTCCAGGAAGAAGATGATGACCAGCAGCGCCAGGCACACCACTGCCAGCACCGCACCGGCGATCAACGCGGGCCGCGCGTACCTAGCCGGACCCTGGACCGGGGGCGGCTGTTCTCCGGACTGTTCGGGACCTGCGCTGTCAACCATGGGTTCAACACTATCGGCATCCCGCCGCAGCCCGGGGCACTAGGCTGGAACGCATGGCTCACGCTCCCCAGGACCAGATTGCACCACTGCTGACCCCCGAAGGATGGGAGTTGCTGGCGTCGCTGGGCCCCTACACCGAGGACGGGTCCTTCGCCCTGAACGGTGAACTCCGGAAGGCCGGCCACAGCCCCGAACTGGTGTCTGCCGTGCTCACCCAGTCCCGGCTCCGCACGAAGGCCGGAGCGAAGTTCGGCGAGTTCGCCCGGCAAATGCTCTTCACCCAAGCGGGGCTGGAACAAGCCACCCGCCTGAATGTTGCCGCCCGGCACGCCCAGCGGTTCGCCGCCGCCGGCGTTAGCCACGTGGCGGACCTGGGCTGCGGGCTCGGCGCCGATTCGCTGGCCCTCGCCTCCCTGGACATCGCCGTGACGGCAGTGGAGCTCGATGAAACCACGGCCGCGTGCGCCACGGTGAACCTCATCCCTTTTCCCAATGCGGCGGTTGTGCACGCCGACGCCACCTCGGTCCCCCTGGACGGGGTGGACGGCGTCTGGCTGGACCCGGCGCGCAGGGTCACCTCCACCTCCGGCACAAGGCGCATCTGGGACCCCGAGGCGTTCTCTCCCCCGTTGTCCTTCGTGGAGTCCCTTGCCGCGTCCGGGAAGGCCGTGGGCGTCAAGATGGGCCCGGGCATGCCCCACGATTCGGTTCCGCAGGGCTGCGAAGCGCAGTGGGTGTCCGTTGGTGGGGACGTCACCGAAGTGGCCCTGTGGTTCAACTCGGTCAGCCGGCCGGGGATACGCCGTGCGGCCCTGCTGCTGGGACCGCAGGGAGCGGCCGAGCTGACCAGCGGGGAGGATTTCGGGGAGGGCCCCGAGGCTCCGGTGGGCCCGGCTGAAGGGTACCTGTATGAGCCGGACGGAGCGGTCATCCGGGCAGGCCTCGTGGCCGACCTCGCGCTCGAACTGCGCGGGCACCTGCTGGACGAGCACATCGCCTACATCTGCTCGCCCGCCCTCGCAGATACCCCGTTCGCCCGCGCCTATAAGGTCCTGCGGGTGATGCCGTACAACGTCAAGGCGCTGAAGTCCTGGGTGAAGCAGGAAGGCATCACCGTGCTGGACATCAAGAAGCGCGGCACCGCCGTCACGCCGGAGGAACTCCGCAAGCAACTGCTGGGCGGCAAGGGCGCGGGCAACAGGAAGGGCGGCCGGACCGCCACCTTGGTCCTCACCCGCATCGGCGAGGACCGGGTGGCCATCGAGGTGGAGCCGGTCAAGCCGGCGTAGGCGTTACTGCGCGCGGGTAAATTCCTCGGCGGCCCGTACCTGGTCCGCCGTGGGACGCACACCGGTGTACAGCACAAACTGCTCCAGCGCCTGGATGGTGGCCACCTCCGCACCGGTGATCACCGGCTTGCCCGCCGCCCGGGCGGCCCGGATCAGCGGCGTCTCGGCCGGCAACGCCACGACGTCGAACACAACTTTCGCAGCATCGATGGCTTCGGCAGGGAAAGACAGCGCGTCGGCGTCCGCACCCCCTGCCATACCAATTGGGGTCACGTTCACGATCATGTCGGCCGCACCGCCGTCGAGCGCTGCACGCCAGCTGAAGCCGTACTGCTCGGCGAGCGCCCGGCCGGCCGCCTCATTCCGGGCGATGACGGTGACGTCCGTGAAGCCGGCGTCGCGCAGCGCCGCCACGGTTGCTTTCGCCATGCCACCGGCGCCCTGGACCAGGACCGAGTAGTCGGTCGGAACCGAGTTCGTGGCCAGCAACTGCTCGATGGCTGTGTAGTCGGTGTTGTAGGCCTTGAGGTGCCCGTCCGTGTTCACGATGGTGTTGACCGAATCGATGGCCTTGGCCGAGGGGTCCATCTCGTCCACCAGCGCAATCACATCCTCCTTGTACGGCATGGACACGGCGCAGCCGCGGATACCGAGGCCCCTGACGCCGGCAATGGCCTGCTCCAGGTTGGTGGGCGCGAAGGCCTTGTAGATCCAGTTCAGGTCCAGCTGCCCGTACAGGTGGTTGTGGAAGCGCGTCCCGTTGTTGCTGGGCCGGGCCGAGAGGGAGATGCAGAGGGTCATGTCTTTATTGAGGATAGGCACCTGTCCATTAAACGCGGCCCGGGAGGTTAGGGGCATCCGCTGCCGGCAGGATAGGGCCCGACGGCGGCAGGCAGCTTTCCGGGGGCCGCCGCCTTTCCGGCCAGCACGGCTGCGAGGGCATCGAAGGCGGCGTCGGTCCGGCCGTACAACGCGATCTTGACCGGCGCGGGGGAACCCTGCAGCGGCCAGGGGGCATCCAGGGCGACGGCGATGTCGCCGCCGGCGGGCGCGCCGCCGTATCCGATGAGGCTGACCAGGGGTCCGGAGCCCACGGCCAGGCCTGCGCGGGCGGCCGCGGCTTCGAACCGTTCCTTGTCGCCCGGTCCCCCGCCGGCCACCCGGACAGCTCCGGGGACCAGCGGTCCACTGCAGCTGCCGGCCAGGATGGTGACGGCGGACCCGGAGACCTTGGCGGACAGTGCCGCGCCGCTGCCTGCGGGGGCCGGCGCGGAGCCACGACGGCCCTGCCAGATCATCATGGTGGCCACCCGCGTGGCCGCTTCGTCCAGCCGTTCCTTCGGGAGCGCCCCGGAGGCCACGCCCTGGACTATTGCGGCGTGCGCCTGGGCGACGTCGGCCGGCATGAGGAGCAGGTCGGCCCCGGCGGCGAGGGCAGAAACGGCGGCGGAACCCGCCGGGTACTGCTTGGTGACGGCGCCCATGTTCAGGGCATCGGTCACCGCCACGCCCTTGAAGCCGAGGCCCCGCAGCGCGGCGTAAGTCTTGGACGAGAGCGACGCCGGCACGCCGGGTTCCAGCGCAGGAACGGCGATGTGCCCGGTCATCACGATCGGCAGGCCGGAGTCGACGGCTGCCTGGAAGGGCTTCCAGTCCCGGCCGCGCAACTCCTCCACGCCGGCGTTCTGGAGTGGAAGGCTAAGGTGCGAATCGGTGGTGACTGAACCATGGCCGGGAAAGTGCTTGACGGTGGGCAGCACCCCGGCGGCCAGCATGCCCTGGGCGAATGAGACGCTCTGCGTGGCCGCAGCTGCCGGGTCCCCGGACATGGACCGGGCGCCGATGGTGGGGTCTTTGGGGCCGATGGTGACATCCGCGTCCGGGGCGAAGTCCAGGTTGAAGCCCAGCGGTGCCAGCTCCCCGGCGACACCCTGCCCGGCGTCCCGCGTGAGGGCGGCGTTCCCGGCGGCACCGTAGCTCATGGGCGTGGGCCATTCGGTCAGGGGCGCTGCCAGCCTGGCCACGATCCCGCCTTCCTGGTCCACGCCGACGATGCCCGGCCACGGGTCACCGTCAGCGGTGGTTGCCCGGGAGAGCCGCTGGTTGACCGCCGTCATGGCGGCAACGTCCACCTGTCCCCGGGGGTCGCGGGGAACGTTGTCACCCATGATGATGCTGCCGGCCAGGTGCAGCCGTTCGATGGCGGCAGCCTGCGCGTCCACCTGCTGCCCGCCGTAGGACGGGAGCAGGACCTGGCCGGCCTTTTGCTCGGGCGACATCGCTGCCACGGCGGCTGCTGCCGCGTCCTGGTCGCGCTGCTGGGGACCCCAGCCCAAGGGCCGGGAACCCGGATCAGGTGACGGGGACGCCGTGGTGGGGCCCGGCGTCGTACGCGGTGCTGACGAGGGCGTGCCGGGCGACGCGGATGCGGAAGCCGACGGCGACGGCGTTGAAGGCGCAGGACTGGGCGGCCCTGCCGTGCACGAGGCCAGGGCAACGGCGGACAAAGCCGCGATCAGGGGGAGGGTTTTGTGGGTACTGTCACGCAGGCGTTGGAACGGGGACATCATTATGATGCTACCCCTGCGCTATAGACTTGAAACACCCGTTCGTTTGCCGGCACTTTCCGGAAGCGGCGCCAGCCAGCGGCATCCCGGACAGTGAGGAAATGCGTGAAGATCGACTTCGCACCATCGAGGCAATCAACCCTTGGTGTTGAGTGGGAACTGGCGCTGGTGGACGGCCGCACCGGTGAACTCGCATCCGTCGCCAATGAGGTGCTCCGCGGTGTCGCCTCCCGCCATCCCGAGCTGAACGAGGATGACGAACACCCCCACATCAAGCAGGAACTGCTGCTGAACACGGTGGAACTGGTTACGGGTATCTGCGAGACCGCTGCCGAGGCGAAGGAAGACCTCAGCCGCTCCGTGGCCGCCGTCCGGGAAATCACCGACCCCATGGGCGTGGAGCTCTTCTGCGCCGGCAGCCACCCGTTCAGCCCGCCACAGCTGCAGCCGGTGACGGACAAGGCCCGCTACGCCAAGCTCATCGACCGTACCCAGTGGTGGGGCCGGCAGATGGTCATTTACGGCGTGCACGTCCACGTGGGCCTGGACCGCCGCGAGAAGGCCCTCCCGGTGCTCGACGGACTGGTCAACTACTTCCCGCATTTCCAGGCCTTGTCCGCGTCCAGCCCGTTCTGGGGCGGCGAGGACACCGGCTACGCCTCGCACCGTGCCCTCATGTTCCAGCAGCTGCCCACCGCAGGCCTGCCGTTCCAGTTCCCCTCCTGGTCCGAATACGAGTCCTACGTCCAGGACATGTTCACCACCGGGGTGATCGACACCATCTCCGAAATCCGCTGGGACATCCGCCCGGTGCCCGCCCTGGGAACCATCGAAATGCGCATCTGCGACGGCCTGGCCACACTGGAGGAAGTGGGCGCCATCGCGGCCCTTACCCAGTGCCTGGTGGACGAGTTCTCCACCACCCTGGACAACGGCGGCACCATCCCCACCATGCCGCCGTGGCATGTCCAGGAAAACAAGTGGCGTGCCGCCCGCTACGGCATGGACGCCATCATCATCCTGGACGCCGCCGGCAAGGAGCAGCTGGTGACGGACCACCTGCTGGAAACGCTGAACCGGCTGGAGCCCGTGGCGGCGAAGCTGGGCTGCCCGGATGAGCTGGCCGACGTCGAAAAGATCATCCGCCGCGGTGCCGGGTACCAGCGCCAGCGGCGCGTCGCGGAGGACAACGGCGGCAACCTGCAGGCCGTGGTCCTGGACCTGGTCAAGCAGATGCGCAGCGGCCCCACCGCCTGAGCCGGCCCCCGAGTTCGGTGGCCGCCTGATTGCCTTGCCCGAAATGGGGCACTTCGACACGGACACGCCGGCCGCCGTCGACATTTACGACGGCGACGCCCCCAAAGTGCCCCGCCATGGTTTTGCCCGACACAGGGCAGTCCCGGGTTCAGGCGTGGAGGGAGACCGAGGTGACGGGCATCGAAGAGTCCGGTGCGAATCCAATCCCGCTGGGTTCGGTGCCCGCCATGACCAGCTGCGCCCCGAGTGCGGCCACCATGGCCCCGTTGTCCGTGCACAGGTCCAGCGGCGGGACGTGAAGCCGGATCCCGGCGGACGCGCAGCGCTGTCCGGTCAGCTCCCGCAGCCTTGAGTTGGCGGCCACGCCGCCGCCCAGCAGCACGTCCTTGATTCCGTGTTCCCTGCAGGCCAGTACGGCCTTTGATGAGATCACGTCCACCACGGCTTCCTGGAAGGCGGCGGCGATGTCAGCCACAGGGATTTCTTCCCCGCGGGCTTCGAACTGTTCCACGCACCTGGCCACGGCGGTCTTCAGTCCGCTGAAGGACCAGTCGTAGCGGTGCTTGCCCGGTTCCTCGGCCGTTCCCATGTACTTGGGCTGGCTGAGGCCGCGCGGGAAACGGATCGCCTTCGGGTTGCCGGTACGGGCCACCCGGTCGATGGCAGGACCGCCCGGATAGGCGAGCCCCAGGATGCGGGCCACCTTGTCGTAGGCTTCGCCGGCGGCGTCATCGATGGTGGAGCCCAGGAGTTCCACGTCGCTGGTGATGCTGTTGATCCGGAGGATTTCGGTGTGGCCGCCGGACACCAGCAAGGCGCCGAGGTTTTCGGGCAGGGCCTGCTGCTGTCCGGTCGCCCGGTCATCCAGGAGCCCCACGCCCACATGCGCCACCAGGTGGTTGATGGCGTACAGCGGTTTGCCGGTGGCCACGGCCAGGGCCTTCGCGGCGCAGACTCCCACCATCAGCGCGCCGGCCAGGCCCGGGCCCGAGGTCACGGCGATGGCATCGACGTCGTCCAGGGTGGCCCCTGCCTCCGCGAGGGCTTGTTCCAGCGTGGGGACAAAAGCATCAAGGTGCGCCCGGGAGGCGATCTCCGGGATGACGCCGCCAAACCGGACATGCTCGTCCATCGATGAGGACACCGTGTTGGCCAGGAGCGTGGTTCCGCGGACGACGCCGACGCCGGTTTCGTCGCAGGAGGATTCGATGCCCAGCACCAGCGGCTGCGTGCGGTTCATGGCCGGATTCCTTTGCTTGGGGATTCTGTTTCTGTCTCGGGCACCAGCGCCAGCCGCATGATCAGGGCGTCCACGCCGTCACGGTAGTAGCGGGGGCGGATATGGATCTGCTGGAAGCCGAAACGGAGGTACAGCCGCTGGGCACGCGGGTTGTCGGCACGCACTTCCAGGAGGACGTCCGCGGCGCGCCGCCGGCGGGCCTCGTCGATCAGTTCGGTGAGGAGCGTGCTGCCGATGCCACGGCCCTCACGGTAGGGCACGACGGCGATCGTCTGGACATCCGCGATGGGTTCAATGCACATGAGCCCGGCATAGCCCACGATGCCGTCCGGCCCTTCGGCCACCAGGTAGCGGCGGGTTTCCGGCTGTGCCAGTTCGTCGAAGAACATCTGCACCGGCCAGGCGTCCACCGGAAACAACTCCTGCTCAAGGGCGCTGACCGCCGGGATGTCGGCCACCGTCATGTCCCGGATGGCGACATTGTCCAGGGAAGCTGAACGGGGCTCCGGAATTCCTTCCGAACCGGCGGCACTCACAGGGCCCTCTTCCGCGGCCCCGGAACCTGGGCGTCGGATTCCCGAAGGTACAGGGGTGTGGAGTCCAGGAGTCCCGCGCCGGAAGCCAGCCTGGCCAGGGCGAACTGCCCCAGGTACAGGGCGTCCGGCTGCTCACCGGCAAAGTCCGGGTCCGCCCGCAGCGCGTCCGCGTACAGGCCCGCGCCCGCACCGTACGCGGGCAGGTCCGGCAGGTCCGTGGCAAAGCCAACATGCGGCCCGTCTTCGAGCACCGGCAACTGGCCTTCGGCCAGGCTGTAGCGGGCCCAGTAGACCTCCTTGCGGCGCGCGTCGGTGACCACCAGGAACTCGGGGGCAGCCGCCGTCGACTCGGCCACCTCCAGGGCGATCGCGTCCAGGCTCATCAGGCCGTGCAGGGGCTTGCCCCAAACGAAGGCCAGGGTGCGTGCCGTGGCGATACCGGACCGGAGCCCGGTAAACGGGCCGGGCCCCACACCCACCACCAGCGCATCAATGTCCTCCCCCGTAACGCCGGCGTCCGCCAGCATTCCCGCGATGCCCGGGGCCAGCACTTCGGCGTGGCTGCGGGTGTCCTCGGTGGAGAAGTTGGCCACCACGCCTTCCAGGGCATCGTCCGAGACCAGGGCCGCACTGGCCACGGCCGACGTGTCGATTGCGAGAATCAGCATCAGTTCGTCCCCCCGGCAGCGCCCAGCTCCGGAGCGTCGGCCCAGCGGGGGCCATACCCGCGCATCACGATGGTGCGCGGCTCGTCGGTGTCGTCCGTGTCGAAGTCCAGGCTTTCGCGTGCGCCGTCTGGTCCGGCATTCGCGGCGACAGTGGTCCCGGTGGTCACGGACCCACGGCCGAAGCCGCCGCCGAGCCCGATGGCGCGGTGCAGGTCGATCTCCAACCGGTTCTCGCTGAGGTGTTCCACCCGGTCGTGGCCCCACTCCACCACCGTCACCGAGGTGTCCATGGTGTTCTCGAGGTCGATGTCGTCTACTTCGGCGGCCGAGCCGAGGCGGTAGGCATCCACGTGGACCAGGTCCGGTCCGCCGGGGCGGGGCCCATCGGGGAGGTTGGGGTGGATCCGGACCAGCACGAAGGTGGGTGAGATGATGCCGGAGCGCACTCCCAGCCCTTCCCCCAGCCCTTGGGTCAGGGTGGTTTTTCCGGCACCCAGCTCGCCGGAAAGCACCACCAGGTCCCCTGCTTCCAGAACCCGGGCCAGCCCCGCGCCAAGGGCATGGGTCTGGTCCGCCGTCGTGGCCGAATAGGTCTTTTCCCAGTTGGCTTCAGCCGCCTGGCCGGGCATGTGGTTCGCGGCGCTCACCGGGCCCCTTCCCTGCCGGCGGCAGAAGCTTTCGCGCTGCCGGACGTGTCCTGTTCGTTGATGAAACGGCGCGGCACGCGCGGACTGATCCGCGTGACGATCTCATAGTTGATGGTCCCGGCGGCGCGCGCCCAGTCATCAGCCGTGGGACCGCCGTCGGCCCCGCTGCCGAAAAGCTCGGCCTCGGCACCCAGCAGCGCGGCCCCCTGGACCCGCGGACCGAGGTCGATGACCATCTGGTCCATGGCGATGCGGCCCACCACCAGGTAGGTGGTGCCGGCCACCCGGACCGGCCCGCCGGTGGCGACCCGCGGGATGCCATCGGCGTAGCCCAGCGGGATCAGGCCCAGCGTGCTGGCGCCGGCAGTCCGGTAATGGAGCCCGTAGGAAACCCCCTGCCCCGCCGGGACGGCCTTGCACTGGGACACCTTGGTCCGCAGCGCCATGGCCGGGCGCAGGCCAAGTTCAGCGGAGGTCTGGCCGTCGAAGGGTGAGAGTCCGTAGATGCCCAGGCCTACGCGCACCAGGTCGAAGTGGGTGTCCGGCCGGGACAGGGTGGCAGGCGTGTTGGCCAGGTGCCGGACTTCGGCGTCCACCCCTGCGTCCTCGGCCACCGCAATCGCCTCGCGGAAAGCTGCCAGCTGGTGGTCGGTTTCGGGGCGTTCTGGTTCATCAGCAACGGCGAGGTGGGAGAAAATGCCCACCACCCGGAGCAGGCCCTGGTCCTGGTACTCCATCGCTTCGCCCACCAGCGTGTCCCAGTACTCCAGGGTGGCGCCGTTGCGGCCCAGCCCGGTGTCCACCTTGAGGTGGATCCTGGCCGGGCGCTCCTGCTCGCGGGCCGCGGCAACAATCCTCTCGAGTTCCCACCCTGAGCAGCCGATGTCGACGCCGGCCGCCACCGCCGCGCCGAAGTTGCTGTCCGTGGTGTGCAGCCATGCCAGCAGCGGCGCATCGATGCCGGCAGCGCGCAGGGCGAGCGCCTCGGAGATGTGCGCCACCCCCAGCCAGGCTGCGCCGGCCTCCAGTGCGGCCCGGGCAACGGGCACTGCACCATGCCCGTAGGCGTCGGCCTTGACCACGGCCATGACCTTGGCCGGCGAGGCAGCGGCAGCGAGCCGCCGCACGTTGTGCCGGATGGCGTCCAGGTCAATCACGGCGGAACGCTCGTAGTGGGGATCGTGCACTGAAGCAGCGCTGATTTCACCGGTTGGGGCGGGGTAAGTCACGGTAGTGATTCTAGTAGGGGTGCCTGCGGCCGAATAATCGCCCACCCGGCGCCGCCGTGGCAGGCACTCTTCAGGCGGCAGGCACTGTTCAGGCGGCACGGCTCAGGCGTACCGGGGTTGCTCAGGCGTCCGACAGGTGGGCGATGGTGGCTGCGGCCCTCCGCTGGGCCGCCTGCGGGACGTCCTGGATGATCTCGGCCAGGAATTCGAAGCGGCGCAGCCACTGGCTCATCTGGCGTTCGGGCCGGGCGTTGGCGCGTTTCCACCAGTCGGCGATGTCTCCCCAGCCGGGGGCGGCCAGCGAACCGCCCACTTCCTGCACGGCCAGGGAGGCGCACAGGTTGGCGAAGCGGAGCCTGTTGCCCAGCGGCCAGCCGGCCAGCGTGCCCACGATGAATGCGGCGTCGAAACAGTCACCTGCTCCGGTGGGGTCGAGCGCCTTGACCGGCAGGGACGGAACCCACTCCTCCTCCCCCGTTTCCGAATCGACGGCGAGCGCCCCCTGCGGGCCGAGGGTGACAACTGCCACGGGAACCCGGTCCGCGAGCGCATACAGGGCGGACCAGGCGTTGTCCTTCCCGGTCAGCGCCATGGCCTCACGCTGGTTGGGCAAGAACGCATGGAAGTACTGCAGGTTTTCCAGCCGGACCGGAGCCCATTCCCCGGTGGGGTCCCAGCCCACGTCCCCGAAGAGCTTGACGCCTGCCCCGTGGGCGGCGCGAGCCCAAGGTTCCACCTCCAGGCCCACTTCCGCGATGCCGGCGAGGCTGGGTGGCGGCTCCCCGATGAGCTCGGAGGACGTGACCGGGGCAGCATGCCCGTGGGTGACCATGGACCGGTCCTTCTCAACACACAGCGACACCGTCACCGGGGAGTGCCACCCCTCCACCCGGCGGGACAGGCTCAGGTCCACCCGCTCCTGGCCGGAGAGGATCTTCCAGTTGAAGTCGCCATAACCGTCATCTCCGAAGACTGCGGCCAGGCCTGTCCGAAGTCCCAGCCGGGCCGCCGCGATGGCCTGGTTTGCCACCCCGCCGGGGCAGCTGCCCATGCCGTCGCTCCAGATTTCGGTGCCCGGTTCAGGGCCGTGCGGCAGTCCGGTGAAAATGATGTCCTGGAAGACGGTTCCGGCCAGCAGGAGATCGAACCCGGGCCCGGAGTGTTTCCGGACCGAGGCCAGGGGGTCGAAAGGGCGTGCCGGGATCGCGTCCATGTCCGGCACACTACGCCCTGCCAACGACATCCGGTAGAGGAGCGCCGGTGCCCGCCCTAGACTGCTGGGTATGCGGCTTCTGATTGCCGGCGGCGGGGGTTTCCGAGTGCCGCTCATCTACCGGGCGCTGGTTTCCGGCCGCTTCGCCGGGCTGGTCACCGAACTGGTGCTGTACGACGTCGATCCCGCCCGCCTGGCCGCCGTCACTGCCGTGCTGCACAGCATGCCGGCGGGCCCCGGCCCGCGGCTGCCGGTCCGTTCCACCACCGATTTGGCCCATGCCCTGCCCGGGACGGACATGGTGTTCGCCGCCATCCGTCCGGGCGGGACCGCAGGGCGGATCGCGGACGAGAAGGTGGCCCAGGACCTGGGGCTGCTGGGGCAGGAAACCACGGGAGCGGGTGGCATCTCCTATGCACTTCGGACCATTCCGCACATGGTGCACCTGGCCCGCCTGATGGTCCGGCACTGCCCCGGAGCCCGGCTGATCAATTTCACCAACCCGGCAGGCATGGTCACCGAGGCCCTCGTCCCGGTGCTGGGGAACCGGGTGGTGGGCATCTGCGACTCGGCAGGCGCCCTCGTGCAGCGAGCAGCCCACGCTGCGGGAGCGGACCTGCCGGAGGGAACGCTCGACGGCGTGGGCTACTTCGGCCTGAACCACCTGGGCTGGCTATACCGGCTGGAGTCCGGCGGCCGCGACCTGCTGCCGGGGCTGCTGGCCGATCCCGCCGCCCTGGCGTCCTTCGAGGAGGGTCGCCTGTTCGACCAGCCCTTCCTGGCCGGTCTCGGCATGCTGCCCAACGAGTACCTGTATTACTACTACCGGCGCGACGCCGCCCGACGTACCATGCAGGCGATGCGGCAGACGCGCGGAGAGAGCATCCACAACCAGCAACTGGACCTCTATCCACGCCTCGCCGGCGCGGGAACGGACGCCTTCCAGTTGTGGGATGCTGCCCGCCGGTCCCGCGAGGAGGGCTATTTGGCCGAGGCGCGCCCGGAAGGTACCCAGCGGGATGAAGACGACCTCGCCGGCGGCGGCTACGAACGCGTGGCGCTCGCCGCCATGCGCGCGCTCTCCGGGGCCGGCGCTACGCAGCTGATCCTAAATACCCGCAACTCACTCAACCCGGGCGCCCAGGAACCCGCCATTCCGGGACTGCCCGCGGACGCCGTCGTCGAACTTCCCTGCATGGTGACGGCCGACGGCGCGCTGCCGCTGCCCCAGCAGTCTCCACCCGCGCCGCAGCTCCGGTTGCTGCGGCAGGTCAAGGACGTGGAACGGCTCACTGTCCGGGCGGCCACCACCGGCGACCGCGGCGCCGCCCTTGCGGCCTTCGCGCGGCATCCGCTGGTGGATTCGGAGGACCTGGCAGGCCGGCTCCTGTCCGGTTATGAGGAAGCATTTCCGGAGCTCCGGGCGATGTGGCGTGGTGAGACGGCGGCTGCGGCCCCGGTTGGCTGAAGGAGTAATGTTTTACCGAGTGCGCACTGAACGGGTACCCGGGACAGGTGCGCCCGTAATACGCGCCGGCGGCCGGAAGGAGGTCCCTTGGCATTGATCCGCAGGGTGGCCTTGCTGTCACTCCACACCTCGCCCATGGAACAGCCAGGTTCCGGCGATGCCGGCGGCATGAACGTCTACATCCGTGAACTGGCCTCGGCCCTGGCCGAAGCCGGCGTTGAAGTCGAGATCTTCACGCGCGCCACCTCGGCCGGCCAGCCCGCCGTCGAACATCCGGATCCCGGAGTCTGCGTGCACAACGTCCTGGCCGGACCGACGAAGAAGATTCCCAAGGAAGAACTGCCCGGTCTGCTCCACAGCATGGTCGAAGAGATCGAACAGATCCGCCGCCGTCAGCCGCACGGCCGCTACGACGTCATCCACTCCCACTACTGGGTGTCCGGCATCGCCGGGCTGGAACTGTCCGAACTGTGGGGCGTGCCGCTTGTCCACACCATGCACACCATGGCCAAGGTTAAGAACCTCCTGCTCGAATCCGGCGAACAGCCTGAGCCGCGGCGGCGTGAGGTAGGCGAGCACCGGATCGTGGACGGCGCAGCGCGCCTCATCGCCAACACCAGCTCCGAGGCGGCAGAACTCGTGTCGCACTACGGCGCCGACTACGACCGGATCGACATCGCTCCCCCGGGCGTGGACCTGGCCACGTTCACCCCCGCCTTCCGGAGCAAAGCGCGTAAGGACCACGGCGTGGATCCGGGGGCGTTCCACCTGCTGTTCGCCGGCCGCATCCAGCGGCTCAAGGGCCCGCAGGTGCTGGTCAAAGCGGCGGCCCTGCTGCGGCAGCGGCGGCCGGACATCGACCTGCGGCTCACTATCCTGGGCGAGCTCAGCGGCAACAAGGAGTTCAACCTCCGCAAGCTCGTGGCGGACGCGGAGATGGACGACGTCGTCACGCAGCTTCCGCCCGTCACGGCACCTGAGCTTGCGGCCTGGTTCCGCGCGGCCGACGTTGTGGTGATGCCTTCCTTCAGCGAATCCTTCGGCTTGGTGGCCCTGGAAGCCCAGGCCTGCGGCACCCCGGTGGTGGCAACCCGGGTGGGCGGGCTGTCCCGTGCCATCTTCCACGGCCGGACCGGGTTGCTGGTGGACGGCCACCACGCGGCCGATTGGGCGGACGCCTTTGAGGCGCTCTACGACGATCCCGCCACCCGGGTGGACATGGGCCGGGCCGCCGCCATCCGCGCCCAGAACTCGGGCTGGTCCCGCACCGCCGCCATCACGCTCGAAAGCTACCACGCCGCCGTCGACCGGCACGTGGGCCACCTTGTGCCGGCCGTTCCTGTAACCTGACGCCATGACCGGCGTTTCCAGCGACCTCGAGATAGCACGGGCAGCACGCATCAGGCCCATCGAAGACATTGCCGCTGCCGCAGGGGTGAACGCCGCAGCGCTGGAACAGTACGGGCGTTACAAAGCCAAGATCGATCCCGCCCGGCTGGACGCACCGCCGCCGCACGGCAAGCTGGTGCTCGTCTCAGCCATGTCCCCCACGCCGGCCGGCGAAGGAAAGTCCACCACCACCGTGGGGCTGGCGGACTCCCTGGCGCGGGCCGGCCACAACGTGATGATCGCGTTGCGCGAGCCCTCGCTTGGCCCGGTCCTGGGAATGAAGGGCGGCGCCACCGGAGGAGGCTACTCGCAGGTGCTGCCAATGGACGAGATCAACCTGCATTTCACCGGTGACTTCCACGCCATCACCTCCGCCAACAACGCCCTGATGGCTCTGGTGGACAACCACATCTACCAGGGCAACGCCTTGAACATCGATCCGCGGCGCGTGACGTTCAAGCGCGTCCTGGACATGAACGACCGGGCCCTGCGGGAAGTGGTGATCGGCCTCGGCGGGCCGGCCCAGGGCGTGCCGCGGCAGGACGGGTTCGACATCACCGTGGCCTCCGAGATCATGGCCGTATTCTGCCTCGCCACGGACCTGGCCGACCTCCGGGAACGCCTGGGCAGGATCACGTTTGGCTACACCTATGAGCGCGTTCCGGTGACGGTGGCGGACCTGGGGGTGCAGGGGGCGCTGGCCCTGCTGCTCAAGGAAGCAGTCAAACCCAACCTGGTGCAGACCATCGCGGGCACCCCGGCGCTGGTCCATGGCGGCCCGTTCGCCAACATTGCGCACGGCTGCAACTCCCTCATCGCCACCCAGACCGCACGGCGGCTGGCGGACATCGTGGTGACGGAGGCCGGTTTTGGCGCAGACCTGGGTGCCGAAAAGTTCATGGACATCAAGGCTCGGATCGGCGGCCTGGCACCGTCCGCCGTCGTGGTGGTGGCCACCGTGCGCGCGCTGAAGATGCAGGGCGGCGTGGCCAAGGACCAGCTGACCCGGCCGGACGTTTCTGCGCTGGAGGCCGGCGTCGAAAACCTGCGCCGGCACGTCCACAACGTGGAGAAGTTCGGTGTGACCCCGGTGGTTGCCATCAACCGGTTTGCCACGGATACGGCAGAGGAACTGGACTGGCTGCTCGCGTGGTGTGCCGCGGAGGGTGTTCCGGCTGCCGTGGCCGATGTGTGGGGCCGGGGCGGCGGCGGTGACGGCGGGGATGAGCTCGCCGGGCTGGTGGCGCGGGCACTGGAGGCACCCAACAAATTCCGTCACCTGTACGCGCTGGAGCTCTCCGTGGAGGACAAGATCCGCACCATTGCGCAGGAGATCTACGGGGCCGACGGGGTGGACTTCTCCGTCCCGGCCCTGAAGCGGCTGGCCGACATCGAACGCAACGGCTGGGCCGGGCTTCCGGTGTGCATGGCCAAGACTCAGTACTCCTTCACCGACGACGCCACCCGGCTCGGCGCCCCCAAGGGCTTCACCATCCACGTCCGCGACCTGCTGCCCAAGACCGGCGCCGGCTTCATCGTGGCGCTGACCGGCGCAGTGATGACCATGCCAGGGCTCCCCGCCGTGCCGGCCGCGCTCCGCATGGACGTCGACCCCGACGGCAACCCGGTAGGCCTCACCTAGCCTCAACGCGCGCTCACTCGTGGCGGCATAAACCCCAACCCGCGCTCACTCGTGGCGGCATAGATCCCAACCCGCGCTCAGGCTCGGATTCAGCGGCCTACGAACTGGGCTGACCCCTGTGGATAACTTCCGATGCTTGTCGGATGATTCGGTGAGAATGCAGTATGCGCAGCAGCACTCCGTTACCTATCCCTCTGGCAACCAAGCCCTTAACGGTCGAAAGTGCCGTGAGCGCCAAGCTGACGCGTGATCGGCTGAGGCGTGCCGATGTCGAGCACGTCGGCCGCGGCCTCTTCCGCCCGGCTTCCTGGTCTTTCGATCTGGAAGATACGGCGCGTGCGCTGTCGGAAGCAACACCGGGAGCCTGGATATCCCACGTAACGGCGGCTCGGCTCCGCAATTCGTACTTACCGCCGTGGCTTTCGGACTCCAACGAGCTCCACCTCAGCAAACCCAAGGCTCTTCCCGGCGTTAGGAGGCAGGGCATTTGCGGTCACCGGGTCATTTCCGGGCCCGGAGAAGTCGAGTTAGTGGAGGGGATTTGGCTCAGCACCCGTGCCCGGACGTGGCTGGACATGGCTCGCATTCTGCCGCTCAATGACCTCGTGGCATTGGGAGATGAGCTGATCCGAATGCCTCGTCCCGCTTTCGAGGGCAGGGCGGAGGCCTACACTTCCGTCTCCGACCTCAAGGCCTTGATCAGCCGGCATTCAAATCTTCAGGGCATCGTCCGTGCCCGGCAGGCACTCGATCTGATGCGTGTCGGATCAGATTCGGCGCCGGAAACGTTTCTCCGCCTTGGCATCCTGGACGCCGGCCTTCCGGATCCGGAATTGCAGGTGAACCTTCGGCAAGGAGACAGCCGTTCTCCATCCGCGGACCTGGGGTATCGTCGGTGCCGTATCGCGATCCAGTACGACGGCGGCCATCACCTTCAAGAGCCGCAGCGCCTCAGCGATCGACGCAGAAACAGGGCCTTCGAGGCGGCAGGCTGGACAGTCCTCGTGTTCGATAAGGCTGACAATGAGGACAACTTCGCTACCGCAATCAAACAGATCAAGCGAGCTATAAGAGCTTCCGCAAAGGATCCTGCAGCCTCAGCCGGATTCGCGCGTGCTCTCTAGGGCCGCTGTGCCAGGACTGCATCGCCACTAGTGTCACCGTGGGACTCCCCGTTCCTCCGGACCGGGGAAACAGTGCTTTTTCTGTCGCCTCTGATCAGGGATGCGTAAGCTACGCCAACGGACACCAGCACCAGAGCGGCGACGAAAAACGCCGTGCCAGAATCGGCCAAAAGAAGCCGGGGAATGCTGCGCCCCGGAACCCCCACAGCAAAACCAAAAGCAACAGCGATTCCGATGTAACTCCCTATCATGTTGCCGCGGTGGGCCGGGATGTTATGCCGCACTGCGCTGATCAGCCCGAGTGTGACGGTGATGATGGTGAACGCGGACAGCCCATGCAGCCAACTGAAATGGCCATCGCTGACAATGCCAAAACTGCTGAAACACACGTAGTACATGGCTGCTACCCACAAATAACCCATGGTCCGGTGAATGCGGTCGCGCCGCCGCCGTAGGATCTGCACCGGTCCGAGAGCCAGGACGAAGAGTGCCGCAACAACGTGGCTGACAAGTAAGACGTTCCAGTGCTCCATAGCTCTAAGATAGAGGCACTATCCAGTAAAAGTACATCAAGATAGTGGACCGGCTGTCCGCTACCTTACGGAGGCGCCATGCAACTGAAGGAGCTTAGCGAAGTCACCGGAACGTCCGCGGCAAGCATCAAGTATTACCTCCGCGAAGGACTCCTGCCGCCCGGCGAGTCAGTACACGCTACGCGCGCCAGCTACACCGCGGACCACGTCAAACGCTTGGAGTTAATCCGCTCACTGCGTCAGATCGTTGGCCTGAATATCGAACAGATCCGCAGCATTGTGAAAATGGCGGACGACGGCGTTCCGCACCTGGCGCTGCTTGCCCACGTGCAGCGCGTGGTCCTGAAGCTTGGACCTGACAGCGGTGAGGTTGTCCGCACTGCCGCGGCAGACGCCGTCGTTCGCATGCGAAACTGGCCCGATGTGCCCAGCGACGCTCGGGATGCACTGGACCGGCACATAGCCCTGATGGAAGGGCTGGGCATCGGATCAACGCTGGATCTGCTGGACCAGTACAGCAGCGCCGTTGACTCGATTGCCGGGCTCGACCTTGCCGCAACCACGGCAGGACAGGACACGGACAGCGTCATCCTGACCGCTGCCGTCGGCATGCATTTGCATTCACAGCTGATGCTCAAGCTTCTGGCCCTTGCCCAGGCAAGCCATGCCATCCGCCGCCTGACAACCACGGGCGCCCCTTAACGCCGAACGCTCCCCCGTGAAAAACGGAGGAGCGTTCGTTGGAGAACCGCCACAAGTGAGCGCGCGTTCCCCAAAGGAACCGCCACAAGTGAGCGCGCGTCGGAAGGGTTAGCGCTCCAGGTCGCCGCGGATGAAGGCCTCGACCTTTTCACGGGCGAGGTCGTCGTTGAACTGCTCCGGCGGGGACTTCATGAAGTAGCTGGAGGCGGAAAGCAGCGGACCGCCGATGCCGCGGTCCAGGCCGATCTTGGCGGCGCGGATGGCATCGATGATCACGCCGGCGGAGTTGGGTGAATCCCAGACTTCCAGTTTGTACTCGAGCGACACGGGGGCGTCACCGAAGTTGCGGCCTTCCAGTCGGACGAAGGCCCACTTGCGGTCGTCGAGCCACTGCACGTAGTCGGACGGGCCGATGTGGACGTCCTTGGCGGCGAGCTCGGCTTCGACGTTGGAAGTGACGGCCTGGGTCTTGGAGATCTTCTTGGACTCGAGGCGATCGCGTTCCAACATGTTCTTGAAGTCCATGTTGCCGCCCACGTTCAGCTGGTACGTGCGGTCCAGGGTGACGCCGCGGTCCTCGAACAGCTTGGCCATGACGCGGTGCGTGATGGTGGCACCGATCTGGCTCTTGATGTCGTCGCCCACGATCGGAACACCGGCGGCGGTGAACTTGTCCGCCCATGCCTTGGTGCCGGCGATGAACACGGGAAGGGCGTTGACGAAGGCAACGCCTGCGTCAATGGCGGCCTGGGCGTAGAACTCGGCAGCAGCCTGGGAGCCGACGGGCAGGTAGCAGACCATGACGTCAACATCGGCGTCCTTGAGGGCCTGAACCACGTCAACGGGCTCTTCGGTGGATTCCTCGATGGTCTCGAGGTAGTACTTGCCGAGGCCGTCCAGGGTGTGGCCGCGCTGGACGGTTACGCCGGTGGGCGGGACGTCGGCAATCTTGATGGTGTTGTTTTCGCTGGCGAGGATGGCATCGGCGAGGTCGTTGCCCACCTTCTTGCCATCGACGTCGAACGCGGCCACGAACTGGACATCGCCCACGTGGTACTGGCCGAACTCAACGTGCATGAGGCCGGGGATGGTCGCCGTGGGGTCGGCGTCCTGGTAGTACTGGACGCCCTGCACCAGCGACGCGGCGCAGTTGCCTACGCCGACGATTGCGACACGGATCGGATGTGAAGACACGGAACTCCTTAGGACAAACGTCAGCCGGCCTGGTAATGCGTCGGGGAAATTGCGACGGCGGCCGGCTGGGACAGCGCCGCGCGGCGCGTACTCATAGTACCCAACGCAGCGGGACCGGCCCTTGTTCCGCCGGTCCCGCTGCGTAAGAAAGGGGTTTCGTCAGACGGTCTGCTTCCACAGGTTGATGTCCGATTCCACCGCGAACTCATCGATGGCGGTCAGTTCGTCGGCGCTGAATCCGAGGTTGTTGATGGCGGAGAGCGTGTCCTCGAGCTGGCGCACGCTGGAGGCTCCCACCAGTGCCGAGGTCACCGGCGAACCCTTGGGCTGGTCCCGGAGGATCCAGGCGATGGCCATTTGCGCGAGCGTCTGGCCACGGCCTTCGGCAATGGCTTTCAGGCCCCGGATGCGGGCGAGCTTCTCATCCGTGATGGCGTCCTCGGACAGGAACCTGGCCTTGGCTGCGCGGGAATCGTCCGGAATGCCGTTGAGGTAACGGTCGGTGAGCATGCCCTGGGCCAGCGGCGAGAAGGCGATGGACCCCGCCCCCACCTGGTCGAGCGCCTCGTAGAGGTTGGGGCTGCCGTTCTCGGTCCAGCGGTTGAACATGGAGTAGCTGGGCTGGTGGATGAGCAGCGGCGTGCCGAGCTCCTTCAGGATGCGGGCAGCTTCGATGGTCTGTTCCGGGGTGTAGGAGGAGATGCCCGCGTAGAGTGCCTTGCCCGAGCGGACGGCGTAGTCGAGGGCGCCCATGGTTTCTTCCAGCGGCGTTTCCGGGTCCGGCCGGTGGCTGTAAAAGATATCTACGTAGTCCAGGCCCATGCGCTCCAGTGACTGGTCCAGGCTGGAGAGCAGGTATTTCCGTGAGCCCCACTCGCCGTAGGGGCCGGGCCACATGTAGTAGCCGGCCTTCGTGGAGATGACCAGCTCATCGCGGTACGGCTTGAAGTCGTCCTTGAGGTGGCGGCCGAAGTTGGTCTCGGCGGATCCGTCCGGCGGGCCGTAGTTGTTGGCGAGGTCGAAGTGGTTCACGCCAAGGTCGAAGGCACGGCGCAGGATGGCTCGCTGTTCATCAAAGCGCTTGTCGTCACCGAAGTTGTGCCACAGGCCCAGGGAGATGGCCGGAAGCTTCAGGCCGCTGCGGCCCACCCGGCGGTAGGGCATGGATTCGTAGCGGTCTTCCGCCGCGGAATAAGTCATGGGTTCCATCCTGCCAGCTGTGACCGGCGCAACAGGCAGGACCGCAAAAGTTACGCCGCGGGCTGACAATGCCAGCCCGCGGCGCAACGCGCGCACGCGGCAAGGAACGGAATCGTCAGGACTTCACGATGGCGGCGCTCCATGGAGCCAGAGCGAGGGCGTCGCCGTCCTGGCTTGTCCCCTCGTCGGTGGACAGCAGGAGGGATCCGCTGACGCCGTCCAGCCGCACCTTCGCGTCAGCGAAGTTCACCAGCACCTCAACGCTGCCGCGGCGGAACCGCAGCCAGCCGGAGTCGTCGTCGAACGCCACCTCGGTCTCACCGAAACCGAGCCCGGCCAGTTCGGGATGACTGCGCCGCAGCGCCGTCAGCGACCTGTAGAGCTCCAGCAGCCGGGCGTGGTCGCCCGTGGCGGCTTCGTCCCAGTCCAGTTTGGACCGGCGAAAGGTTTCCGGATCCTGGGGGTCAGGCACGACGGCGGGATCCCACCCCATGCGCTCGAATTCCTTGATGCGCCCTTCCGCGGTGGCCTTGCCGAGCTCGGGTTCCGGGTGGGAGGTGAAGAACTGCCACGGTGTGGTTGCCCCGTATTCCTCCCCCATAAACAGCATGGGCGTGAACGGCGAGGTCAGCGTGAGCACCGCCGCCACGGCCAGCTGCCCGTAGGACAGTGACTGGGACAGCCTGTCGCCGATGGCCCGGTTGCCGATCTGGTCGTGGTTCTGGTTGCAGACCACCAGCGCCGCCGGGTTCACCAGCGAAGCGTTGATCGGCCTGCCGTGGTGCCGGCCGCGGAAGCTGGAGTAGCTGCCGTCATGCAGGAAGCCGTCCTTGAGGACCTTGGCCAGCACCGCCAGGGACTCAAAGTCGGAGTAGTACCCGGTGGTTTCGCCGCTGACGTTCACATGGACCGCGTGGTGGAAGTCGTCGCTCCACTGCCCCGCCAGGCCGTACCCGTTGGCGTCCCGCGGGTAGATCAGGCGGGGGTTGTTCAGGTCGGACTCCGCGATCAGCGTCTTGGGCAGCCCGGTTTCGGCTGAGACGGCGTCGCCCAGGGCACCGAACTCCTCGAGGATGTGGACCGCCCGCTCGTCGCGCAGGGCGTGCACGGCGTCGAGCCGCAGCCCGTCCACGTGGTAGTCGCGGAGCCACAGCGCCAGGTTGTCCAGGATGTACTCCCGGACCACGTCGGAGCCGGGTCCGTCGAGGTTGACGGAGTCACCCCAGGTGTTGGCGTCGCCCTGTTTCAGGTACGGGCCGAACTTGGGCAGGAAGTTGCCGCTGGGGCCGAGGTGGTTGTACACCACGTCCTGGATGACCCCGAGCCCGGCAGCATGCGCGGCATCGACGAACCGCTGGTATGCGGCGGGCCCGCCGTAGCCCTCATGGACTGCGTACCACTGCACGCCGTCGTAGCCCCAGTTGTGGGTGCCGTTGAACCCGTTGACGGGCAACAGCTCCACGAAGTCGACGCCCAGGTCCGCGAGGTAGCCGAGCTTCCCGGCGGCGGCGTCCAGGATTCCCTCCGGGGTGAAGGTGCCCACGTGGAGTTCGTAGATCACCGAGCCGGTGAGTTCCCTGCCCTTCCAGCCGGAATCCTGCCACGCGTACGCGGCGGGATCGAAGGTCCGGGACAGCTTGTGGACTCCCGCGGGTACCCGCCGGGACCGGGGGTCGGGCAGCGGGTGGCTGTCGCCGTCGAGCTGGTAGCCGTAGTCCACTTCGCCCTCGGCCGGCGCGTCCGGGGCGGTCCACCAGCCTTCCGTGCCGGGCGCGGTGTCCTTCTTCGCCATGGGGTACTCCCGGCCGCCCGCCACGAGGGTGACCGAGGAGGCGTCGGGTGCCCAGACGTCGAAGCGTTCGGGTCCTTGATTGACCAGGGTCATGCGTTTCCTCCATCCACAGGGACCAGCAGGGCCACCGGGTAGGTACCCAGCACGTCGGCTACCAACACGGTGCCCGCACCAAATTCGGCGCCCGTCAGTTCGTCACGCATTGCAGCGGGAAGTTCGACGGCGGTATCGCGCCAGCCGCCCTCAGCGTCCAGGCCCGCAGGCAGCCGCGTTGCCAGGGTCACCGCCCCGGGTGTGCCGTCGGCCGTGCCGCGGGAGAACCCGAGCAGGTGTCCGGCTGCAGCACCGCTTGCCGTTATTGGGACGTAACCCTCAAAGAGCTCCGGCCGGTCCCGCTTGAGGCGAAGCGCCCGCGCAGTGGCCAGGAGCTTGCTGGCTTCCGTGCCCGCTTCGGGCAACATGCCGGCGTCGATCTTGGCGAGCTCCGCTTCCCGGAGTGCGAAGTCCACCGGCCGGCGGTTATCGGGATCGGTCAGGGACCGTTCCCAGAATTCGCTGCCCTGGTAGACGTCCGGAACGCCGGGCATGGTCAGCTGGACCAGCTTGGCGGAGAGGGAGTTGGACGCTGCGAAGGCTTCAATGCGTGCCACGAAGTCCTCCATAACCTTGGCTACGCCGGCGTCGTCGAACACAGCATCCACGGCGGCCTTCACCCGCGACTCGAAGTCCTCGTCCGGGTCAGTCCACTTCGTGGAGTTGCCGGCTTCGCGGGCAGCCTTCTCGGCGTAGCCCTGCAGGCGTTCCCGGCTGGCTGGCCAGGCGCCGACGATGGCCTGCCACAGCAGGTTCTCGTAGGGGCCGTCCGGGATGGGAGCCAGCTTCCGGAGGGTGTCCAGCGTTGCGGCCCACTCCCCCGGCAGCTCGGCGATCACGGAGATCCGTGCCCGGGCGTCCTCGCTGCGCTTGGTGTCGTGCGTGGACATGGTGGTCATGGACAGCGGCAACTCATCCTGCCGCCGGCGCATCCGGTGATGGAACTCCTCCGGGGACACGGCGAACTCGGTGGGTTCTGCGCCCACCTCGGTCAGCGTGCCCAGCCGTGTGTAGCGGTAGAACGCAGTGTCCTCCACGCCCTTGGCCATCACCATGCCGGAGGTCTGCTGGAACCGGACGGCGATGGGGTTGGCCGGGTCCAGCAGCAGCGGGAGGAGCGTCCCGACTGCAACCGCGAGGTCCGGACGGTGTTCGGCGGCAGACTCGCAGGCTTCCTTGAGAACCTCGGCCCCGGTGGGCAGGTAGCTCCGGTAGACCGGGAAGGAGGCGATGACCTCGGCCAGGGCGTCGGCTGCTTCCTCCAGTGCCAGTCCGTGGGATTCCGGGACCAGCCGGGCCAGGCGCAGCACCTCGGAGCGGAGGATGCCGTCGGCGATCATCCGCTTGGTGCCGCGGATCATCTCCGCGTAGTCGGCGGCCTCGGGAGTGCCACGCAACTCAGCGTCCAGCGCGTTCAGTGACTCTTCTCCGGCAGGATCCACGAACACCCGGTCCACGTCGGCGAGTGCGTCGTACCCGGTGGTGCCCTCGCAGGCGAAGTCCCCCGGCAGCACTTCGCCGGGTTCCAGGATCTTCTCCACCAGGACGTAGGCGCCGCCGGTGAGGTCCTTCAGCCACCGCAGGTAGCCGGCGGGGTCGGCCAGTCCGTCCGGGTGGTCGACGCGCAGGCCGTCCACCAGGCCTTCGGTGAACCAGCGGCCAACCTCGGCGTGGGCTTCTTCGAAGACGGCGGGAGTTTCCACCCGGATGCCGGCCAGGGTGGTCACCGCGAAGAAGCGGCGGTAGTTGAGCTCAGCGTCGGCGCGGCGCCAGTCCATCAGCTGGTAATGCTGGCGGCTGTGCACCTCCTGCGGGGAGTCCCCGTCGGAGTACGTCCCGTCGGCGAGGGGGAACCGGTGGTCGTAGTACCGGAGTTCCCCGTCCTTGATCTCCAGCTTGTCCAGGTCCGCGTCGGAGCCCAGCATCGGGAGCCGGACCTTGCCGCCGCCCACTTCCCAGTCGACGTCGAACGCTTCCGCGTACCGTGACCCGCGGCCCTCCTTCAGGAGTGACCACCACCAGGGGTTCTGCGCCGGGGTGGCGACGCCCACGTGGTTGGGCACGATGTCCACCAGGACACCCATGCCGTGCTCGCGGGCTGCGCGGGAAAGGGCCAGCAGCCCTTCCGGGCCACCGCGCTCGGGGTCGACGGCGGAGGGGTCGGTCACGTCGTAGCCGTGGTCCGAGCCCTGCTCCGCCGTGAGGATCGGCGACAGGTAAACCCAGTCCACGCCGAGCGACTTCAGGTACGGGACCTTCTCGGCGGCATCGAACAGGGTGAAGCTGCTGCGGATCTGCAGGCGATAGGTGGAGGCGGGCGTCCTCATGCCTGGGTTTCCTTATCGGCGCCCGTTGCCCTTGCCTCGCTCGCTTCAGCAGCCTTGGTCTGGGCTTCCACCATCTCCTCCTGGGCTTCCTCCTGCTCGGCCATGGAGGCCAGGGAGGCTGCCGCGGACAGATCCACTTCGGCCTCGGGGCCCGAGTAGGCGCGCAGAACCACCATGGACTTGGCGTCCAGCGTCAGCGTTGCACCGGCCTTGAGGGGTTCGTAGGCGTCTGCCTGGGCTGCGGTGTCGATCAGGACCTCCCAGTACTGCGAGTACTCGTCGGAGGGCAGGAGGAAGTCCACCTCGTCGTCGTGGGCGTTGAACGCCATGATGAAGCTGTCGTCGGTGATGCGGCGGCCCCGGGAGTCCTGCTCCTGGATTCCGTCACCGTTGTAGAAGACACCGATGGTCCGGCCAAAGCCGCTGCCCCAGTCCTCGGGCAGCATTTCGGTGCCGTCGGTCTTCAGCCAGACGATGTCGGGCAGCTTTTCGCCCTCGCCACGGCGGACGGGACGGCCATCGAAGAAGCGGCTGCGGCGGAACGTGGGGTGGTCGCGCCGGAGCTTGGACACGAACGCCGTGAACTCCACCAGGGGCTGGTCCATGGCTTCCCAGTGCACCCAGCTGAGCTCGGAGTCCTGGCAGTAGGTGTTGTTGTTGCCCTGCTGCGTGCGGCCCAGTTCGTCGCCGTGCAGGACCATCGGCACGCCCTGGGAGAGCAGCAGGGTGGCGATGAAGTTCCGCTGCTGGCGGGCGCGCAGGGTCAGCACCTTCTCGTCGTCGGTGTCACCTTCCTCGCCGCAGTTCCAGGACCGGTTGTGCGATTCGCCGTCGTTGTTGCCTTCGCCGTTGGCTTCGTTGTGCTTCTCGTTATAGGAGACCAGGTCCCGCATGGTGAAGCCGTCGTGGGCGGTGACGAAGTTGATGGAGGCGACCGGGCGGCGCGCGGAGCTCTCGTAGAGGTCGGCGGAGCCGGTGAGGCGGGAAGCGAATTCCCCCAGCGTTGACGGCTCGCCGCGCCAGAAGTCACGGACGGTGTCGCGGTACTTTCCGTTCCATTCCGTCCACTGCGGCGGGAAGTTGCCCACCTGGTAGCCGCCGGGGCCAACGTCCCAGGGCTCGGCGATCAGCTTGACCTGGGAAACGATGGGGTCCTGCTGGATGAGTTCGAAGAACGTTGAAAGCTTGTCCACGTCATAGAACTCGCGGGCCAGGGTGGAGGCGAGGTCGAAGCGGAAGCCGTCAACGTGCATCTCGGTAACCCAGTAGCGCAGGGAGTCCATCAGCAGCTGCAGCGAGTGCGGGTGGCGGACGTTGAGCGAGTTGCCCGTGCCGGTGTAGTCCATGTAGTGCTTGAGATCGTTGTCCACCAGCCGGTAATACGCCTGGTTGTCGATGCCCTTGAAGGACAGGGTGGGGCCCAGGTGGTTGCCCTCAGCGGTGTGGTTGTACACGACGTCGAGGATGACTTCGATGCCGGCCCGGTGCAGGTCACGGACCATGGCCTTGAATTCCTGAACCTGGTGCCCCACGTCGCCGGTAGAGCTGTAGGTGTTCTGCGGCGCGAAGAAGCCGATGGTGTTGTAGCCCCAGTAGTTGTTGAGGCCCTTCTCCTGCAGGGTGCCGTCGTTGACGAACTGGTGCACCGGCATGAGCTCGATGGCCGTGACGCCGAGCTTCTTCAGGTGCTCGATGACGGCGGGGTGGGCCACGCCTGCGTAGGTGCCGCGCTGCTCTTCGGGGATCTCCGGGTGCAGCTCGGTGAGGCCCTTGACGTGCGCCTCGTAAATGACGGACTGGTGGTACGGGACGCGGAGCTGCCGGTCGCCGTCCCATTCGAAGAACGGGTTGATGACCACGCCGTGCATGGTGTGCGCGGCCGAGTCGGCGTCGTTGCGCGAATCCGGATCACCGAACTCGTAGGAGAAGAGGGACGGGTCCCAGTCGATTTCGCCCTGGATGGCTTTCGCGTAGGGGTCCATCAGGAGCTTGTTCGGGTTGAAGCGGCTGCCGTTGGCGGGCTCGTACGGTCCGTGGACGCGGTAGCCGTACTTCTGGCCGGGCTGGATGTGCGGCAGGTAGCAATGCCAAACGTAGCCGTCCACCTCGGTCAGTTCGATCCGCGTTTCGGTCAGATCGTCAGCCAGGAGGCAGAGTTCCACCCGTTCGGCCTGTTCGCTGAACAGTGCGAAATTGGTGCCGGTGCCGTCAAAGGTAGCTCCCAGCGGGTAGGCAGTTCCAGGCCAGACTTCCATCGTGCTCCTCATTTGTTGGTCAGCAGCAGACGGCATCGGAACGCCCCTACTGCCGGTGCGAACTAATGCCTACCGTAATGGTTGGCTGTGACTATTACGTTTCCAGGCTCCAGAGTTACTAAGCATGCTGACTTTACCCCAGATTTCGGGTATGGCGTCCGGCACCGCACCTGCGGTGATCGGACCGCCGGATCGCGCGTCCGACGCCGCCCTCCCGGCGATGCCGTGCAGCGCAGCTCCCAGCGCGGCCAGCGCAGCCCAGCGGCCGTCGTCGTCGATGCCCAGGAGGCGGAAACGGTCGACGGCGGGACCCGCCTGCGCGAGCAGGGCACCGATGACGCCGGCCAGCACGTCGCCGCTGCCGGCAGTGGCAAGCCAGGGCGTGCCGTCCGCCTGGCTGAAGGCTCCGCCGCCGGGCCCGGCCACCAACGTGGCGGGACCTTTCAACAGGACGGTGGCCCCGGTGAGGCCGGCAGCCTTGCGGACGGCCTCGAAGGTGGCGGCTTCCACGGCCTCACGGTCGCCGAACCGGGCGTCGGCTTCGCCTTCCAAGCGCTTCAGCAGCGCGGCGAGCTCACCGGCGTGCGGGGTCAGCACCACATGCGGTGCGAGCTTTTGGGGCAGCGCCGGCAGCGCGCCGGCGTCGGCCACAACGGGCAGGCCGGTTTCGATGGCATCGCCAGCCCGTGCCAGCTGTTCGTGGTCCTCCGGCCCCATGCCCGGGCCCACCAGCCAGGCCTGCACCCGGTTGTCCGCCACGGATCCGTCGCTGCACACCACTTCGGGGCATGACTGCCGCACCAGGTCAGCCACCTCGGGCGGGCCGAGATACCGGACCATGCCCACACCGGCGGCAAGTGCCCCGCGGCAAGCCAGCACGGCAGCGCCCGGATACTGCACGGAGCCGGCCACGATGCCCAGAACCCCGCGCGAGTATTTGTGTGCCCGCCGGGCAGGATGCGGTAAAAGTCCGGAGAGCTCTGCCTCCCCGAGACGGCGGAGGACCGGAGCGGGCAGGTGTTCTTCGATGCCGATGGGTACCACGTGCACCCTGCCGGCATGGTCAGCACCGGGGTCAGCCAGCAGGCCCGCCTTGGCTCCGCCGAACGTCACCGTCAGGTCGGCGGGCAGCACCGGCCCGGCAGCCTTGCCGGTATCCGCGTTCACGCCGCTGGGCAGGTCGCAGGCCACCACGAACCCGTCGCCGCCGGCAGGGTGGCGCGCCTCAAGGACGGCTTCAACTAACGTGGCAGCACTCCCCCGCAGCCCGCCGTTCGCGCCGGTGCCCAGGATGGCGTCAATGACGACGCCGGCACGCAGGGTTTCCGCGGCGAGCGGCTCGAGTGCGAGTTCGGTCAGTTCCTCCGCACGGCCGCCGGCGCGTTTGAAGGCAGCAAGCGCCGCCGGGTGGGCCGCACCGCCGGTGAGGACCGCCGTCGTACGCATCCCGCGAGCGGCGAGGAAAGCTGCGGCGTAGAGGCCGTCGCCGCCGTTGTTGCCTTTGCCTGCCAGCACCACCAGGCGGGTGCCGTAGATGCGGCGCCCCCGGGAGCGCAGTTCGGTGATGACCGCGTTGGCGAGGCCGTGGGCAGCGCGCTGCATCAGGACGTCACCGCGGCCGGCATCGAGGAGCGGCTCCTCGGCGGCACGGACCTGTGTTCCGCTGTAGGCGTTGATCATCGTCTGGGGTCCCTGCGGGCGGGGCCGGGTCAGCCTTCGGCCACGACCGTTGCCGTGGCGATGCCGCCGTCGTGGCTGATGGACAGGTGCCAGCGCTTGACGCCCTTTGCCTCCGCCACTGCCAGGACCGTGCCCTTGACCTGCACGGTGGGCCCGTTGTGGTCCAGGCCGATCCAGCAGTCCTGCCAGTTCATGCCTGCAGGCGCGCCAAGGACCTTGGCCACGGCTTCCTTGGCGGCGAACCTGGCAGCCAGGGACCGGGTGTTGAGCTCGCGCTCGGCGGGCACGAACAGCCGGTCCCGAAGGCCCGGTGTCCGTTCCAGCTGGCGGCCGAACCGCTCGATGTCTACTACGTCTACCCCAATGCCAACGATCATGGGACTACTCTACGGTGACGCTCTTGGCGAGGTTGCGCGGCTGGTCCACGTCGTAGCCCTTTGCTGCGGCGAGTTCCGCGGCGAAGATCTGCAGCGGCACGGTGGTCAGCAGCGGCATCAGCAGCGTGGGCGTTTCCGGGACGTAGAAGACGTGCTCGGCGTAGGCCTTCACGGCTTCATCGCCTTCCTCGGCGATCACCAGGGTCCGGGCGCCGCGGGCGCGGATTTCCTGGATGTTGGAGACCACTTTGGCATGCAGCGAATCGCGGCCGCGCGGGGACGGGACCACCACGAACACCGGCTGGCCCTCGTCGATCAGGGCGATCGGGCCGTGCTTGAGCTCGCCGGCTGCGAAACCTTCGGCGTGGATGTACGCGATTTCCTTGAGCTTCAGCGCACCTTCCAGGGCCACCGGGTAGCCCACGTGCCGGCCCAGGAACAGCACCGACTTCTCGTCCGCCATGGACCGGGCCAGTTCCCGCAGGGGGCCGGCGTTGTCCAGGATGGTCTGGATCTTGTCCGGGATCTTGGCCAGGTCCGCGAGGACGTCCTTGATCTGGCCGGAGAAGATGTTCCCGCGCAGCTGCGCCAGGTACAGGCCGAGCAGGTACGCGGCCGTGATCTGGGCCAGGAACGCCTTCGTGGACGCCACGGCGATCTCCGGGCCGGCGTGCGTGTACAGCACAGCATCGGATTCACGCGGGATGGTGGACCCGTTGGTGTTACAGATCGAGATGGTCTTCGCACCCTGCTCGCGGGCGTACCGGACAGCCATCAGGGTGTCCATGGTCTCGCCGGACTGGGAGATGGACACCACCAGGGTGTTCTCGTCCAGGATCGGGTCCCGGTACCGGAACTCGTGCGCCAGCTCCACCTCGGTGGGGATCCGGCACCAGTTCTCAATGGCGTACTTGGCCACCGTGCCGGCGTACGCGGCGGTGCCGCAGGCCAGCACCACGATCTTGTTGACCTGCTTGAGCAGCTCGGGGTCGATCCGCAGCTCGCTCAGGGTCAGCTTGCCCTCCAGGTCCGAGCGGCCCAGCAGGGTCTGCGCCACGGCGTCGGGCTGGTCATGGATTTCCTTCTCCATGAACGAGGAGAAGCCGCCCTTCTTCGCCGAGGCCGGGTCCCAGTCAACGTGGTATTCCTTGCCCTCGGCCGGGTTGCCGAAGAAGTCAGTGATTTCCACCGAGTCGGCGGTGATGGTGACAATCTGGTCCTGGCCCAGCTCCACCGCGCGGCGGGTGTAATCGATGAACCCGGACACGTCCGAGCCCAGGAAGTTCTCCCCCTCACCCAGGCCCACCACCAGCGGTGAGTTACGGCGGGCAGCAACCACCACGTCGGGCTGGTCCGCGTGGACAGCCAGCAGCGTGAAGGCGCCCTCGAGGCGCTGGCAGGCCAGTTCCATGGCCTTGGTCAGGCCTCCGTTGGAGACGTCCCCGCCCAACTGGTTCCGGAAAATGTCCGCCAGCAGCGCGGCAGCAACCTCGGTGTCCGTCTCGGACAGGAAGGTCACACCCTTCTCCACCAGCTCGAGCTTGAGCTCGGCAAAGTTTTCGATGATGCCGTTGTGGATCACGGCCAGCTTCCCGCCATCAGCCAGGTGCGGGTGCGCGTTACGGTCCGTGGGGCCGCCATGGGTGGCCCAGCGCGTGTGGCCGATGCCGGTCAGGGTCTCCGGCAGGGGACGCTCCTCCAGCTCAGCCAGCAGGTTGCTCAGCTTCCCGGACTTCTTCCGCGACTCGATCACACCATCCGAGACCACAGCAACGCCCGCCGAGTCATAACCGCGGTACTCCAGCCGGCGAAGCCCCTCAAGGACAACGTCCAAAGCACTGTGACCATTAACAGCGCCGTCAACAGAACGGCCTACATAACCCACGATTCCACACATAGCCTCAAGAGTATCGGGTGGGAACTGGTTGCTTGTAACCCGGAACCGTATCTTGAGCCCTTCTTGCCCGTCCCGCCGCGCCCCGGAGCCGCTTCCATTTCGCTATGCGCGGAGTGCGGGGCAGAATCTCTAACGTGACTTTGCAACGCAACGAGGCGAACGGGGAGGGTGCCTCCCCGTTCGTGGAACTGGACCGGCAGACCTGGTCCAGGCTGGCAGCACAGATGGAGCAACCCCTTAACGAAGAGGATATTGTCCGCCTGCGCGGCCTTGGCGATCCCCTGGACATGAAGGAAATCCGCGAGGTCTATCTTCCGCTGTCCCGCCTCCTGCACCTCTATGTGGAAGCTGCGGGCCAGTTGCACGCGGCCACCACCACCTTCCTGGGCGAACAGACCCAGCGCACCCCGTTCGTCATCGGCGTTGCCGGGTCGGTTGCCGTGGGCAAGTCAACCATTGCGCGCGTGCTGCGGGAGATGCTCCGGCGCTGGCCCGGTACACCCAATGTGGAGCTCATCACCACCGACGGCTTCCTGTATCCCCTGGCCGAGCTCAAGCGGCGGCAGTTGCTGGACCGGAAGGGTTTCCCGGAGTCCTATGACCGGCGGGCGCTGCTGCGGTTCGTGAGCGAGATCAAGGGCGGGGCCGAGGAAGTCCACGCACCCTGGTACTCGCATGTCACGTACGACATCGTTCCCGAAAAGGAAGTAGTGGTCCGCCGGCCAGACGTCCTCATTGTCGAAGGCCTGAACGTGCTGGCTCCGGCGCGCCCGAGGCATGACGGCCGGCAGGGGTTGGCGCTGAGCGACTTCTTCGACTTCTCCATCTATGTGGACGCCAAGACTTCCTATATCGAGGAGTGGTACGTGGACCGGTTCCGGAAGCTGCGGACCACGGCGTTCGCGCAGCCGGAGTCCTACTTCCACCGGTATGCCAGCCTGTCCGATGACGAGGCGGAGAGCACCGCCCGGGACATTTGGAAGCGGATCAACGAGCCCAACTTGGAGGAGAACGTCCTTCCCACCAGGGGCCGGGCCCAGCTGGTGCTCACCAAGGACTCCGACCACACCATCCGCCGGATGCTCCTCAGGAAGGTTTAGCACAGGTGTGCCACAACTGCGCTGCGTCAGCCGTAACGGCCAGCCGCCGGAGCTTCGCCCGCTTCCTCGCCGTGGGGGCCGGGCTGACTGTACTCACCGCCTGCACGCCCGGCGCACCGGAGGCCGCGGCGCCGTCGTCGGCCCCGCCATCTTCTTCCCCGGTTCCGTCCCCGACGGCGGCGGGCACCCCGGTTGCCGCACCTGAGGCAGCGACGGTGGCCGGCACGCCGCCGGAACCTTCCGCATCCCCTTCACCGTCTGCGGCGCTCCCCCGCCAGTTTTCCCTGACGGATCCTGCCAGCCCGTGGGTAGTGGTCAACAAGCACCGGCCGCTGGCCCCCGCTGACTATGCGCCGGCGGACTTGGTGAGTCCCGCCGTCGGGATCTCCGCGTCCGGTGAGTCCGCGCTGCTGAACAGTACGACGGCGGCAGCGGCCGAGGCGATGTTCGCGGCTGCGGCGCGGGACGGCGTGGTAATGGTCCTGGCCAGCGGGTACCGCTCCTATGCCACGCAGGTGTCCACGTACAACGGGTATGTGGCCGCGCGCGGTCAGGCGGACGCAGACACCGCCAGCGCCCGGCCGGGCTACTCGGAGCATCAGACGGGATGGTCCTTCGATATTGCCGACGGCGGCGGAGCGTGCGCCTTCCAGCCGTGCTTCGCAGAGCAGCCCGCCGCCGTGTGGGCGAAAGCCAACGCCCACCGGTTCGGTTTCGTGGTGCGGTACCCGTGGATGTTCCATGAAACCACCGGGTACTACTACGAGCCGTGGCACCTGCGGTACATCGGCGTCGAGGCGGCCACGGACATGTCCGCACGCGGCATTGTCACGCTCGAGGAGTACTTTGGCGTGGGGGCGGCACCGGGGTACCCCTAACGGACAATGCGGCCGCCAAGTTCCCAACACGGTTCAAAATTGGGGGCTTGGGTTCACACGGGGTTAACAGACGTGGGCTAGCTTGGAACTCATGTTGACCGGATTCAAGAATTTCATCATGAAGGGCAACGTCGTAGACCTTGCCGTCGCTGTCGTGATGGGTGCCGCTTTCGGCGCCGTCGTCACATCGATCGTTGAAGGGCTGCTCACACCGCTGATCGGCCTCCTGTTCCAGGCGAAGGGAATCGAGGAGATGCAGTGGGAGGGCTTCCTCTACGGACGCGTCATCTCCGCCATCATTTCGTTCGTGCTGATTGCCGCCGCCATCTACTTTGTTGTGGTCATGCCCATGAACCACATGATCGAGCGGCGCAACCGCCGTCTCGGCATCAACCCTGACGTCAAGGAAGAATCTGCAGAGGATCCGCAGATCGCCCTGCTCACCGAGATCCGCGACGAGCTGCGAAGCCGCTCGTCCTAGCCGCTATGCAGATGAGGCCCGCTTCCAGTCGTGGAAGCGGGCCTCATCTGTTTATCCAGCTATTCGCTGATGAGTTCCAGCGCCAGTTCCGTGCGGACCACCTGTGCAAGGTGTTCTGCAATGGACTGCGCGGTTTCTTCGTCGGCGGCCTCCACCATGACCCGGACCACGGGCTCGGTGCCCGAGGGGCGGAGAAGGACGCGGCCGGCCTCACCCAAGGCGGCCTCAGCGGCTTTAACGGCCTGGGCCAGGACGTCATTGCTGTTGACCTTGGTGCGGTCCACGCCCTTGACGTTGATGAGGACCTGCGGGAGCTTGGTCATGACGGCGGCCAGGTCCTTGAGGGTGGTCCCGGTCAGGGCCACCTGGGCGGCGAGCTGCAGGCCGGTGAGCAGGCCGTCGCCGGTGGTGGCGTGGTCCGAGAAGATGACGTGGCCGGACTGTTCCCCGCCGAGGTTGAAGCCGCCTTCACGCATGCTTTCCAGGACGTAGCGGTCCCCCACGGCTGTTTCGCGGATGCTGATGCCGGCGTCGCGGAGGGCGATCTTGAGGCCGAGGTTGCTCATGACGGTGGCCACCAGGACGTCGTCATTCAGCTTGCCGGCCTTTTTGAGGGCGACGGCGAGAATCGCCATGATCTGGTCGCCGTCCACTTCGTTGCCTTCGTGGTCCACGGCCAGGCAGCGGTCCGCGTCGCCGTCGTGGGCGATGCCAAGGTCCGCACCGTACTGGAGGACGGCTTCCTTGAGCGGGCCCAGGTGGGTGGAGCCCACGCCGTCGTTGATGTTGAGCCCGTCCGGGTCCGCACCGATGACGATGACGTCCGCGCCGGCGTCCTTGAAGACCTGCGGCGAGCAGCCGCTGGCAGCGCCGTGGGCGCAGTCCAGGACCACGGTGAGGCCCTCGAGTCGGTGCGGGAGGGTGCTGAGGAGGTGGACGACGTAGCGGTCCTCGGCGTCGGAGAAGCGCTGGATGCGTCCGACGTCGGGACCGATGGGGCGGACGGCCTCGTTGTGCATCTGGGCCTCGATGGCGTCTTCGACGTCGTCGGGGAGTTTCTGGCCGCCCCTGGCGAAGAACTTGATGCCGTTGTCCGGCGCCGGGTTGTGGGAGGCGGAGATCATGACGCCGAAATCGGCTTCAAGGTCTGCCACCAGGTACGCGGCGGCCGGGGTGGGAAGGACGCCGGCGTCGTAGACGTCGATGCCCGAACTGGACAGCCCGGCCTCCACCGCGGCGGCGATGAATTCCCCGCTGGCGCGCGGATCACGGGCCACCACGGCGCGGGGCCGGGAGCCGTTGGAGTTGCGGTCGTGGCCAAGTACGACGGCGGCCGCCTGGGCCAGCTGCAGGGCCAGCTCCGCTGTCAGCAGGCCGTTGGCCAGCCCCCGGACACCATCAGTTCCAAATAATCTAGACACCGGTCAAGTGTATGGGATGGCGGTGGCGGCACCTGCGTAGGCGGCCTCGGAAGAGCCAGTTCTACCTGTTGGGTACCTGCCTTCCGATGGGCGTAATCACTGGGACTACTTGGTTCCTTTCGCTGCTACCTGTCTTCAGCAAAAACCCTCGCCACGCCCAATTAGCGGCCCCTACGATCCATTCATGACACCTAGCTATGGGGGCTTGGCGCTCGAAATTGTAGTACCGGTCTACAACGAAGAAGCGGTACTCGAAAGCAGCATCACAAGGCTCGCCGAATACTTGACGAATGAAATGCCGTCGACGTGGAGAATCACCATCGCCGATAATGCAAGCACCGACCGGACGCCGGTGATTGCCGCTCGACTCAGCGAGCATTTGGAGAACGTCGGTTACCGCCGGCTTGAAGCTAAAGGGCGCGGACTGGCACTGAGAGATGCCTGGAGCGCCTCGGAAGCCAAAGTGCTCGCATACCTTGATGTGGACCTCTCAACCGACTTGGCCGCGCTTCCGCCGCTGGTGGCACCCCTGTTGTCCGGGCACTCCGATATCTCTATTGGTACGCGACTGGGCCAGAGTTCGAGGGTGAGCCGTGGCCCAAAGCGCGAATTCATTTCCCGTTCCTACAACTTCCTGCTGCGGCGAACAATGCAGGTTCGTTTTTCGGACGCGCAGTGCGGGTTCAAGGCAATTCGGGCTGATGTGGCCAAACGCCTGCTCCCCCATGTGGAGGATAACGGCTGGTTTTTCGACACCGAGTTGCTGATCATTGCTGAGCGCTCCGTACTCCGCATCCACGAAATTCCCGTTGACTGGGTTGATGACCCGGACAGCCGGGTGGATATCAAGCAGACTGCTTTTGACGATCTGCGCGGAATGGTGCGGGTGGCCGGATCCCTGGTTAAAGGTGCGATTCCCGTGCAGGCCATCTATGCCGAGCTCGGACGCCGGCCGATCGTCCCTTTGGGCCGGCCAAGCTTTTTCGGCCAAGTTCTCCGCTTTGGACTTGTAGGGGTTGCTTCGACCCTGGCCTTCGCGCTGCTCTACCTGGTACTGCAGGACCCTTTTGGTGCACAGGAAGCCAATTTCCTTGCGCTGCTGCTGACCGCCGTCGGCAACACGGCGGCCAATAGGCGCTTCACCTTCGGTATCAGCGGACCGGCCAAACTCTTCACCCAGCAGTTTCAAGGGCTGATAGTCTTCCTGCTCGCCTGGAGCATTACGTCTTCATCGCTGCTGACGCTCCACGCACTGCATCCCGATGCCGCGCCTAACGTGGAGTTGTTGATTCTCACGGCCGCAAATGTTCTGGCCACCATGATGCGTTTTGTTCTACTTCGTCTGTGGGTGTTCCGAAGCAACCACAACCACGTGATCTCCGGGCAGTCCTTCGGCGGCAAAGTTGCAGCTAGTGGGAATGTCCTGTGAGTGGGCTGCTGTCACACTCCGGACGTGGGATTGAAAACAGGGCAGATTTCGTGACCGGGAAGCTGGAACGAGTTGTTCCAACTTTCTGGAGGCGCCTCATATGGGGGAACAACCAAGAGCGGACGTGGGAACGTCCCGCGCTCGTGTTCCTGCTTATTGGGACGTCGTTTATCTACTTGTGGGCGCTCGATTCCAACGGTTGGGCTAATCCCTACTATTCAGCAGCTGCCCAGGCGGGAAGTCAGGATTGGAAAGCCTTCTTTTTCGGATCATTCGAGGGAGGGAACCTGATAACGGTGGACAAGACACCATTGAGCATTTGGGTCATGTCCCTTTCGGTGCGATTATTTGGCTTGAGTAGCTGGAGTCTTCTCGCGCCCCAAGCCCTGATGGGCGTCTTATCCACTGGCTTTCTCTACGGCATCGTTCGTCGTGGTTTCGGCCCGAGGACGTCACTGTTTGCAGCAGCAGCATATGCGAGTACTCCGGTAGTAGTGCTGATGTCGCGTTTCAACAATCCAGAACCACTCATGGGCTTTCTTACCATCGTTTCAGTTTGGACTGCACTAAAAGCAATGGAGTCGGGGCGGCTAAGGACCTTTGCATTGGCAGGATCCCTGCTGGGACTGGCTTTCATGGCCAAACAGGTACAGGCACTTTTGGTTGTTCCCTCGCTGGCCGTGTCTGTACTGGCGTTCAGCACCGGCAGTCTGTTCGCCAGGACCCGTCAGTTGTTGGTGTCGGCAACCGCCCTCATCGTGGCGGGGGGCGCCTGGCTACTCGCGGTAGAGGTCATCCCATCATCCGCGCGTCCCTATATTGGTGGTTCGGTCACAAACAGCGCCATCGAGCTGAGTCTGGACTACAACGGTCTTGCACGGTTTGTTCATATACCGATCAATTCCGAGGGTAATCGAGCCACAACCAAGGACGATGTTTCTCCCCACAGTGATGGCTTCACCCGAATCTTCAACGGCAATTTTGCACCCGAAATCGCTTGGATCTTGTTTGCGGGCGTGGTGTGCTGCCTAATTCTGGTTGTCCTCGGCAGGACTATGAACTTTTCCCTGCAGCAGCGCAATATTACAGCCATCGCGACAACATGGTTTCTCACGGCGTTCCTTGTTCTTTGCTTCATGGGAACCATGATTCACACCTACTACACCTATTCCCTAGCCGCACCGCTAGCAGTAGTCCTAGCAGTCGGGTTCTCATGCCTGTGGCGGGTCAGACAGCGACTGATACTGAGGACTCTCGGTGCAGTTCTGGTGGTTTCGAGCAGCTACATGACAATCAGGATCATGGAGTACGGCAAGGACTGGCCCGCTTGGATGGCGCCGACGATCATGCTACTGGGCGCAATTGCTGCAGTCTTTTGGCTGCTCGCTGCTACTCGAGGCCCGATACCAACAATGGGTGCCCTCGTTTTGGGGGCGGTCCTCCTTGGCGCGCCTTTGGCAGCTGATATGTTCACCCTCTCAACACCGCAGCATGGCACAAATCCACTTTCCGGACCGACGGGAAATGACCCCATGTCCATGTCACGCCTTATCCTCGCAATCAAGGATGGTAAGCCGCCATGGGCGCAGCAGACGGCGCTTGGGGCGGAGCCTTCGAACAAGGTAGTGAACCTACTTCACAACGAGACTTTGCAGCAGACCTGGGGCGCTGCCACATACTCTGCGCAGAATGCGGCCTTATACCAACTGGAGTCACTCCGACCCGTAATACCTTTAGGAGGTTGGCTTGGAACGGATCCCGCTCCTACTCTGGCAGAATTCCAATCCCTTGTCGCCCAGCACCGCATCGGCTTCTTTATATGGCAACAGGACCTTTTAGACCGAGGTGAACTCAGCGCTGAAACCATCAGCATCTCCGATTGGGTCCGGGAAAACTTTCAGGAGCAGGTGATTGACGGTGTCCACCTTTACGACCTTCGAGGCTGACAATCAAAAAATCCCTCTAGCCACCGCGGAGCTCGTCAGGGCACGGATATGCCTTGCCGGCATGCGCCTTTGGCGGGGGCAATTAGAAGATCCTCGCTGGGAACGACCTGCGCTTCTGCTTATTCTGGCAATGAATGCAACGCTCTACTGCTGGAATCTGAGCATTAATGGCTGGGCGAACTACTTCTACAGTGCCGGAGTGCAGTCGGGAACGATGGATCCTAAGGCACTATTCTTCGGATCCTCTGACTGGGGTAATTCTATTACCGTGGACAAACCGCCATTAAGCCTTTGGATAATGGGCTTGTCAGTCCGTCTCCTTGGCCTAAATTCCGTGGGAATCCTACTTCCCCAGGCTTTGATGGGTGTTGTAACAACCTTTCTAATATACGCTATTCTTCACCGTACGGTCTCCAGTATTGCCCGCCTTTTAGGGGCGGTCATATTCTTCACAACGCCGATCATTACCCTGATGTCTCGCTACAACAATCCAGACCCTCTGATGCTGTTACTCATGGTCGGCGCCCTGTGGTTCACAGTTCGAGCCATAGAGACGGGCCGCGGGAGGATGCTCGTTGCAACAGGAGCATTGCTGGGCTTGGCATTCATGACCAAGCAGTTGCAAGGTCTGCTCAGCCTCCCAGCGCTCGGGATATCTTTTCTACTCTTCAGTGGCCAAAGGTGGCCCAAACGTATCCTCACAGCTGCATGTGCGGGAGTCGTTCTGGTTGTATCTGGAGGGCTATGGATGACGATGGTCGACCTGACACCCGCGAACCATAGACCATATGTAGGCGGGTCGGTCAACAACAGCGTTTTAGATCTAACGTTCGGCTACAACGGCATCGATCGGATAGCTACCGGGGGCGAAATCACGAACGCCATGCAGGTGCCGGATCAATATCGAACGAGTCCAAGCGACGCCGGCCTATTTAGGCTATTGAATGCCAACTACAACCAAGAAAGTTCCTGGCTTCTTTTCGCAGCCATGTTGGCGATTCTACTGCTCGGTGCGGCGTGGAAAAATTTGCCAAATGCCCCTGCGTTACGCTTCTTGGTTGTGGCCTCTTGCACGTGGCTGCTCACCGCCTTTCTTCTTCTTAGCTTCATGGGGAACCAGATTCACACGTACTACACCGCAGCGCTGGGGCCACCGCTCGCACTTGTACTCGGGCTGACGGTCGAAGTAGTAGTTTGCCAGAGGCACCGAATAGGGATTCGCCTATCCGGCACTGTCATAGCACTGGCTGCCCTGGTGTCAACATGGCTGATAATTTCGGGAACGACGCTCTGGCCCGAATGGCTATCTACGGCCGCCCTGCTCATCGGCATACTGGCGCTCTCGGCCTTAGCTGTGAATGCACCCAGTCCAAAGATTCATGTTGGCGCTGCAATGCTCTTGGCGGTAGCGCTTCTTTCCGGGCCCGCTCTAACCTCCATGCATAACGTAACTGTTGGATTTACAGGCTCAAACCCACTTTCTGGAGGGTTGTCTAGAAACCCTGCCGGCATAAGTCACCTCTTGCAAGCGCTGCGCAACAATGAGATGCCGTGGGGTCATGACATTGCCTTCGGTCGAGCTCCTGACATAGAGCTGGTTGAAACTGTCGCGAACGCGAAAGGCTGTACGTGGGCAGCTGCAACATACGCGAGTCAAACGTCAGCACGACTTCAATTGGCTTCCAATCGGCCTGTCATGCCTCTGGGAGGATTTGCCGGCAGCGATCCCTCGCCATCACTTGACGAGTTCAAGCGGAAGGTGGCCGACGGGCAAATTTGCTACTACGTGGAACAGCAAGCCTTCTTGGAAGTCCAGGGCCCGGATTCTATTGCAGTAGCGATTTCCGATTGGGTGCACAGCAATTTTCAATCGCAATTACTCGGAAGTACCACAGTTTTCCGTCTCGTGAAGGACTCATAACAGCACAGAAGCCCGCCCCGCCGAAAGGCGGGACGGGCTTCTTTATAAGCGGATTTAGCGCTTGGAGTACTGCTGAGCCTTGCGGGCCTTCTTGAGACCGGCCTTCTTACGCTCGATGACACGAGCGTCGCGGGACAGGTAACCGGCCTTCTTCAGGGTGGCGCGGTTGTTCTCGACGTCGATCTCGTTCAGCGAACGGGCGATGCCGAGGCGCAGGGCACCGGCCTGGCCGGAGATGCCGCCGCCGTGGATGCGGGCGATGACGTCGTAGGCGCCTTCGAGATCAAGGATCTTGAGGGGCTCGTTGACGTCCTGCTGGTGCAGCTTGTTCGGGAAGTAGTTGTCCAGCGCGCGGCCGTTGATGGTCCACTTGCCGGAGCCCGGAACGACGCGAACGCGTGCAACGGCTTCCTTGCGACGGCCAACTGCTGCGCCGGCAACGGTCAGTGCCGGGCGCTCCTTCTTGGGAGCGGCTTCTGCAGCCGAGCTCTCAGAGGTGTAGCTGGTGGGGGTTTCCTCAGCCTCAACGGCTTCGGTGGTCAGTTCTTCGTTCTGAGCCACGATTCTCCTTGTATTAAGTAAGTTGTTTGGTGGCCAGGACTACTGGGCGACCTGGGTGATTTCGAAAGTCTTGGGCTGCTGTGCGGCGTGGGGGTGCTCAGCACCGCGGTACACCTTCAGCTTGCCCAGCTGCTGTGCAGCGAGGGAGTTCTTGGGGAGCATGCCCTTGATGGCCTTCTCAACGGCGCGGACCGGGTTGGATTCCAGCAGTTCCGCGTAGTTGACGGAGGTCAGGCCGCCCGGGTAGCCGGAGTGGCGGTATGCGCGCTTCTGCTCCAGCTTGGCGCCGGTCAGGGCTACCTTCTCAGCGTTGATGATGATGACGAAGTCGCCCATGTCCATGTGGGACGCAAAGGTGGCCTTGTGCTTGCCGCGCAGCAGGATTGCGGTCTGGCTGGCAAGACGACCAAGGACAACGTCGGTGGCGTCAATGACGTGCCATTGGCGGTTGATATCGCCGGGCTTCGGGGTGTACGTACGCACGGTGTTTGCCTCGTTCTTGTTCTGGCGTTCTTTGTTTAGGCGCCACTCAGGGGTGAGCACCTACTTCCTGCGCGCTACCGGAACAGAGGTGAGGGCTCTATGTAACCAGTCATCCTGAGGTTCCGAATGTGCACGTTGAGTAGCTATCCTGCAACCGGATTCTCAAGCGGGCACGCACCATCGGAATAGGACACGCACAACGACTTACAAGATTAGCGTGTCAGGGGCTCCAGGGTCAAAATGAGGTAGCCGCAGGCCATCACAGCGCCGGCGGCAGGATGAGCGCAGGGGGTCGCGGTGTTTACAGAAGGTGCTGGCGTTGGCGCCGGATGGGCTTTCGTGATGGGCGCAGCTGTCTTGGGGGCCGCACTCTCCCCTGCCGCCGAGGTCCTGATTGCCAGGCTCCTTCCCCGCCTGGGCGGGGTATCCTCGCCGTCGATAAGGATCACGACGGCGGCCCTCACGGGATTTATATGCGTTGCCTTTGCGCTGCGGTTTGGAGTTTCCTGGACCTTGCCGGCATTTCTATTTCTGGCCGCGCTCGGCGTTCAGTTGGCCAGGATTGACTTCTCGCTCCACCTACTGCCGAATCCCCTTGTATTAGTGCTCTTGGCCGGGGGAATTGTTCTCCTACTGGCGCCAACCGCATTTAATCAGCATGCTGACAATATGCTTCGAGCGCTGCTCGGCATGGTCATTTTGTTCGCTGGCTATCTAATTCTGGGACTGATTTCGCCAGGAGCCATCGGAATGGGAGACATCAAGCTTGCGGCACCGGTCGGCCTGTACCTCGGGTACCTAGGTTGGCCCCACCTCCTCTACGGCGGTCTCCTCGGCTTCATCCTGAACGGCGTGGTCACCATCGCCGTCGTCGCTCAAAAGGGCCGTAAAGACGCCACGGAAGTCGCCCACGGGCCGTCAATGCTTGGCTCGGTACTGGCCATCAGCCTCCTGGTTCGCTAGCCAGCCCAGCACCGCCTGGCAGGTCCAGCGGATCCTGACGTCGAGGCAATCCAAGTAGTCGTCGACGTACCCGATTTCCGTTCTGAGTACAGCCAACTGATTCTGAGTACGTAGTTTCAGGACCCGCCAAAAAAGTCGAGTACTACTACGCATTGTTGCTGCTATCCCCCAATGACAATCTCTTCTTAGCGAAGTCCAGCCGCTAAGGAATTATGGGGGCAGCTGGAAATTCGTTGAAATCAAATCAATTCCATTTCACCGAATTAAGGAAAATACAATGACTTCTCTCATGGTCTCGATGATGGCATTTGTCGCCGGCGTCAAGGATCGCTTCTCCTCCGAGAAGGGTGCGACGGCAACGGAGTACTCCCTCCTGGTTGGTCTCATCGCCTTGGTCCTCGTTGTGGGCGTCGGTTTCTTCGGCACCAAGCTGAACACCTGGTTCAGCACCCTCGGCACCACGGTTGCCGGCTGGTAGCTCGAACAGCGACTGAGGTTCTTGACGTGAACAACATCCGAACGACACTCCTCGCACTGCAAACCTGGTTTCAGGCCGGACTCAAGTCCGAGAAGGGTGCAACTGCAACGGAGTACTCGCTGCTAGTCGGGCTCATCGCACTGGTCCTTGTTGTTGGTGTTGGCGCCTTCGGCGGAGCACTCAACACTTGGTTCAGCACCTTGGGTACAACGGTTGCCGGCTGGTAACAGGCGGTCACAGGTGTGCCGCGCCAACGCGGCGCGGCACACCTGTCTTCTTTAGCCACAAACTCTTCAGGGAGACCACTTGAAACTCAGCCCAAGAAATCAAGGAGACGGCGAGCGAGGAGCCGTCGCTGTCGAGTTTGCGCTCGTCGCGCCGATCCTTATCGCACTGATCATCGCGATCGTGGAGTTCTCAAACGCCTACAACATCCAAGTTTCCGTGACCCAAGCGTCCCGTGAGGCAGCCAGGACGATGGCGATCACCAAGGATGCCACAAAGGCAACGGCCGCTGGCAAAGCAGGTGCACCTTCAATTAACACAGGTCTATTGGCATTCGACTTCTCAGCGGCGTCGTGCCCGGCGGCCACACCTACGCCCAACGCGTCAGTAACCGTCACCTACACCGGAACCTCGCTTACGGGGTTTTTCGGCTCTTCTCTGGTGTTAAAAGGCAAAGGATCCATGCAATGCGGGGGCTGACCTGGACTCGGAACAAGTCCGGTGAGTCGAGCGAAAGAGGCGCCGCCGGTGTAATCGTCGCCCTGATGATGCTGGTCTTGATCGGTGCCGGCGCTGTGGCGGTGGATGTTGGTCAGATCTATTCCGAGCGCGCACAGCTGCAAAATGGTGCGGACGCCGGCGCCCTTGCGGTCGCACACAGCTGTGAGTCCGGCACCTGCGCTCCCGCTCTGGCCGGACCGCTGGCTAACTCGAATTCCAACGACGGGGCCAGCACCGCCAGCGTAGACATGACGGTGGCAGGGCAAGTCACGGTTACGACGACGACCAAGAATGGCTCTTCGAGCTTCCTCACCAAGATGTTTGCTTCAGCGCTTAACACGGCTCCGGTCTCCGTCGGTGCCAAGGCAACCGCTGCCTGGGGTTACCCCGGTTACGGGAATTCGACTCTTCCCATCACGTTTGCGCCGTGCCAATTCGACATCAACGGTACGGTTCACACGATATTGACCCACGGGAGTGAGACCTGTACTAGTGACAGCCCGTCAGGTCAGGTCATCCCGGGCGGATTTGCCTGGATCAAACCAGATTCAGGTCTTTGCAAGGCCACTATCCTCCCCGATGATCCTTCTACTGCCGGACTCGTGGATCCATACGCAAAGTCGGACACCGGCCTAAGTATGCCGAATGAGTGCAAGACGGTCATCGCCAGCCTGTTGAACAGCGTCGTCCTGTTTCCTGTCTTCTCTTCAGCAGTAGGTACGGGCAGCAACGCCAAGTACTACATCAAGGGATACGCGGCTTTCCTCCTCCTGGGGTACAGCTTCCCGGGAGCTTCCGGTGGGGATCAAACGGGTCTGGGAGGTAGTGATCGTGGGATCCGGGGAAAGTTCGTGAGTTGGGTCGCAGACTCAACACTCTATGGAGGTGGTGGCTACGCCGGAGGCGGCGCAACCTTACCTTCCCGCCTGATCAATTAGTTAGCACTAAGGGGAAAGCAATGAAAGCACGCCTACTGGGAGGCATTGCCGCGCTGGTTGTAGCGGTTATAGGCACGGTCCTCCTCTTCAATTACGTTCAAGGCGCGGACCGTCGCGCGCTTGCCAACACGGAAACGGAAGACGTCCTGGTCGTTAAGCAGAATGTTCCTGCCGGAACGCCGGCAACTCAGCTCAGCCAGTACCTCACCACCAAGGCAGTCCCCCGGACTGCGATTGCAGCCGACGCCGTCGAGGATCTCGGCTCAGTTGGTTCCAAAGTGACCGCCGTTGGTCTGGTACCCGGCGAGCAACTTTTGAGCAGCCGCCTCGTCGATGCAAGCACGTTCATCGGCCCGGCGAGGGTTGAGGTTCCGGAGGGCCTCCAGGAGATTTCGGTCCGGCTTGGCATTGACCGCGTGGTTGGTGGTTCGGTTCAGGCTGGTGACACCGTTGGGGTCTTCATCTCCTTGGGAGACGCTGCCGGTGGCGGAAACGGCACCCAGTTGACCTTTCACAAGGTACTCGTGACGGCCGTTCAGTTCAGCTCCGGGCAGTCTGTCCAGACCCAGGGTGAAGCGACACAGGCAAGCTCTACAGGTGCCCTTAACGCAGAGGGCAGCAAGCCGGCGTCCAGCGATACCTACCTGATCACGCTTGCACGGGACGCCGTCGACGCGGAAAAGCTCGTGTACGCGGCAGAGTTCGGGAAGATCTATCTCTCGAAAGAACCGGCAGGTGCCACCGAAGGAACCAACGGAGTGGTGAACCAGACCAAGGTCTTCCGATGAGCCGCTTCATCCTCATTTCGCCTTCCCCTGAATACGAACGTACAGTTCGTGCGTCGATAGCACCTCTCAGCGGATCACTGCAGTCCTTTCAAGCCAATTACCTACCGGAGTCGCCTGAGGACATCCTCCGACAGCAGGTTGGTGAACCACCAGAAGTTCTCATACTGGGTGCTGGCCTGCAACGCGAAGAAGCGCTCAAATTCGCTGCAATACTCGATCTGCAATTCCCGGAAATCAGCATCGTCCTCGTGGCGGAGGACGACGGCGAACTTGCCCTGAGTGCCATGCGGTCCGGCATACGGGACATTCTTCCGCCTGCGGCCGACACCGAGCAGATCCGTGCACTCGTGGAGCGGGCAAGCTTGGCAGCGGCCGGCAGGCGGCGAGGGCTTGCACCTAACACGGCTGAACGCCCCGCGGCAGAAGGCGGCCGGATCATTGCCGTCATGTCACCGAAGGGAGGCGTCGGCAAGACAACAGTTGCAAGTAACCTGGCCATCGGCCTCGGAAAAATTGCCCCGATGAGTGTCGTCTTGGTCGACTTGGATCTGCAGTTCGGTGACGTCGCCAGCGGATTGATGATCGAACCAGAATTTACGATCTCAGAGGCAGTGGTGGGCGCAGCGAGCCAGGACGCCATGGTCCTCAAGACGTACTTGTCGCTGCACCGTGGCAACATCTACGCCTTATGCGCACCTCGCAACCCTATTGACATGGACAGGATTTCAGGAGAACACGTCAGTCGTCTCCTGCAGCAACTACGGACTGAGTTTCAGTACGTGGTGGTTGACACCGCCCCCGGATTAGGCGAGCACGTTCTGGCGACGCTGGAGCAGGCGACGGACGCCGTGTGGGTCTGCGGCATGGACATCCCTAGTATCCGCGGTCTCCGGACCGGCTTCCAGATCCTCTCAGAACTCGACCTTCTCCCTGACAATCGGCACGTAGTGCTGAATATGGCTGACCGAAAGACGGGGCTGACTGTCCAGGACGTGGAGGCAACCATAGGGGCTCCCGTGGACGTGGTCCTGCCACGTTCCCGGGCCGTCCCATTCTCAACAAATAAAGGTGTTCCCCTGCTGCAGGATGGCAGCCGCGATGCAGTGGCAAAGGGGCTCCGGCAGCTGGTTGAGCGTTTCAAGCCGAATTGGGAAGGCCCCCGCAAGAAGCTTCACAGAAGGGCGGTAGTGCAATGAATCTCTCGAACCGAATTGCAAAGATCCGGGGCGACGAAGCGGCAGGCTCTCCCGATCAGAGTCCCGTGCCGAGTGCGGGGCCCGCCACCTTGGGCGCCATACAGCAAGCCCAAGCGGCTGAGCAGGCCCTCGTTCCCACAGCCATCGAGGTGACTGCCGGCAGCTCGAGTGAAGCGCTCACCGGGCTCAAAGACCGTGCAAGTCAAGCCCTCTACGAACGGCTTGGTTCTCGGATCACCGATTCAACGTTGGATGAAGCCGAGCTGCACCAATTCGTCAAGGACGAACTGAAAGCTGTCGTTGACGAGGAACAAGTCCCGCTCACGCAGGGCGAACGGCAGCGACTGACTCGGGAAATTATTGACGATGTCCTTGGCCATGGCCCAATGCAACGGTACTTGGATGACCCCTCTGTAACGGAAATTATGGTGAATCGTGCAGACCAGATCTACGTCGAACGCAATGGCCACCTCTTTCTGACGGATACGAAGTTCGCCAGCGAAGAGTCCCTGCGAAAGGTCATCGAAAGGATCGTCACGCGGATCGGCAGGAGGATTGACGAGTCGTCGCCACTGGTGGATGCCCGCCTGGCAGATGGCTCACGAGTCAACGCCATTATCCCTCCCCTAGCCGTGAACGGGGCGTCGCTGACCATCCGCAAGTTCGGTCGCGAGGCACTTACGGTGCAGAAGCTAATCGAGTTCGGGAGCCTCTCCCCCGAGATGGCCGAGTTGCTCCAGGCGTGCGTGCTGGCCCGCATGAACATCATCGTCTCCGGCGGTACCGGCACCGGTAAGACGACCATGCTGAATGTGCTGTCGTCCTTTATCCCCGCCACGGACCGAATCGTGACGATCGAGGACGCCGTGGAACTCCAGCTCCAGCAGGACCACGTTGTCCGGTTGGAAAGCCGGCCGGCAAACATCGAAGGACGAGGCGAAGTGTCCATCCGCGATCTGGTCCGCAACTCGCTACGCATGCGGCCCGACCGCATCGTCGTCGGTGAAGTTCGAGGCGGAGAGTCCCTGGACATGCTGCAAGCCATGAACACCGGCCACGACGGCTCGATCTCAACAGTGCATGCTAATTCGCCCCGAGACGCCGTGGCCCGCCTGGAGACACTTGTCCTGATGGCGGGCATGGACCTGCCTCTGCGCGCCATTCGCGAGCAGATCGCTTCGGCCGTGAACCTCATCGTCCATATCTCAAGGCTCCGGGACGGAACCCGCAGGGTTACACACATTACGGAGGTTCAGGGTATGGAAGGGGACATTGTCACCCTCCAGGATGCTTTCGTCTTCGACTACTCCGCAGGCATCGACGCTAACGGCAAATTCCTCGGCAAACCTGTACCCACTGGCGTCAGGCCGCGGTTTACGGACCGGTTCGAAGAACTTGGCATCAGGATCTCTCCTGCCGTCTTCGGTGCACACACAGTCAGGGGCAGGTAATGGAGCCAGAGATACCCGCATCAATCGCCGTTCTCGGCGTTGCTGCCATATTCGCTGCAGTCATCCTGCTTTTTACTGTCGTCCTCAAACCGGGCAATGTCATTCCCTTGTCCCGCCGACGCCCGGACGTCCCGGTTGCCTCCTCCAGGCTGACGGTGCTGACCGACTCCGCTGTCGGCGCTATCAACAAGCAGCTCAAGGGAAAAGATGATTTCATCATCAGCCGGGAAAAGCTGGAACGCGCGGGTCTAAAGACCCAGCCCGCCAACTTCCTGCTCATGATGGGCGCCGGTACTCTGGCAGGCAGCGTCTTTGGTTTCCTTCTGGGCGGCTTCTTCTTTGCGGTGCTGATGATAGCGGTGGTGCCAGCCGGCATGCTGGGCTTCCTCACCGTTCTTGAGTCCAAACGGAGAAGCCGGTTTGACGAACAGCTGCCGGACACGCTTCAAATGCTGACGGGCAGCATGCGTGCCGGGCACTCGTTGCTTAGGGCGATTGATGCATCCGCCCGCGAGTCGGACGCTCCGATGTCGGAAGAGCTCGCAAGGATCGTCAATGAAACCAGGATCGGTCGTGACCTCAACGCATCCATGACTGATGTTGCTGCCCGCACCAGGAGCGAAGACTTCGCGTGGATCTCCCAAGCCATTGAGATCCACCGTGAAGTCGGCGGCGACCTTGCGGAAGTCCTCGATCACGTGGGAGAGACCATCCGCGACCGAAACCAGATCCGGCGCCAAGTCAAGGCCCTCAGCGCTGAAGGCAAGATGTCCGCGGCGGTCCTCATGGGGCTTCCGGTGGTCCTCTTCTTCGCCCTGATCTTCATCAACGCTCAGTATGCGAAGACATTCACCAGCACAGTCCCCGGGTTCCTGATGCTCGGCGCGGCGGCAATCATGCTCACTGCCGGCGGCTTCTGGCTCAGCCGGCTGATCAAACCGAAGTTTTAGGAGGCCCGACAATGTCACCAATGGCTTTAGGGGCGATTCTCGCCATTATCCTGCCCATCACCTACTTGGTGTGGTCGGTCGCTGCAACAGACAGAGTTGCGCTCCGCAACATCCAGGCCAACCTGGGACAGCGAGCCAGAAATGCAGCTCCGCAGAACCTGACTGCCGAGTTTACCGCTATGGCTCGCAAGATCGCCCCGGTTGGATACGTAGCTTGGTTGGACAAGCAGCTGGCAGCAATGGGACGCCCCAAGGAGTGGCCGTTGGAGCGCCTGCTGGTGGTGAAGCCGCTGCTTGCACTCTGCGGCGCCATGGTTGGTCTCTTCTATTTCCTCGCCAGCCCGGAACCATCGCGCTTCGCCGTCCTCCTCGGAGCGGTCTCATTCGGCTACTTCGCCCCCGACCTCCTCATACGCAGCACTGCGGAGAAAAGGCGGGCAAAGATCCGGCAGGAACTGCCGAACACACTCGACCAGATGCTCATCGCAGTACAGGCAGGGCTCGGTTTCGAAGCTGCCATGGCACGCACGGCTCAAAACGGAACCGGCCCATTGGCTGATGAAATGACGCGAACCCTTCAGGACATGCAGGTGGGACGCTCCCGGAAAGAGGCCTACCTTGCCATGTCGGACCGGGTCGATGTTCCGGACCTTCGCTCCTTCATCCGGGCCATCGTGCAGGCTGACGCGTACGGCATCGCCATTGCGAAAGTGTTGAAGGTCCAGGCGCACGAGATGCGACTGAAGCGGCGCCAACGGGCCGAGGAACACGCAATGAAGATTCCAGTGAAGATCCTTTTTCCCCTGATCTTCTTCATTTTCCCAACCCTGTTCATCATCCTGCTGGGACCGGCAGTCATGAACATAGTCTCCGCATTTTCCTAGGAGGAATCATGGCCCATCTAAGTCCTAAGTCGTCTTTCATCAGCGATCTCGCGCGTAAGATCCGCACTGAAGAAGATGGGGCAACAGCCACTGAATACAGCATCACCGTCGGTTTCATTGCCATTGTCATCGTGGCCGGCGTCGGTCTGTTCGGCCTCGCCCTCAACGATCACTTCAATGATCTCGCCACTGAAATCGAAACGGCGCTCGGCATTCCCTAACCACCGCGTCCCCGGCGCCTCAAAGACCGGACCCCCTCGGCACCCAGAACCGAGGGGGTCCTTTTGCGTGCCTGGACGACGGCTAAACCCACTGCGAGCGCAGGACAGGACCAGCGAAGCCACAGGAAACTCCCACCTGGCTGAGCCTTTCCGCAGGATGCCCCAAGATCCGGACCTGGCACCTAATCCCGTTGCTAACTTCGTTTCAGTGCTGGTGAAGGGCCAGCCATCCGTCTCGCTCAGGAGTCAAAATGCTTTCTCTCTACACCAACCTCATGATCCGCCTTCGCAGCGAAGAGAAGGGCGCAACTGCCGTCGAATACGGCATCATGGTCGCCCTCATTGCAGTCGTCATCATCGTCGCAGTCACGCTTCTCGGAAACAATCTGAGCAGCATGTTCAACGGCGTCGCTGGCAAGGTGCCCGTTCCGACAACCGCCCCGACCACCGGCTCGTAGTAAGGCCCTTGTCGTCCGCGCCGTTCCGGACCCCATATCGAAACGGCGCACAAGTAAACAAGCACATCAGTCATGCAGGAGGAGGTGCAGCAGGTGACTAACAATTCGGAACGCGGAGCAGCCGCCGTCGAATTCGCCATCCTGCTGCCCCTCCTCCTGATGCTGGTGCTGGGAACCATCGAGTTCGGGCGCGCCTACAACGCACAGATCACGCTCACCAACGCGGCCCGCGACGGTGTCCGGGTCATGGCGATCGCCAATGACCCCACAGGCGCCAAGACAGCAACAAGAAACGCGGCCGCCGCCGTCAGCAACACCATCCCGGATTCGAACATCACCATCAGCCCCGCCACCTGCAGCACCGATAAGCAGGTGACCGTCACCATCAGCTACAACCTCTCCACCATCACCGGCATCGCCGGCCCCTTTCCCATGACGGGCAAGGGGGTGATGCTGTGCGGCGGCTAGGCGATGACAACAACGAGAAAGGCGCCGTCTCTGTCATCGTCGCCATACTCCTGGTGACGTTGCTCGGCTTCGTGGCAATCGCCGTCGATGTGGGGGCCATCTACTCCGAACGCGCCCAGCTGCAGAGCGGGGCGGACGCTTCCGCCATGGCGGTGGCACAGAAGTGCGCCAAGAACGCAGCGGACACGCAATGCTCGACGACGGCCACACTCGCCGGCAGCCTCGCCAACCAGAACGCCCTGGACGGCATGAGCAATATCTACAGCATCCAGCTCGACAAGACCGCCCGCACCGTATCGGTGACCACCAGTGCCAAGGAAACGGGTAGCCCGGACAACTCCGTCTCCCTCTTCTCCGCCAATGCAATTGGAATTCCCAGCAGGGAGGTAGGCGCCAAAGCCTCCGCCGCATGGGGAACCCCGTCCAAAGGACCCGTCATCCTGCCGCTGGCCATTGCCTACTGCAAGTTGAACATTCCTGCTGGCGGGGCGCAGGGCGCCGAACAGGTGCTGGAACAGTCAGTCAACGGCTGTGGTGGCATCCCTGGCGGGTTCGGCTGGATGCAGACGGGCTCGTCAAAATGCGCCATCACCGCTACCGCGGGTGCCTCAACCAACGCGGGAATCTGGTTCCCCAGCGACACCGGCGCCAGCGCCCCCTCCGTCTGCACCGCCGCAGACTTCAGCCAGATGAACAATCAAACCGTCCTCCTGCCCATGTACGACCTGGCCACAGGAACCGGCTCCAGCGGTAAGTACTACATCAAAGGCTTCGCCGCGTTCCACGTAACCGGCTACCAATTCCCAAGTATCGGCTGGACGGCGGGCCCCAAGGTGGCCAACAAGACCATCAGGGGCTACTTCGTGAAGTTCGTATCCCTGTCCCAAGGATTTGAACTCGGCAGTACGCCCAACTACGGCGCCACCATCGCCCGCCTCACCCTCTGACCAAGAAACACACGGAGAAACACTGTGAAGTCCCGCCTGCTCGCCGGAACGGCCGCCGTCGCCCTGGCGCTCGTAGGCGCCCTCCTCATCATCGTCTACGCCAACGGAGCCGACGCACGGGCCATGGCCACCACGAATCCCAGAAAAGTCCTGGTTGTCGAAAAGCCCATCCCTGCCGGGACCCCGGTGAACGAAATGGCATCCTCGCTCGTCATCCAGGACGTTCCTGCCGCAGGAATCGCCGCCACCGCGCTGACATCGCTGAACAGCAAGGCCGGAACGGTCGCGGCCGTGGACCTGGTCCCCGGCGAGCAACTGCTCGCCGAACGGCTTGTGGCGCCGGAAGACGTGAAGAAGGAAGGTGGCGTGGAAGTCCCCACCGGCCTGCAGGAAGTCTCGTTCCAACTGGAACCGCAGCGCGTCGCCGGCGGCCGGATCAACGTGGGCGACCACGTTGGCATAGCCCTGAACTTTGAGAACGGCGCCTACAAGGCAAAGCTGGAGGACGCCACCACCCAGCTCACTCTCCGGAAAGTCCTGGTCACCGCGGTGCAACGCGCCCCGCAGGCGAGCGCCGCGAAGACGGAAGACGGCGCCAACCCGCAGGACACCACCCTGCCCGAAGGGTCACTCATGCTCACCGTCGCCGTCAATGACGTGGACGCCAGCAAGATCATCTTCACCTCCATCAACGGCAGCCTCTGGCTCACAAAAGAACCAACAGATGCCCAGGACAGCGGCCCCCGGACCGAACGGAAGGAAGTGGTGTACAAATGAGCCGCTTCGTCCTCCTCTCCCCCAGCGGCGACTTCGACCAGAAGCTGCGCGCCGCCGTCGCGCACGGCCTCCGCGGCACCGTGCAGACCATCGCGAGCGACATCCTCCCCGCGGGCCCGGCGGAACTGTTCGCCCTCCTCAACCAGGAGCAGCCCGAGGTCCTCATCATCGGCCCGGACGTCCCCTACGACGAAGCACTCCGGTTCGCCAAAGTCTTCGACGTCCAGCTCCCCGGCCTCAGCCTGGTGCTGGTCAGCGACGTGGACCCGGCCCTGCTCCTGCACGCCATGCGCGCCGGCATCCGCGACATCATCAGTCCGCAGGCTGACCCCGCCGAAATCCGTGTCCTGTTGGAGCGTGCCTGCCAGTCCTTCGCCACCCGTCACCGCGGCCCCGAGCCGCAGCCGGCGGAGAACGGCAAGGGCCTGGTCATCGGCGTCTTCTCCCCCAAGGGCGGCGTGGGCAAAACCACTTTGGCCACCAACATCGCCATCGGCCTGGGCCAGATCGCGCCCATGAGCGTGGTGATCGTGGACCTGGACCTCCAGTTTGGCGACGTCGCCTCCGGCCTTTACCTCAACCCGGAGCACACAGTCACGGATGCCGTCACCCCGGCCGCTGCCCAGGACTCCCTGGTCCTGAAAGCCTTCCTCACCGTGCACCCCGCCGGCATTTACGCCCTGTGCGCTCCGCCGAACCCCGTGGACGCAGACCACATCACGCCGGATCAGGTCAGCCGCCTGCTCGAACAGCTGGCCCAGGAATTCCAGTACGTCATCCTGGACACCGCCCCCGGCCTGCCCGAGATCGGCCTCGCCGCCATGGAACAGTGCACCGATGTGGTGTGGGTCAGCGCCATGGACATCCCCAGCCTCCGCGGCCTGCGCTCCGGCCTGGAAGTTCTCCGCCAGCTCGAGATCATGCCCGAATCCCGCCACGTCGTGCTGAACATGGCAGACGCCAAGGCCGGCCTCAACGTCCAGGACGTGGAATCCACCATCGGCGCGCCTGTGGATGTCAGCGTGCCCCGCTCGCGCGCCATCGCCCTGTCCACCAACCGCGGCATCCCAGTCCTGCAGGAATCCAGGAAAGACCCGGCCGTGAAGAGCCTCCGCCAGTTGGTGGAGCGGTTCAACCCGGCCTGGCGCACGCAGACCCAGCGCAAGCTTCACCGACAGGTGGTCATCTGATGAAACTCTCCGAACGCATCAGCGCGGTCCAGAACCGCAGTGAGTCTCCGGGTGCGGGCACGGCCGTGCTTGACCGGCCCGCCGCCGTCGTCGAGCCCATTCGTCCAGCGGTCCCGACGACGGATGCGCACCTTTCCCAACCAGCCGCCGTCGTGCCTTCAACGCACGACGCCGACGCGCAGCAGGTGCCCAAGGCACCCGGCGTGGACGTCTTCGCAGCCATGAAGCTCCGTGCGGCCACCGCACTTTTCGAACGGATGGGCACGCGGTTCAACGACGCCGCCGTCACCGAGCAGGAGCTCCGCAGCACCGCCAAGGAAGAACTGACCCGCATCGTCGACGCCGAACAGGTGCCGCTGACCCCTGAGGAACGCACGCGACTGGTCCGCGACGTTGCCGACGACGTCCTCGGCTACGGCCCCCTCCAGCGCCTCCTCGACGATCCCGCCGTCACCGAAATCATGGTCAACCGCATGGACCAGATCTACGTGGAACGCGGCGGCCGTCTGACCCTCACGGACTACCGGTTCAGCTCGGAAGACCACCTGCGCAAAGTCATCGAACGGATCGTGTCCCGGGTGGGCCGCCGCATCGACGAGTCGTCCCCGCTGGTGGACGCACGCCTGGAGGATGGCTCCCGCGTCAACGCCGTCATCCCGCCGCTCGCCGTGGGCGGCTCATCGCTGACCATCCGAAAGTTCAGCAAGGTACCGCTGACGGTCCGCAACCTCATCGACTTCGGCACCCTCACCCCGGAAATGGCCGAACTACTCAACGCCTGCGTGAAGGCGAAGCTGAACATCATCGTCTCCGGCGGCACCGGCACCGGAAAGACCACCCTCCTGAACGTCCTGTCCTCCTTCCTGCCTGCCGACGAGCGCATTGTCACCATCGAGGACGCTGTGGAACTGCAGATCCAGCAGCAGCACGTGGTCCGCCTCGAAAGCCGGCCGCCGAATACCGAGGGCAAGGGCGAGGTCACCATCCGCGAACTGCTCCGCAACTCCCTGCGCATGCGCCCGGACCGGATTGTGGTGGGCGAGGTCCGCGGCGGCGAATCGCTGGACATGCTCCAGGCCATGAACACCGGCCACGACGGGTCCCTCTCCACCGTGCACTCCAACTCCCCCCGCGACGCCGTGGCCCGCCTGGAAACCCTGGTGCTGATGGCCGGCATGGACCTTCCGCTCCGCGCCATCCGGGAACAGATCGCCTCCGCCGTGAACCTGATCGTCCAGATCTCCCGCATGCGTGACGGGTCCCGCCGGATCACCCATGTCACGGAGGTGCAGGGCATGGAAGGCGACATCGTCACCCTCCAGGACGCCTTCGTCTTCGACTACTCCGCCGGCGTCGACGCGCAGGGCCGCTTCCTGGGTAAGCCTGTCGCCACCGGTATCCGGCCCCGTTTCATCGACCGATTCGAGGACCTCGGCATCCACGTGTCGCCCGCGGTTTTCGCCGGGCCGCTCACTGGTACCGAGAAGCCAGGGGGGCACTGATGATTCTCGCCATTGGCGCCGTCATCCTGCTGGCAGCCATCTGCCTGCTCGGTGTCGCCGTGCTCCTGCCGAGCGCCCCCACCGTGCCGCTGGACCGCCGTCGTCCGTTCGAACCCGAGCCGCCGTCCTCCCTGACCAGGTTCGCACTTTCCGCCGTCCGTTCCTTTGAACGACTCCTTGCCGGACGGAACATCACCTTGTTCTCCCGCCCCCAGCTTGAGAATGCCGGCCTGCGCCTGAGCCAAGCGGAGTTCTTCCTGCTGGTGGGCATCGGCGCCGGCGTCGGCATGCTGGTGGGGACGGTGACCCTCAACCCCCTGGTGGGACTCCTTCTGGCTCTCCTCGCCCCGTTTGTGGGCAAGCTGGTGCTTGGTTTCCTCGCCGGCAAGCGCCGTGCGGCCTTCGACGGGCAGCTGGGCGACACCCTCCAACTCCTTTCAGGCGGCCTGCGGGCCGGCCACAGCATCCTGCGCGCCATTGACGCCGCTGCCGCGGAATCGCAGAAACCCACGTCGGAGGAGATGCGGCGGGTCATCACCGAAACCAGCCTGGGCCGGGACCTGCTGGCAGCACTCAACGACACCGCAGACCGGATGAAGAACGAGGACTTCGTCTGGATCTCGCAGGCCATCCAGATCAACCGGGAGGTAGGAGGCAACCTGGCGGACGTCCTGGACCAGGTCAACGAAACCATCCGCGAGCGCGCCGAGATCAAGGGCCACATCAAGGCGCTGGCCGCCGAAGGCAAGTTCTCCGCGTACATCCTGATCGCCATGCCGTTCGGGATCGTGGCCATGCTGCTCGCCGTCAGCCCCACCTACATGAACTCCATGTTCACGCACCCGCTCGGGTGGGCCATGATCGTCGCCTCCTTCGTCCTGATGGCCGTCGGCGCCCTGTGGATGCGCAAGATCATCGACCTGAAGTTCTGAGGAAAGCCATGAACCTGACAGTCCTTCTCTCCCTATTTCTGGTCTGCGTCCCTCTCGGCGCCGTCGCCTGGTCCCTCCTCACGGCCGACCGGCAGGGCCGTGCCGCCGTCACCAACCTGCTGTCCCGCGGCGCGGCACCCACCGCAACGGCCGCGGATTACAAACCCGCCCTCTTGGAAGCGATCGGCAGGCGCCTGACTCCCCCCACGTATGTGGCCTTCCTCGACCGGCTGCTCGCACTGGCCGGCCGCCCGGCATCCATGCCGCTGGGCAAGGTCCTTGGTTCCAAGCTCGCACTGGGACTGGCCGCGTTGGGTCTCGGCCTCTACCTGACGGCCATCGGCAGCACTCCCCTGATGAAGCTGGCCGGTCTCTTTGTCCTGTTCCTGGGTTACTTCATCCCGGACCTCCTCCTGTACAGCAAGGGCCAGGAGCGCCAGAAGACCATGCAGCTGGAACTGGCCAACACGCTGGACCAGATGCTCATCTCGGTGGAAGCGGGCCTCGGTTTTGAGGGGGCTATGGCAAGGGCCGGCGATAACGGCAAGGGCCCGTTGGCCCAGGAACTGGTCCGCACCCTGCAGGACATGCAGGTGGGACGCAGCCGCCGCGAGTCCTACACGGCGCTGGCGGCGCGGACCAACATTCCCGAGCTTCGCAGTTTCGTGCAGGCGGTGGTGCAGGCGGACACCTACGGCATTGCCATCAGCAGGGTACTGCGCGTGCAGGCCAAGGTCATGCGGGTCAAAAGGCGCCAGCGTGCCGAGGAAAAGGCCATGAAACTGCCCGTGATGATCCTGTTCCCGCTGCTCTTCTTCATTTTCCCGGTCCTTTTCATCGCCATCCTGGGGCCGGCCGTCATTAACACGGTGGTCACCTTTACCGGGCAATAGCTGCCTTGGGATCTGCTGAAGGATCACGCAAGGTTTACACAGGATCAGCTGAAATAGAACACCGCAAGAATTCCAGGAAGTAGCCTTGAACAATGCACAGTCACGATTCCGGCTCCAGCGCAGGAGGCCCCGCTACGGGTCCGCTGCCCGCCGGGATCCCCGCGGACCGGATCACCGGCGGCGGGCGCACCTCCCCGGATACAAACCTGCCAGGACAGCCGGCACCTGCCCAGGAAGCGGTGGGACTTTTGCCTCTCGTTGACGCCGCCGTACTGGAGGAACTCGAGGAAGAACTCGCGGGTACCGGCATGGCCCAGCGCTTCGCCAAGGATTACGCCGCCATGTGGGACGAGCGCTACTCCCGCCTTGCCGCCGCAGTCCACCGGCACGACGGCGACTCCGCACTAGACGCCGCCATCAGCCTGAAGATCAGCTCCGCCATGGTGGGCGGGCTGCGTCTTGCCAAGTTGGCCGAGCTGCTGGAGACGATGATCCGCCGCGGCGACTTCGGCCAGGGCAAGATGCTGATGGAACGGGTTGCCCAGGACGGCAGCCTGACCGTCATCGAACTCCGCAGCACCTACATCCCGGAAACCGGCTAGGACTGCCCGGGCTGCCTGGCGGGCGCCAGCCGGTAGCCAACCCCGCGGACTGTCTGCAGCCACCGGGGCGCCACCTGGTCCTCCTTCAGCTTCCGGCGCAGGTTTCCGACGTGGACCTCGACGGCGCGTTCGTCCGATTCGCTGATGTAGGCGTCCTCGTCGTAGTACTCCCCGCGTACCGCCCGGACCAGGTCCGGCCGCGTGCACACGGTGCCGGCGCCCTTCAGCAGCACGTGCAGCAGGTCGAATTCACTGCGGGTAAGGGCCAGTTGTCCACCGTCAACCTCCACGGTGCGGGTGCGGGTGTTCAAGACCAGCCCGTTGTGCTGGAGGGCCGCGGAGTTCTGCTGATGCGTCACTGGGGCAACGGCGGGGGGTGCCCACACGGTCGGAGCCGATTTTTGTACACCGATCTCGTGCCGCGGCCTGCGCATCATGGCCGTCACCCGGGCCCTCAGTTCCCTGGGCCTGAACGGCTTCGCGATGTAGTCATCCGCCCCGGCATTCAGTGCGGAGAGCAGGTCCGGTTCCTCAGTCCTGCCGGTCAGCATGACCACGTATGCGTTGCTGAAATGCCGGATGCGGCGGAGGACTTCAAACCCGTCGATATCCGGCAAGCCGATGTCCAGCGTGACCACGCTGGCCTGCTTGCTGCGGACCACTTCAACCCCGGCACGCCCGTCATTTGCCGTATGCACCTCGAAGCCGGCCTGGCTAAGAACCCCCTCCAGGAGGTTCCGCACATCCGCATCATCTTCGATTACTACAGCCACACCTAGTTCGTCGTCCATTACTGTCCCTGAGCCAGGCGGAGATGGCCCCCCTCATCGGCCCAGCGCCAATGCCACACCCGCTCCAACCATTTATACGCTACTAGTAAGTCCGGCTGATGACATCCCCTTCAATACTGGTATTCCAAAGTCAATTATTATGACAGGACGTGTGCATTACCGGTTTGAAAGGGCGTGAGTAAGAGTGGGCGGACAGAATGCGACGGCGCATCGTGCCCGTGCCGGGACGGTAATCGAGGGGAGCCTGAACACCCTTTATGGCTGATTCCCTTTTCCAGCGAGGACCTGCGCGCTTCTTCCGGGGATTGGGGACCCGTTCACAGGTGGTGTTGTGCCAGTTGCCGCTGACACTGTTGGTGGCCGCACTCGCAGTTGCCACACCGTTCGCATGGCCGGTGCTGCTGCACAGCACGCTCTACATGGCCGGCATTGCCCTGCACGCGCTACTTTTCCTTGCCTGCTTTCTGGTTCCCTGGGAACGCCTCGAGCACCGCCCGTACCTGCTGATTCCTGTCCTGGACTTTGCCGCCGTCGGTTTGCTGCGCAACGGTGCCGCACCACTGCTGCCGGGCCTGGCGGTCCTGGTGGTGTTCCCGGTGATCTGGCTCTCCGCCTCCGGCATGCTGGCCCGCAGCGGGCTGATACTCAGCTTTGCCGGACCGCTGTTCATCATGCTTCCGTCTGCCCTGGAAAGGCTGCCGCACTGGACGGCGGCGGACATCACCACGGTAATCCTGTTCCCCCTGATGATGCTGGCCGTGTCCCTGGCCATCCGGTTCGCCAGTTCCGGGCTGCGGGTCCAGCAACGCGAGCTGGCCAGGAAGGACGCTGAGCTGCGGTCGCTGCTGCGCCAGAGCCGGGAACGGGAGGAGCTGCTCCAGACGGTACTGGACGCTACGGACGTGGGGATCGCCGCCGTCGACCGTTCAGGGAAGTTCCTGGTCTCCAACAACCGGCAGCGGACCTTCCGCCGGGTAACGGGCGCGGACGACGCCGTTGCCGGGCAGGGCAAACAGCTGGTCTTTGGCCAGGACAAGACCACGCTGCTGCCGGCAGACAGGCGCCCCATCAGCAGGGCCATCGCCGGCGAATCCTTTTCCGACTACCTCGTGTGGGCCGGGGAGGGCCAAGAGCAGCGGGCGGTGTCCACCGCTGCCCGGCCGCTGGTGGCCGAGGACGGCCGGCTCACCGGTGCCGTGGTGGTGTACAACGACGTGACGGGCTGGGTGGAGGCCCTGGCCGCGAACCAGGAGCTGGTGTCCAACGTGTCGCACGAGTTCAAGTCACCGCTGAACTCCATCATCGGCAACGTCGACCTGGTCCTGGACGAGGTCGCTGCCCTTCCGCCCCACCTGGTCCGGCGGCTGGAAGTGGTGCAACGGAACTCCGAGCGGCTGCTCGCCCTCGTGTCGGACCTTTCCGCCACGGCGTCCACCGCACTGAACGTCCACCCGAAACGGACGGACCTGGCCAGCGTGGTGGAAACCAGCATCGGCTCCGCCCAGGCCCTGGCGGATCAGTCCGGCATCGAACTCGCTGCTGACGTACCGGCACCGCTGTGGGCCTACGCCGACCCCCTGCGCATCGGCCAGGCGCTGGACAACCTCGTGTCCAACGCCATCAAATACTCGCCCGACGGCGGCAGGATCAGTATCCGCGCACAGGCCGGCAGCCGCTGGGTGCAGCTCAGCGTCAGCGACACCGGGATGGGCCTTGGCGCAGTGGACTCGGCGCGGGTCTTCCAGCGCTTCTTCCGCACCGAAGCCGCGCGCAGCGCATCCATCGCGGGCGCCGGGCTGGGATTGTCCATCACGAAGATGATCGTCGAAGGGCACGGCGGAACCATCTCCTGCGAGAGCGCCAAGGGCGAGGGAAGTACGTTCACGCTCACCCTGCCGGCGGATGGACCAGCGGCAGCGTTCCAGGAACCGGCGGTTTAGTGTTCCCGCCGTGCCCGGGTGAGTTCGGCACGGGCCAGCAGTTCACTGGCTGACGGGTAGGCCACTTCCTCGAACACCAGCGGGTGCGGGGCGGCCAGGACGGACTTGGCGTCGCGCTTCTGTGCCAGCAGGCGCTCGTACAGCCACCCGGGTTCCACGGCGCCCTCCCCCACGTACAGGGCCGAGCCGATCAGGGCCCGGACCATGTTGTGGCAGAAGGCGTCCGCCTGCACTGTGGCCACGATGGCACCGTCTTCAGCGCGGGCAAATTCGAAACGCTGCAGTTCCCTGATGGTGGTGGCACCCTCACGGGGCTTGCAGAAGGACAGGAAGTTCTGCAGTCCCAGCAGCCGCGAGGCCCCCTGGTTCAGCAACTCCACGTCCAGCGGACTCTTGTGCCACAGCGTGAAGGCGCGCTCCAGCGGATCCCACAGCGCCGGGCCATCAGCGATCCGGTAGCTGTAGCGGCGCCAAAGAGCGGAGAAGCGCGCATCGAAACCCGGCAGTGCGGGTGTGATGCCGCGGACCTGCACGGCGCCGGTCAGGTCTCCCAGCACGCGGTTCAGTGCTCCGCGAAGCCTGCGGGTCATCGCAACCGCGGGATCGAGTTCCTGCCCGCGGGCCATCCCGTGCCACTCGCTGTCCGCGAGGTCCAGGTGCACCACCTGGCCACGGGCGTGAACACCGGCATCGGTCCGGCCGGCGACGGTCACCCGAATGGGACGCCGGACCAGCAGTTCAAGGGCCTCTTCGAGCGCGCCCTGGACCGTGCGGCGTCCCGGCTGGAGGGCCCACCCGCTGAAGGGGCCGCCGTCGTACGACAGGTCTACCCGGATACGCAAAAACCCGCCGCCCCCTGAAACGGGGGCCGCGGGTTTTTGGTGGTTCACAGACCTAAGTCTATGCGAAGAGAATCAGCGAATTACTTCGCGTCCTTCTCCTCGGCTGCAGGAGCCTCGGCAGCTTCCTCAGCGGCCGGAGCCTCTTCGGCTGCAGCTTCGTCGGCTTCAGCAGAAGGAGCAGCAGCTTCTTCGGTTGCAGCAGCTTCCTCAGCGGCCGGAGCCTCTTCAGCGGGAGCTTCCTCGGCGGCCGGAGCAGCCTTGGCAGCAGCCTGGGTAGCCTCGGCTACTACGGCCTGCTTGGCGGAAACCGGCTCGAGAACCAGTTCGATGACAGCCATGGGAGCGTTGTCGCCCTTGCGGTTGCCGATCTTGGTGATGCGGGTGTAGCCGCCGTCGCGGTTCTCCACTGCCTGGGCGATGTCGGTGAACAGCTCGTGGACAATGCCCTTGTTGCTGATCAGGCCGAGAACCCGGCGGCGGGAAGCGAGGTCGCCGCGCTTGGCGAAGGTGACCAGGCGCTCTGCGTACGGCTTCAGGCGCTTGGCCTTGGTTACCGTGGTGGTGATCCGCTTGTGCTCGAACAGTGCTGCTGCCAGGTTCGCGAGCATGAGGCGCTCGTGAGCCGGGCCGCCGCCGAGGCGCGGACCCTTAGTGGGGGTAGGCATAATTGTTTCTCCTCATGTGGAAGCCGTTGGGCGGCACACCGTGGTGCTGCCCGCCGGCCAAGGTCTGGTTTAGAGTTCGTCGTCGCCGAAGGCGGCGTCGTCCTCTTCGATTGCTGCGGCGCGTGCTGCGAGGTCAAAACCGGGAGGCGAGTCCTTGAGGGACAGGCCCAGTTCAACCAGCTTTGCCTTGACCTCGTCAATGGACTTCGCACCGAAGTTACGGATGTCCATCAGGTCAGCCTCGGAGCGGGCAACGAGTTCACCCACGGTGTGGATGCCCTCACGCTTGAGGCAGTTGTAGGAACGGACCGTGAGGTCCAGATCCTCGATCGGCAGTGCCATGTCGGCTGCCAGGGCAGCGTCGGTGGGCGACGGGCCGATCTCGATACCTTCAGCTGCGGTGTTCAGCTCACGGGCCAGACCGAACAGTTCCACCAGGGTGGTACCTGCGGAAGCAACAGCATCGCGCGGGGCGATGGCCTGCTTGGTCTCGACGTCGACAATCAGCTTGTCGAAGTCGGTGCGCTGCTCAACACGGGTTGCTTCCACGCGGAAAGTAACCTTCAGAACCGGCGAGTAGATGGAGTCGACCGGGATACGGCCGATTTCTGCGTCGCCGGACTTGTTCTGAGCTGCCGAAACGTAGCCGCGGCCGCGCTCGATGGTCAGTTCGAGTTCGAACTTGCCCTTCGAGTTCAGCGTGGCAATGTGCAGATCCGGGTTGTGGAATTCGACGCCGGCCGGCGGAGCGATGTCCGCGGCGGTGACGACTCCGGGGCCCTGCTTGCGCAGGTAAGCCACAACAGGCTCGTCGTGCTCGGAGGAAACCGACAGGCTCTTGATGTTCAGGATGATCTCAGTGACATCCTCCTTGACACCGGGAACCGTGGTGAACTCGTGCAGCACGCCATCAATCCGGATGCTGGTTACAGCGGCACCGGGGATGGAAGAAAGCAGGGTACGGCGGAGGGAGTTACCGAGGGTGTAGCCGAAGCCCGGTTCCAGCGGTTCGATGATGAACCGCGAGCGGTTTTCGGAGACTACCTCTTCGGAGAGGGTGGGGCGCTGTGCAATGAGCACTTAGGTTTCCTTTCGGCGAGCATCCGCTATATGACGCAACACAGGTGGTGGAAATTCGGTCTGAGACTTAACGCGCTGGGCTTGCCCGGCCCATTGCTGGTCCGGGCAAGCTCTGCGGCAGGAAGACTTAGACGCGGCGGCGCTTCGGCGGGCGGCAGCCGTTGTGGGCTGCGGGGGTGACGTCCTGGATGGAGCCAACCTCGAGGCCAGCGGCCTGCAGCGAACGGATGGCGGTTTCGCGTCCGGAACCCGGACCCTTCACGAAAACGTCAACCTTGCGCATGCCGTGCTCCTGCGCACGCTTAGCAGCGGCTTCGGCAGCCATCTGGGCAGCGAACGGGGTGGACTTACGCGAGCCCTTGAAGCCAACCTCACCTGAGGAAGCCCAAGAAATAACAGCACCGTTCGGATCCGTGATGGAAACGATGGTGTTGTTGAACGTGCTCTTGATGTGCGCCTGGCCCAGCGCGATATTCTTTTTGTCCTTCTTACGCGGCTTGCGAACCGCGCCACGAGTCTTTGGGGGCATTTTTTTCTCCTACAGAAAGTTATCGGGGGAAAGTCCGTTAGTCCCGGCGGGGATTTTAACGGGCCTTCTTCTTGCCTGCGACGGTGCGCTTCGGGCCCTTGCGGGTACGGGCGTTGGTCTTCGTACGCTGACCGCGTACGGGCAGGCCCTTACGGTGGCGAATACCTTCGTAGCTGCCGATTTCAACCTTGCGGCGGATATCAGCTGCTACTTCGCGGCGAAGGTCACCCTCAACCTTGTAGTTGCCCTCGATGTAATCACGCAGTTCAACCAGCTGGGCGTCGGTGAGGTCCTTAACGCGGACGTCAGCGCTGATGCCAGTGGCAGCCAGGGTTTCGTGTGCACGGGTCTTGCCCACGCCGTAGATGTAAGTAAGCGCAATTTCCAACCGCTTTTCGCGGGGAATGTCTACGCCAGCGAGACGAGCCATAGTGGCAGTGCTCCTTGAATAAACCGGAGGTCGTAGGCAGTACACCCGCACGTTCCGTGCGGCCCCAGCCTCCGACCGGGGGTTAGCTGTCCGGGCTCATGCGTCCCAATTCAGCTTGTGCTGCCTTTATTTACTTGCGTGGGTAAGCAACCCAGGGTTTCCTTCAGGGAAGGAAATTAGCCCTGGCGCTGCTTGTGGCGCGGGTTCTCGCAGATCACCATGACCCGGCCGTTACGGCGGATCACTTTGCACTTTTCGCAGATCTGCTTGACGCTCGGCTTGACCTTCATGGCATTCCTTTGCGTGTGGCAGTGGTCAACTGGAGCAGCATTCAGTTCGCACTGAAGCCGCCCAGCAATTTACTTGTAGCGGTAGACGATACGACCACGGGTGAGGTCGTACGGGCTCAGCTCCACCACTACGCGGTCCTCCGGGAGGATCCTGATGTAGTGCTGACGCATCTTTCCAGAGATGTGTGCCAGAACGATGTGCTTGTTGGTGAGCTCAACGCGAAACATCGCGTTAGGCAGCGCCTCGGTCACAACGCCTTCGATCTCAATGACCCCGTCCTTCTTGGCCATACCCTCCGCTAACTGTTGTTGCCGCAGCCCTGCCGGATTGCACCGGGCATGGCCACGAACGTTTTTGTTGGATCGATTGTCATCAGCGGGCCCAAAAGGGCGTGGCAGTCCAGACAACCAACAAGCAACACTACGCCATTTGGCAGCGAAAGTTAAATCCAGCCATGCTAGCGCATCTGCCCGCCATACGCACCATAATCGCCCGCCGGGGTGCTGACCGGTTCCGCGCTTGCCACACCGTCCAGGATGGCCAGGCGTACGACGTCGGCTGCCGCAGCTTGCAGGGTGATAAGGCTCAGTTGGCGGGCGGCTTCGTCCGAGCGGTCCAGGGCCGCGGCTCCGGTTGCGAGGCAAAATACTGTGTCCCCGTCAGCCAGGGTGTGCGAAGGATTGAGGGCCCGCGCGATCCCGGCATGGGACGCGGCAGCAGTCCGTTTGCACTCCGCCACATCGAGCAGGGCATTGGTGGCGACCACGATGAGGGTGGTGTTGAGCGGGGCGCCGTGGCTGGATTCCGACCCCCCATCCGAAGCCCTCGGCGTGCTCGTCGTGCCAAACGGGAGCCCGAGGGCGTTGACTATGGCCAGCGCGCCGACCACCACGCCGTTCTCCAGAGTGACCGAAGCCGTGCCGACTCCGCCCTTGAACTGTCCCCTGCCGATGAGCGCCCCGGTGCCGGCCCCCACGTTGCCGCGTTCGACGCCGTGCCCTTCCGGTTGTCCCGCAGCAGCCGCCGCCGCCGCGTAGCCCAGGTCCGGCGTCGGACGCGCCGAAAAGTCGCCTCCCCTGCCCAGGTCGAAGATCGCGGCGGCCGGGACGATGGGCACCACTCCCCCGGGAACGGCGAAGCCGCGGCCATCCTCCTCGCACCAGCGCTGCGCTCCTGCAGCGGAAGCCAGGCCGTAGGCACTGCCTCCGGTCAACACCACCGCATCCACCTGCCGGACCAGGGTGGTGGGGTCCAGCGCATCTGTCTCGTGGGTTGCCGGGCCGCCACCCTGGACGTCCACCGACCCCACGGTCCCGCGGGGCGGCAGGACCACCGTCACTCCCGTCAGCCACCCGTCGCCGGTCTTCTGGACATGGCCTACCCGGATACCGGGCACATCGGTAAGTGCTCCCATGCCCCTATTCTCCCCTCAGGTCGCGCGCCCCTGACGCATCGGCAAACTTTATGCGAGACTGCAATCAACACAGCGTTAACGGGCGAGGAAGCCTTGGATAACAGTCCTTTCACAAGGGCAAAGGCGGGTTTCAGCGCCCTGACGGTCTGGTGTAGTAGTCCCTAGATCCAGCCAGGGCCCGCCACAAGCAGGCTCCCAACCCGGGAGAGACACGCATGACCCGTCAACTCGCCCCGCACCCCTCCGCCAGACCCGGCAGGCAACCAGGCCCAGCAAAAGTCCCACGGCGGCGGTGGACCGCCCGGAGCCGCCGCGACTTCTTTGTCTTCCTCGGCATGGCGTTGCCCAACCTGGTGCTGATCGCCGTGTTCACGTACCGGCCGCTGTTCAGCAATATCTACTACTCCACCCTGGACTGGACGTTGGGCTCTCCCTCCGCCACCGTTGTGGGGCTCGGCAACTACGTCACGTTCTTCACCAGCAATGATGCGCCGAAGGTCCTGGGCACCACGGCCGTGTTCACCTTGGTCACGGTGGGCGGCTCCATGATCCTGGGACTGCTGGTGGCGCTGGCTTTGAACGCCAGGATCCGGGGCACCACGTTCGCCCGGTCCGCAGTCTTTGCCCCCTACGTCCTATCCGGCGTTGGCGTGGGCCTGGTGTGGCTGTTCATCTTCGATCCCGGCTACGGCGTCCTGGCCTGGCTGCTCCGGGGCATCGGGCAGCAGAGCCCGCAGTGGATCAACGATCCCCAGCTGTCGCTGGTCATGGTGATCCTCGTGTACGTCTGGAAGAACCTGGGGTACTGCGCGGTGGTGTACCTCGCCGGGCTGCAGTCCCTGCCAACGGAAGTTATGGAGGCGGCATCCCTCGATGGCGCCAACGGTTTCCGCCGCTTCGTCAGCATCTCGCTGCCGCTGCTCTCGCCCACCACGTTCTTCCTCCTCATCACCACGTTGCTCAGCTCGTTGCAGGCCTTCGACCTGATCAGGATCATGACGCCGCTGGGCGCCGGCACCAGCACTTTGATCTACGAGGCATACCTCCAGGCCTTCGGCGCCTACAACAGGGCCGGCTATTCGGCAGCCATCTCGGTAGTCCTGTTTGCCATCCTCCTGGTGATCACGGTGCTCCAGCTGCGGTTCGTGGAACGAAAGGTTCACTACTCATGACGTCCTTATCGCCGGTGAGCCCGGACCCCACCGCCCCTGCCGTCACCGCGCCGGACCCGGGCCTTCGCCGCGACCGGCCGCTTTCCCGCCGCAACCTGATCCAGACAATAGTGGGCGGCTACCTGCCACTGATCATCGCCACCTTGGTGGTGTTCCTCCCCCTGCTGTGGATGGTGCTCAGCTCCTTCAAACAGTCTGGCGAGATTGTCACCACCGACCTGAAGATCCTCCCGGAGAGCCTGAACCTCGAGAACTACCGGACCGCCATGACCACGGTCCCGTTCGGGCAGTTCTTCCTGAACAGCACCATCGTCACCCTGGCCGGGGCCACCATCAAGGTGCTGCTGGCCATCCTGACGGCATACGCCCTGGTCTTTGTCCGCTTCCCGTTCCGGAACTTCATCTTCCTGCTGATCCTGGTGGCCCTCATGGTGCCGCCGCAGGTTTCCATCCTGCCCAACTTCATCCTCATCGCAGGGATCGGCGGCAAGAACACCCTGTGGGGGATCATCCTCCCCGGCCTGGGCACCGCGTTCGGGACCTTCCTGCTGCGCCAGCACTTCCGGACCCTGCCGGCCTCAATCCTGGAATCGGCCGAGATGGACGGTGCCGGGCACTGGCGCCGGCTCTGGCAGATCGTGGTCCCTGTGTCAGTTCCCTCAATCGCCACGGTAGCCCTGGTGACCATCGTGACCGAATGGAACGACTACATCTGGCCACTCATCATCACGGACCGGCCGGAAACCATGACCCTGCCGGTGGGCCTGACCTTGCTGCAGAACAACGAAAGCAACGCCGCCGGGTGGGGCGTCCTGATGGCCGGCGCGGTCCTCGTCATTGTCCCCATCCTGATCGTCTTCGCTGCGCTGCAGCGCTACATCGTGGCGGGCCTCACCCAGGGCAGCGTGACCGGCTAAGCCGCCGGCCGCCGTCGTACTTCCCAACCTTGAGTACTCCAACCCTTCCGCAGGCAACAACCGAAAGGAACCGTTATGACACTTCATCTGGACCGGAGGCACTTCCTGGGCCTCGCAGGGGTCACCGCCTCTGCCGCTGCTTTGGCCGCATGCGGCGGACCCTCGACAACAGGCGGTGGCCAATCCACATCCCAGGCAGCCGACATCGACTTCAGCGGCGTGAAGCCGGCGGCCAAGATTGACTTCTGGTCCAGCCACCCAGGCCAGTCACAGGAGGTTGAGAAGAGCCTGATCCAGAAGTTCCAGGCCAAGAACCCAGGCATCACCGTCAACCTGGTCACTGCCGGGGCCAACTACGAGGAAATCGCGCAGAAGTTCCAGACCGCGCAGGCCGCGAAGTCCGGCCTCCCCGGCGTTGTGGTCCTTTCCGACGTGTGGTGGTTCCGGTACTACACCAACGGCAGCATCATTCCAGTGGACAGCCTCACCAAGCAGCTGGACATGAAGATGGACGACTTCCAGCAGTCGCTGGTCAACGACTACAAGTACGACGGCAAGCAGTGGGCCCTTCCCTACGGCCGCTCCACCCCGCTGTTCTACTACAACAAGGACCATTTCGCCGCGGCCGGGCTTCCGGACCGGGCGCCCAAGACCTGGCAGGAATTCGCCGAGTGGGCCCCCAAGCTGAAGGCAAGCTCCGGCGCCCAGTACGCCTACATCTACCCTGCGCTTGCCGGGTATGCGGGTTGGACGCTGCAGAACATGCTCTGGGGCTGGGGCGGTGGCTGGTCCAAGGAATGGGACATCACCTGCGACTCCAGCGATTCCGTGGCCGCACTGCAGTGGGCCCAGGACTCGATCTACAAGGACAAGTGGGCAGGCGTCTCCTCCAAGGAAGCGGCGGACGACTTCTCCGCCGGACTGACCTCGACCACCATTTCCTCCACCGGTTCGCTGCTGGGAATCCTGAAATCGGCAAAGTTCAACGTGGGCGTTGGCTTCCTGCCCGGCGGCCCAAAGGCAGAAACCAACGTTTGCCCCACGGGCGGCGCCGGCCTGGGCATTCCCAGCGGGATCACCAAGGAGGAACAGCTCGCTGCGGGCATGTTCCTGGACTTCGTCACCCAGCCGGAGAGCACTGCGGAGTTCTCCGCCGCTACCGGCTACATGCCCACCCGCAAGTCGGCTGACATGGCAGCAGTGCTGGCCAAGACTCCCCAGATCAAGACCGCCATGGACCAGCTCGCGGCGACCAAGGTCCAGGACAACGCCCGGGTGTTCCTGCCGGGCGCCGACCAGGAAATGGCTAAGTCCGCGGCGAAGATCCTCACCCAGCAGGGCGACGTCAAGTCCACCATGGCGGACCTGAAGACCACGCTGCAGGGCATCTACGACAAGGACGTGAAGCCGAAGCTGAAGTCCTAGCGCACAGCCTTTGCGGGCGCAGGGCAGGGGCCATTGCTTTACCTATCGAATAACGATAGTCTTCCATTGTTATTCGATACGGGAGTGGTAATGGGAAAAATGACGGTCCTTGCCCTGCGCGTGGTCATCGCGATGGTCCTGGCAGGTTCACTGTTCGTTCAGATGCGGATGGTCCCGCTGTTGTCCACCGATCTGCAGGAGGCCGGAGCCCCTGACGCCGCGCGGGTGGCCTTCCTGGTGATTGTGGTGCTGGGCATTGCCTGCGTCCAGGTCACCGCGGCGTGTGTCTGGCGGCTACTGACCATGGTGCGCCGCGGGACGGTTTTTTCGCAGGGGGCGTTCCGCTACATCGACGTGATCTTCGCTGCCATCTCCGCCGCCTCCGCACTGGTGTTCGGGCTGGCAGTCCTGCTGGCACCCGGGGACGTTGCGCCCGGCGTCGTCCTTCTGGTCTGCGGTGCGGCCCTGATGGTGGCCGGCGTGGCACTCATCGTCCTGGTGCTGCGGAAGCTGCTGGCCCAGGCAGTGGCGCGGGACGCCGAGGCCACGTACCTGCGCACCGAGCTCGACGAGGTCATTTAATGCCCATCATCGTGGACATCGACGTGGTCCTGGCCAAGCGGAAGATGTCAGTAGGGGCCCTGGCCGAACGTGTGGGCATCACGCCAGCCAACCTGGCCGTGCTCAAGAACGGCCGGGCAAAGGCAGTCCGGTTCACCACCTTGGAAGCACTCTGCGAAGTCCTGGACTGCCAGCCGGGCGACCTGCTGCGCTGGGTGCCCGGGGATGAACCCGCCGGCGTTGACGCCAACGATGGCACCGCCGGGGCACATGCGGGGGTGCCCCACTCCCCCAACTGAGTAGCAGCAGATGTCGTTCTGAAGTTCCAGAACGACATCTGCTGCTACTCACGTTCAGCTACGGAATCGGTACCGGGGTGACGCCGAGCGGCACGAGGTGCTCCGCACCGCCGTCGGGCGCTGAAAGTACCCAAATGCCCTTCTCGTGGACGGCCACCGAGTGCTCCCACTGGCAGGAGCGCTTGCCGTCCGTGGTCACCACGGTCCAGTCATCCTCGAGCACGGCGGTCTCGATGCCGCCGCGGACCAGCATGGGCTCGATGGCAAGGCACAGGCCCGGCTTGATCTTGGGCCCGCGATGGTTGGTGCGATAGTTCAGCACGTCAGGCGCCATGTGCATCTCGGAGCCGATGCCGTGCCCCACGTAGTCCTCAAGGATGCCCAGCGGCTTCCCGGGCACGGACGAAACGTAGTCGTCGATGGCGGCGCCGATGTCCCCCACGTGGGTGCCGGTGGCCAGCGCTGCGATCCCGCGCCACATCGCTGCCTGCGTGACGTCGGAGAGCCGTTGGTCCTCCGGGTCTGCGGTGCCAACGATAACGGTCCGCGCCGAATCCGAGTGCCACCCGTTAACGATTGCGCCGCCGTCGATGGAGATGATGTCGCCGTCCTGCAGGACCCTGCCGCCGGGGATGCCGTGCACCACTTCGTCGTTCACGGACGTGCAGATGGTGGCCGGAAAGCCGTGGTAGCCGAGGAAGTTGGACTTCGCGCCCGCGTCGCTGAGGACCGCGGCGAAGACGTCATCCAGGTGCTTGGTGGTCACGCCGGGGGCGGCCGCGGCCACGGCGGCGTCCAGGGCCCGGCTCAGGACGAGGCCTGCCTCGTGCATGGTGCGCATCTGGGCGTTGTTCTTGAATTCGATGCGGGGCTGGCCGAAGGCCATGGTGTGTCCTTTCAAATGGCTGAGGCCCCTCCCGGGGTGCCGGGAGGAGCCTCAAATAACCAGTGGCCTGGAATCAGGCCGCCTGTGCGGCCTTGATGGCCTGCATGACGCGGTCGGTCACTTCGTCGATGGGGCCGATGCCGTCCACCTGGGTGAGGATGCCGCGCTCGGCGTACTTCGCCACCACGGCTTCGGTCTGCTCGTGGTAGAGGTCAAGGCGGTGGCGGATGACGGCTTCGTTGTCGTCGCTCCGGCCCGTTTCCTTGGCCCGGCCCAGGAGGCGGTGCACCAGTTCCTCATCGTCCGCGGTGAGCTGCAGGACGACGTCGAGCTTCTCCTCGTTCTTGGCGAGGATCTCGTCAAGGTAGTCCACCTGGGCGGTGGTGCGGGGGTAGCCATCCAGCAGGAAGCCGGATTCTACGTCCGACTCACTGAGGCGGTCGCGGACCATCTTGTTGGTCACGCTGTCCGGAACGAAGTCCCCGTTGTCCATGTACTTCTTGGCCTCGATGCCAAGCGGCGTTTCGCCTTTTACATTGGCACGGAAGATATCGCCGGTGGAGATTGCCACAACGCCGAGGCGCTCCGAAATCCGCTCAGCCTGCGTTCCTTTTCCGGAACCGGGAGGTCCAATAATCAGCATTCTCGTCATCGCAAAAGCCCTTCGTAGTGACGTTGTTGTAGCTGCGCATCAATCTGCTTAACGGTCTCCAACCCAACGCCCACCATGATCAGGATCGAGGTGCCACCGAACGGGAAGTTCTGGTTCGCGTTGATCAGTACCAGTGCCACCAGCGGGATCAGTGCCACGAAGCCCAGGTAGAGGGCACCGGGCAGCGTGATCCGTGAGAGCACGTACTGCAGGTAGTCCGCGGTCGGTTTACCGGCGCGGATACCGGGAATGAAGCCGCCGTACTTCTTCATGTTGTCCGACACTTCTTCAGGGTTGAAGGTGATGGCTACGTAGAAGTAGGTAAAGAACACGATCAAGGCGAAGTAGAGCGCCATGTAGATCGGGTGGTCGCCGCGGGTCAGGTTGTTGTTGATCCATTCAACCCATGGCTGGAGCTGCTCGCCCTGCTTCGGCTGGTTGAACTGAGAGATCAGGCCGGGCAGGTAAAGCATGGAGGAAGCGAAGATCACCGGGATAACGCCGGCCATGTTCACCTTGATGGGGATGTAGGTGCTGGTTCCGCCAACGGTCCGGCGTCCGATCATCCGCTTGGCGTACTGCACGGGGATACGGCGCTGGGACTGTTCAACGAAGACCACCAGGGCCACGGTCAGCAGTCCGATCAGCAGCACGATGAAGAACGTTCCGGGGCCCTGTGAGGTCCAGATGGCGCCCAGGGAGGTGGGGAACTGTGCAGCGATCGACGTGAAGATCAGCAGGGACATGCCGTTGCCGACGCCCTTCTCCGTGACGAGCTCGCCCATCCACATGATCAGGCCGGTGCCGGCCGTGAGCGTGATGATGATCAGGATGGTGGTGATGATGCTTTCATCCGGGATGATCGGCAGGGCACACCCGGGCAGGAGCTGGCCGGAACGGGCCAGGGACACCAGGGTGGTGGCGTTGAGCAGGCCCAGGGCGATGGTGAGGTAGCGGGTGTACTGGGTCAGCTTGGACTGGCCCGACGCGCCCTCTTCGTACAGCTCCTGGAACCGGGGAATGACCACCCGGAGCAGCTGCACGATAATGCTGGCCGTAATGTACGGCATGATGCCGAGGGCGAAGATGGACACCTGCAGCAGAGCACCGCCGCTGAACAGGTTCACGAGCTGGTACAGCCCGCCTGCTGTCTGTCCGTTCTGCAAGCATTGCTGGACATTCTGGTAGTTCACACCAGGCGAGGGAATGAAGGCACCCAAGCGGAAGATGGTGATGATTCCCAGCGTGAACAACAACTTGCGTCGCAGATCAGGCGTGCGAAAGGCCCGGCCAAATGCGCTAAGCAAGCGTCCTCCTGTGGTGTGAAGAAGAGTGGTGTGATGGGGATCTATGAATCCCAACAACCGAGTCTAACGGTTGTATGCGCCATGCGAACAATCCGGGGCAGCGCAACTGCGCCGGATGGCACCGCAAATGCGCCTAATGGAACGATTCTGCCGATGAAAAAAACTCCCGGCGACCAGGGCCTGGGGCCCCGGTCACCGGGAGTTCAACTACGGGCTCGCGCCCCACCGTCCCTAGAGGGCGGTGGTGCTTCCGCCTGCAGCAGCAATCTTTTCCGCGGCGCTGGCCGAGAATGCGTGGACGGTGACGTCAACCTTGACGGTGATGTCGCCGGTGCCCAGCACCTTGACGGGCTGGTTCTTGCGAACGGCGCCCTTTTCGACCAGGTTCTCCACCGTGACTGCGCCACCTTCGGGGAACAGCTCGTTGAGCTTGTCCAGGTTTACAACCTGGAACTCAACGCGGAACGGGTTCTTGAAGCCGCGCAGCTTGGGCAGGCGCATGTGCAGCGGCAGCTGGCCGCCGGCAAAGCCAGCCTTTACCTGGTAGCGGGCCTTCGTACCCTTGGTACCGCGACCGGCGGTCTTACCCTTGGATGCCTCGCCACGACCCACACGGGTCTTGGCGGTCTTGGCACCCTGGGCGGGACGCAGGTGGTGAACCTTCAGGGCGTTCTGCTTTTCAGCAGCCTGACCCTGTTCAGCAGTCTTCTCTGCCATTTACTTCGCCTCCTCAACGTTCACGAGGTGCGGAACCGTGTTGAGCATGCCCACGGTCACGGCGTCGGCGGTACGGACAACGCTGTGTCCGATGCGCTTCAGGCCGAGGGACCGCAGGGTCTCGCGCTGGTTCTGCTTGACGCCAATGACGCCCTTGATCTGGGTAATTTCCAACTTTGCGTCGGAGGGAACCAGGTTCTTAGCCATGACTACACACCTGCCTTCGGAGCCAGGAGAGCCTTCACCAGTGCCGCAGGAGCAACTTCGTCCAGCGGCAGGCCGCGGCGTGCTGCCACAGCTGCCGGCTCTTCGAGGCGCTTCAGGGCATCAACGGTCGCGTGAACGATGTTGATGGCGTTGGAGGAACCGAGCGACTTGGAGAGGATGTCGTGGATGCCCACGCACTCCAGTACTGCACGGACCGGGCCACCGGCGATAACACCGGTACCGGCGGAAGCCGGACGCAGCATAACGACGCCCGCAGCAGCTTCACCCTGCACGCGGTGCGGGATGGTGTTGCCAACGCGCGGAACGCGGAAGAAGGACTTCTTGGCTTCTTCAACGCCCTTGGCGATAGCTGCGGGAACTTCCTTGGCCTTGCCGTAGCCGACGCCAACCATGCCGTTACCGTCACCAACGACGACGAGTGCGGTGAAGCTGAAGCGACGACCACCCTTGACGACCTTGGAAACGCGGTTGATGGTGACAACGCGCTCTACGAACTGGTTCTTTTCGGCGTCACGGCCGCCATCGCGGCCGCCACGGCCACCGCGGTCGCCACGGCCCTGGCCACGGTCGCCACGCTCACCGCGACGGGCGCCACCACGGCGATCGTCGGTGGCGGGGGCAGTGGTCTCAGCAGCTGCGGCCTCGGGTGCCTTCTGATCTGCAGACACAGTGTCCTTTTCGTTGTTTGCTTCGGTCACAGTGACAGCCCACCTTCGCGGGCACCGTCAGCGACGGCTGCAATGCGGCCGTGGTACTTGTTACCACCACGGTCGAACACAACAGCCTCGACGCCGGCAGCCTTGGCACGTTCGGCAACGAGCTCGCCAACGCGCTTGGCCTTGGCAGTCTTGTCACCGTCGAATGCACGGAGGTCGGCTTCCAGGGTGGACGCGCTTGCTACGGTCCGGCCAATGGTGTCATCGACAACCTGGACAAATACGTGGCGTGCGGAGCGGTTGACCACCAAGCGGGGGCGGACAGCCGTACCGGAAATGCGCTTGCGGATACGAAGCTGGCGGCGGCTGCGACCAGCAGCCTTGCTCTTGTTCGTACGCTTCTTGTTAATGGCGATGGCCATGGTTACTTACCAGCCTTTCCGACCTTGCGGCGGATGACTTCGCCGGCGTAACGGATGCCCTTGCCCTTGTACGGGTCAGGCTTCCGCAGCTTGCGAATGTTGGCAGCAACCTCGCCGACCTGCTGCTTATTGATGCCTGAGACAGAGAGCTTGGTCGGACCCTCTACTGCAAAGGTGATGCCATCCGGAGCCGAAACGTTGACCGGGTGGCTGTAGCCGAGGGCAAACTCAAGGTCAGAGCCCTTGGCCTGCACGCGGTAACCGGTGCCAACGATTTCGAGCTTCTTCTCGTAGCCTGCGGTGACACCCTGGATCATGTTGGCGATCAGGGTGCGGGTCAGGCCGTGGAGTGAACGGGAGGCGCGCTCGTCGTTCGGGCGGCTGACGGTCAGGGTGGTGTCGTCAAGTGCAACCTCGATCGGGCTGGCCACAGTGTGGCTCAGCTCGCCCTTGGAACCCTTAACGCTGACGACAGAGCCGTCAACCTTGACCTCAACGCCGGCAGGAACGGTGATGGGGAGACGTCCAATACGTGACATTATTCTCTTCCTTTCCCGTTACCAGACGTAGGCGAGGACTTCGCCGCCCACGCCCTTCTTGCCGGCCTGCTTATCAGTCAGGAGCCCGGAAGAGGTGGACAGGATTGCGATACCCAGGCCACCCAGCACGTGCGGCAGGTTGGTGGACTTCGCGTAAACGCGGAGACCCGGCTTGGAGATACGACGGACGCCAGCGATGGAACGCTCGCGGTTCGGACCGAACTTCAGGTCGAGAGTCAGCTTCTTGCCAACCTCTGCGTCTTCTTCCTTCCAGCCGGCGATGAAACCTTCGGCCTTGAGGATGTCAGCAACGCGTGCCTTCAGCTTGCTGTAAGGCATAGACACGGAGTCGTGGTATGCCGAGTTTGCGTTACGCAGGCGCGTAAGCATGTCTGCGACAGGATCTGTCATTGTCATTTGGGCTCTTGCCCTTCCTCGTAACGGTTTCCGCCGCAAGCTTCAGGAAGCTGTGCGGCCGGACCTTTTACGTAGATAATTAAGCTTCGGTTTTGAACGGGAAACCAAGCGCCTTGAGCAGCGCGCGGCCTTCGTCATCGGTCTTGGCGGTGGTAACGACCGTGATATCCATACCGCGAACGCGGTCGATCTTGTCCTGGTCGATTTCGTGGAACATAACCTGCTCGGTCAGACCGAAGGTGTAGTTGCCGTTGCCGTCGAACTGCTTGCCACTGAGGCCGCGGAAGTCGCGGATACGGGGCAGAGCCAGCGAAACGAGGCGGTCCACGAATTCCCACATACGGTCGCCACGCAGGGTTACGTGTGCGCCGATGGGCATGCCTTCGCGCAGCTTGAACTGGGCGATCGACTTGCGGGCCTTGGTAACCTGCGGCTTCTGGCCGGTGATCTGGGTGAGGTCGCGGACAGCGCCGTCGATCAGCTTGGAGTCCTTGGCGGCATCTCCAACACCCATGTTCACAACAACCTTCACCAGGCGGGGTACCTGGTTCACGTTCTCGTACTTGAATTCATCCTGGAGCGTTGCCTTGATGGATTCGGCGTACTTGGTCTTCAGACGAGGAACGATCTTCGTTGCCGGAGTCTCGAGAGTCTCAGTCATTAGATGTCCTTCCCGGAGCTCTTGGACACGCGGATACGGACGGTCTTCTTGACACCGTTCTTCTCCACAGTGTCGAGGCGGAAGCCCACACGGGTCGGCTTCTTGGTCGACGGGTCAACCAGGGCCACGTTGGAAATGTGGATCGGGGCCTCTACAACCTCGATGCCGCCGGTCTTGGTGCCGCGCTGCGACTGTCCAACACGGGTGTGCTTGGTGACGCGGTTGATACCCTCAACCAGCACGCGGTTGGTGTCGGTGAAGACGCGCAGAACCTTGCCCTGCTTGCCGCGGTCGCCGCCGCGCTCAGCCTTGGCGCCAGTGATGACCTGAACCAGGTCACCCTTCTTGATCTTTGCAGCCATGGACTAGAGCACCTCCGGAGCCAGAGAAACGATCTTCATGAACTTCTTGTCACGGAGTTCACGACCAACCGGTCCGAAGATACGGGTACCGCGGGGGTCACCGTCGTTCTTCAGGATCACAGCTGCGTTCTCGTCAAACTTGATGTAGGAACCATCCGCACGGCGGCGTTCCTTCTTGGTACGGACGATGACTGCCTTGACAACATCGCCCTTCTTTACGTTGCCGCCCGGGATTGCATCCTTGACGGTGGCGACGATGACGTCACCGATGCCTGCGTAGCGACGGCCAGATCCACCGAGAACGCGAATGGTAAGGATTTCCTTAGCACCCGTGTTGTCGGCGACCTTGAGTCGCGACTCCTGCTGAATCACTATTTACTCCTTGCGTCGCGCCGGTTCTCAGGCCGTGGTCTTGCTACGGAATGAGCCTTGCGGAACGGTTGATCGGGGTGTCTCTTGACCCGCCTGGATTTTGCCAGACCAGGCCTAAACGCCTGTGCCAGAAGCAGTTGCTCCCATCCGGTCCGGGACAGATCCCGGGCGCACAGGGGCACTGTGCTGTGGCACGCTTGTTTACGAGGTTGATGACGGCGCGCAGAAGGCGCCATACAAACTCAATATCCTAGCATGCTTTTGGCCAGTTCCCATATCACCAGGGTGCACCGCCCCGCAAGCAGGGCAGGACGTACGACGACGTCGCGCAGGGCAGCCGTTCGCCCCACCCGGGGTGCCGCTCCCCCGCGCGGCCGGCCCACCGCCGTCGTGATTCTCCACCCCAACGCGCGCTCACTCGTGGCGGCTATGGGCCCAACGCCCGCTCACTCCCCTGAAGCGAGTGAGCGGGCGTCTCGTGGGAAGCCACCAAATGTGAGCGGGCGTCGGGAGGCGCAAGGGTTAAACGAGGAAGCCCCCGCTCCCGGAAAGGGAGCAGGGGCTTCCAGCCAGCAGCAGGTGCTACTTGGCCTTTTCGAGGATTTCCACGAGCCGCCAGTTCTTGGTGGCGGACAGCGGACGGGTCTCGGCGATGACAACGAGGTCGCCGATGCCGGCGGTGTTCTCTTCGTCGTGTGCCTTGACCTTGGAGGTGCGGCGGATGACCTTGCCGTACAGTGCGTGCTTCACGCGGTCTTCAACCTCGACGACGATGGTCTTTTCCATCTTGTCGGAGACCACGTAGCCGCGACGGGTCTTGCGGTAACCGCGCTGCTCAGCCGTGGCTGCAGTAGCAGATTCGGTCACGTTCTGGTCCTTTTCACTCACTTGGCGTCCTCCTCGGACTCAGCCGTTTCAGCCTTCTCGGCCTTCTTGGTTGCAGCCTTCTTGGACTTCTTTTCTTCCTTGGCTTCCACAACCGGTGCGGCAACCTCGGCACGAATGCCCAGCTCGCGTTCGCGGAGAACGGTGTAGATGCGTGCAATGTCCTTCTTTACTGCACGCAGGCGACCGTGGTTCTCCAGCTGACCGGTGGCGGACTGGAAACGCAGGTTGAACAGCTCTTCCTTAGCCTTACGGAGTTCTTCAACGAGACGCTCGTTGTCGAAACCGTCCAGCTGCGCGGGAGCCAGATCCTTGGATCCTACTGCCATTTCTACTCACCACCTTCGCGACGCACAATGCGTGCCTTCAACGGCAGCTTGTGGATTGCCAGGCGCAGGGCCTCGCGAGCTACCTCTTCATTGACACCGGAGAGTTCGAAAAGAACCCGTCCCGGCTTGACGTTGGCGACCCACCATTCCGGTGAACCCTTACCGGAACCCATGCGGGTTTCGGCAGGCTTCTTGGTCAGGGGACGGTCCGGGTAAATGTTGATCCAGACCTTACCGCCACGCTTGATGTGGCGGGTCATCGCAATACGGGCAGATTCGATCTGACGGTTGGTGACGTATGCCGGGCTCAGAGCCTGGATACCCCACTCGCCGAACGAGACCTCGGTGCCGCCCGTAGCAGCGCCGGAACGACCCGGGTGGTGCTGCTTACGGTGCTTGACTCGACGTGGGATAAGCATTTAAGCCTGTCCTCCTTCTGCTGCTGCAGGTGCAGCCTCAACTGCCGGAGCCTCTGCAGCAGGAGCTGCGTCAGCGGCCGGGCGGTCGTTGCGACGACGGCGGTCACCACGGTCAGCGCCACCCGGACGTCCGCCACGGTCGGAGCGGGGTCCGCGGGACGGTGCCGAAGCAGCCTGTGCGGCCAGTTCCTTGGCGGTGACGTCGCCCTTGTAGATCCAGACCTTCACGCCGATGCGGCCGAAGGTGGTCTTGGCTTCGTAGAAGCCGTAGTCGATGTTCGCGCGGAGGGTGTGCAGGGGCACACGGCCTTCGCGGTAGAACTCCGAGCGGGACATTTCAGCGCCACCCAGGCGGCCCGAGCAAGCGATACGGATACCCTTGGCACCGGCACGCTGTGCGGACTGCATGGCCTTCTTCATCGCGCGGCGGAAAGCCACACGTGATGTCAGCTGCTCTGCAACACCCTGGGCAACCAGCTGTGCTTCCATCTCGGGGTTCTTGACCTCGAGGATGTTCAGCTGGACCTGCTTGCCGGTGAGCTTTTCGAGCTCGCCGCGGATGCGGTCTGCTTCTGCTCCACGGCGGCCGATGACGATACCCGGGCGGGCCGTGTGGATGTCCACGCGGACACGGTCACGGGTGCGCTCGATTTCGACCTTGGCGATGCCGGCGCGCTCCATGCCCGTGGACATGAGCTGGCGGATGCGGATGTCTTCGCGAACGAAGTCCTTGTACCGCTGTCCGGCCTTGGTGCTGTCAGCGAACCAGTGCGATACGTGATCGGTGGTGATGCCGAGTCGGAACCCGTGCGGGTTTACTTTCTGTCCCACTTAGCGAGCCTCCTCTTTCTCCGGGGTAGCGACTACCACGGTGATGTGGCTGGTGCGCTTCTTGATCTGAAATGCACGACCCTGGGCACGCGGCTGGAACCGCTTCATGGTCGGGCCTTCATCAACAAACGCTTCGCTGATGATGAGGTCGCCTTCGTCAAACGCAACGCCGTCGCGGTCTGCGAGGACCCGGGCGTTGGAGATTGCCGACTGAACTACCTTGAATACCGGCTCCGAAGCTGCCTGGGGGGCAAACTTCAGAATTGCCAGAGCCTCATTCGCTTGCAAACCACGAACAAGGTTGACGACGCGCCGGGCCTTCATAGGCGTTACGCGGATGTGGCGCGCAATTGCCTTGGCTTCCATTGCTTTCCTTCTCTCGTCTTTGACGTAAGTGCAGGCGCCTAGCGGCGCTTGCCCTTACGGTCGTCCTTGACATGGCCGCGGAATGTCCGCGTGGGAGCGAATTCGCCGAGCTTGTGCCCGACCATCGACTCGGTGACAAACACCGGAATGTGCTTGCGTCCGTCGTGTACGGCGATCGTGTGTCCGAGCATGTCGGGGACGATCATCGAACGGCGGGACCAGGTCTTGATGACGTTCTTGGTGCCCTTTTCGTTTTCCCTGGCTACCTTCACAAAGAGGTGCTGGTCAACGAAAGGACCTTTTTTCAGGCTGCGTGGCATGTGTCCAGGCTCCTATCGCTTGTTCTTGCCAGTACGACGGCGACGAACAATAAGCTTGTCGCTCTCTTTGTTGGGGCGGCGCGTGCGGCCTTCACGCTGACCGTTCGGGTTGACGGGGTTACGTCCACCGGACGTCTTACCCTCGCCACCACCGTGCGGGTGGTCAACCGGGTTCATGGCTACACCACGGACGGTCGGGCGGACGCCCTTCCAGCGCATGCGGCCGGCCTTGCCCCAGTTGATGTTCGACTGCTCGGCGTTGCCGACCTCGCCGACGGTTGCGCGGCAGCGCACGTCAACGTTGCGGATTTCGCCGGAGGGCAGTCGCAGCTGGGCGAAACGGCCTTCCCTGGCAACGAGCTGGATGGATGCACCGGCGGAGCGGCCCATCTTGGCACCGCCGCCCGGACGCAGCTCCACTGCGTGCACAACGGTACCCACGGGGATGTTGCGCAGGGGCAGGTTGTTGCCCGGCTTGATGTCAGCGTTGGGGCCGGCCTCTACGAAGTCGCCCTGGGACAGCTTGTTCGGGGCGATGATGTAACGCTTGGTGCCATCAACGTAGTGCAGGAGGGCGATGCGAGCCGTACGGTTCGGATCGTACTCAATTTCAGCAACGCGGGCGTCAACGCCGTCCTTGTCGTGGCGACGGAAGTCGATCAGACGGTACTGGCGCTTGTGTCCGCCACCCTTGTGACGGGTGGTGATCTTACCGGTGTTGTTACGGCCGCCCTTTTTGGGCAGCGGACGTACCAACGACTTTTCCGGCGTCGACCGCGTGATTTCGGTGAAGTCCGCTACGCTCGAGCCACGACGGCCCGGGGTAGTCGGCTTGTATTTACGGATTCCCATAATTTATTTCCTCGTTAAAGTGGTCTCCGCTACGCGAGCGGACCGCCGAAGATGTCGATGGTGCCTTCTTTGAGGCTCACAATTGCACGCTTGGTGCTCTTGCGGGTACCCCATCCGAATTTGGTGCGCTTGCGCTTACCGGCACGGTTGATGGTGTTGATCGATTCGACCTTGACGGAGAAAATCTTCTCCACGGCCAGCTTGATCTCAGCCTTGTTCGAGCGGGGGTCCACCAGGAAGGTGTACTTGCCCTCGTCGATCAGGCCATAGCTCTTTTCCGACACGACGGGTGCAAGCACGACGTCGCGGGGATCCTTGATGGTGGCTGCACTCACTTGGCATCCTCCTCGTTCTTAGCTGCCTTAGCGGCAACGAATGCTTCGTAAGCAGCCTTGGTGAAGACAACGTCATCAGAGACGAGAACGTCGTAGGTGTTCAGCTGGTCTGCGTACAGAACGTGGACACCGGTGAGGTTGCGCACGGACAGTGCAGCAACATCGTTGGCGCGCTCGATGACGACCAGCAGGTTCTTGCGGTCGGAAACGCCGCGCAGCGTTGCCAGTGCGGTCTTGGCGGAGGGCTTGGTGCCTTCAACCAGGTCAGCGACAACGTGGATGCGACCGTTGCGGGCCCGGTCAGACAGTGCGCCGCGCAGTGCAGCAGCAATCATCTTCTTGGGGGTCCGCTGGCTGTAGTCACGCGGGGTGGGACCGTGGACAACGCCACCGCCGGTCATGTGCGGAGCACGGATTGAACCCTGACGGGCGCGGCCGGTGCCCTTCTGCTTGAACGGCTTGCGTCCTGCACCGGAAACTTCAGCGCGGGTCTTGGTCTTGTGGGTACCCTGGCGAGCAGCAGCGAGCTGGGCAACGACAACCTGGTGCAGCAGCGGCACGTTGGTCTGTACGTCGAAGATCTCGGCAGGCAGGTCAACCTGGACAGTGTTAGCCATTGAACTAGGCTCCCTTCACGGCGGTACGTACGAAGACGACCTGGCCGCGGGCGCCGGGGACGGCACCCTTGATCAGGAGCAGCGACTTCTCGGCGTCAACCGCGTGGACCGTGAGGTTCAGCGTGGTGTGACGCACGGCGCCCATGCGGCCGGCCATTTTCATGCCCTTGAAGACGCGGCTCGGGGTGGATGCGCCACCGATTGAACCGGGCTTACGGTGGTTCTTGTGGGCACCGTGGGAAGCTCCAACGCCGTGGAAGCCGTGACGCTTCATAACACCGGCGAAGCCCTTACCCTTGGTGGTGCCGATGACGTCGATCTTCTGGCCGGCAGCGAAGAGCTCAACGGACAGCTCCTGGCCCAGCTCGTACTCGGCAGCATCTGCGGTACGGAGTTCGACGACGTGGCGGCGAGGCGTGACGCCTGCCTTTTCAAAGTGACCAGCCAGCGGCTTGGTGACCTTGCGGGGATCGATCTGGCCGTAGCCGATCTGAACGGCGACGTAGCCATCTACCTCTGCGTTGCGCAGCTGGGTGATGACGTTCGAGTCTGCCTGGACCACAGTGACGGGGATGAGCTTGTTGTTCTCGTCCCAGACCTGGGTCATGCCGAGCTTCGTGCCCAGCAGGCCCTTTACGTTACGGGTTGCGGTCATAGTTTCTCAGCACCTCCCTACAGCTTGATTTCGATGTTCACGTCGGCCGGCAGGTCGAGGCGCATGAGCGAGTCGACAGCCTTGGGCGTGGGATCGATGATGTCGATAAGACGCTTGTGCGTGCGCATTTCAAAGTGCTCGCGGCTGTCTTTGTACTTGTGCGGAGAGCGGATAACGCAGTAAACGTTCTTCTCCGTGGGCAGCGGCACGGGGCCAACTACCGTTGCGCCTGCGCGCGTGACCGTCTCAACGATCTTCCGTGCTGAAACGTCAATGACCTCGTGGTCGTATGACTTCAGCCGGATGCGGATTTTTTGTCCCGCCATGTCGCCTGACTCTCTTTCAGTCTGTGCTTCCCCGGGTTAGGGCTGCCCTGTTCACTTACCTGTTGTATGGCTGCCGAAGCAATTGAGGTCGTAACCACCATCCGCCGCACAAACTGAATCCGGATGAATCCGGGTTCCTCACCTTGCCGGCGCAACCGACCCCCGCGGTCGGGCGTGTCGCGCTCTACACGCAAACAAATCCGCATTTTCCATTGGGGTGGGTTATGTTTGGGCTTCCACTTGGACCCTGACACCCGGCATTATCCGGATCGGGACACGAAGAAGCGCTTGAACAACTCATCTAGTATGCCGGATATCTCCGGCATAAGCCAATCGCCCTCGCTAGCCCGGGCGCAGCGCCTGGCGGCCACTCTTCCGTACTGTTGCAGGCCCACCCATTGCCCCGGCTGCCCGGCGAATGGATGATGGGGACATGACGCTGGAGAGCACCGAATCCGTCACTGAACTGGCCAGCCGCATGCCGCCGTCGTTCACTCTTGGCGTGGCAGCGGCGGCCTTCCAGATCGAGGGCGCACTGGCCGACGGCGGCCGCGGCCCCTCAGGGTGGGACGCCTTTGCCCAAAAGCCCGGAGCCATCGTTGACGGCCACTCCCCCGCCATCGCGTGCGACCACTACAACCGGCTGCCCGAGGACGTCGCGCTCCTCAAGGAGCTCGGCGTCGACTCCTACCGGTTCTCCCTCGCCTGGCCCCGCATCCAACCCGATGGCCGCGGCAGGCTCAACCCGGAGGGGCTCGACTTCTACGACCGGCTGATCGACCAGCTGCTGGAAGCCGGCATCGCCCCCATGGCCACCCTGTACCACTGGGACACCCCGCTGCCGCTGGAACACCGCGGCGGCTGGCTCAACAGGGAAACCGCGGAACGCTTCGGCGAGTACGCCGCTGCTGCCGGACAACGGTACGGCGACCGCGTCTCACAGTGGGTCACGCTCAACGAGCCGGTCTCCGTGACGCTCAACGGCTACGCCCTGGGCGTCCATGCCCCCGGCCGGGCGCTGATGTTCGATGCGCTCCCCTCCATTCATCACCAGCTCCTGGCCCACGGCCTGGGCACCCAGGCCCTCCGCGCGGCAGGCGTCCGGGGCGGAATCGGCGTCACGAACCTGCACGCCCCCATCCGGCCGGCATCCCGCAAGATCGGGGACCGGGTGGTGGCGCATCTGTACGACCTGTTGATGAACAGGATCTATGCAGACCCGGTGCTGCTGGGCCGCTATCCCAACCTTCCGGTGTACGCCCGGCCGTGGCTGCGTTCGATCGGGCGCATCTCCGATTCCGACCTGCGGACCATCCACCAGCCACTCGACTTCTACGGACTGAACTACTACTTCCCGGTCAAGGTGGCCTTGGGGCGGGGCGTCACCGCCATTCCCGCTGACATGCACAAGGCCGTGGCACGGCTGCCCTTCCACGAGGTGGGTTACCCGGAGTTCAGCAACACGGGCTTCGGCTGGCCTGTGGCCCCCGGGCACCTGGGTGTCCTGCTGCAGGAAATGAGGGACCGGTACGGTGCTGCCCTCCCGCCGGTCTACATCACGGAAGGCGGTGCCAGCTTTCCCGAACCGGATACAGTATCCGGAACCCTGCAGGATGGTGAGCGCCTCAGCTACCTGGCCTCGCACCTGGCAGCCGCGCTGGAAGCGACGGCCCCCGGCGGAATCGCCTCGGGAGTGGACCTGCGGGGATACTTCGTCTGGACACTCATGGACAATTTCGAGTGGGCCGCCGGGTACTCACAGCGGTTCGGCCTGGTCCACGTCGACTTCAGCAACCAGGAGCGTACGCCCAAGCAGTCGTTCTACTGGTATCAGGCCCTCTCCCGGGCCCGCAGGGTCCAGTCCGCAGGGTAGGCAGCCGCGGCGTTGGCAGAGTCACGCCGCGGTGCGGGGCACCTGCAATGGCCGGTTACTGGTTCTTGTTGGCCCTGTTGATCCGCTTTGCCCGGTCGATCTCGTGGCGGAAGTGTTTCTTCGCCCAGAAGACTCCGGCCACCACGGCAGCCGCGACGATCAGGAAAATAAGCCATCCCATGATGAGCTCCTCTCAATGCTGCAACAGTATCAGGGCACTTTCCTGGCCGGAGCGTCGCTGCCGGCGTCCCTCCCCGCATCTGAAGGTGCTGGAGGCGCTGGCGGCGCTGGCCGAGCAGCCTTCGCGGCCTCTGGCCCGGCACTCCGGTTCAGCCGCCAGACGGCAAAAGCAATCAGACCGACGGCGATAAGCGCCAGGAGTACGAACGTGTACCCGCGCATCGCCCAAAGAATGCAGGCGGCAACACCGGCGGCGCCCCACCTGACGAAGATCTTCTCGCCGGCCAGGAGCCCGCCGACGAGCAGCACAGCGAGCAGCACCAAAAGCCACAGCTGCTGCCCTGCAGTGCCGCCAAACACGGTTCCTGCCCCGGTCAGCGTAAGCAGGACGGCCGCCGCCACAGCGATACCGCGCCCCGCCTTGGGCTGTCCGGAGCGGTAGCGAAGGAACGCCAGGGCGGCCCCAAGCACCACGTACCACTGCGCCGCCCAGAAGGGATCCGGCAAGCCGGCCCCGAAACTCCGGCGGCCGTCCAGTTCGAAGATCGCCGCGCGTTGAACTCCGGCTATCACCACCACAGCACCCGCCTCGGAGACCACCCGGCGAAGTTCTGCCGGGGCTTCCGCGATGCAGATGCCCGCCGCGCCCGCCAGCGCTGAGGCGGCAACCCAGGCCGTGGTGTCTGCCGCGATTCCAGCAAATGTGGCCAGGGCGAACCCGGCCAAGGCGGCGCCGGCCAGGGACCAGCGGCGCAAGGGGTCAGCCGCTAGCCCGGCGGACCTTGCCACCCGCACACCGTAGAGGGCGGCTCCCGCTGCGCCGGCACCGAGCCACGGCGCATAGGCCGCCCAGGCGTCCGGGTTTCCCCCTGCCACCTCCCGGACCACCATGAAGGTACCGGCCAGGATAGCCGCCGACGCCGGCGCGTACAGCACCCCGGCCCGCTCAACGTGGGAGGCGCAGAAGAGGACAGCGGCGAGCACCAGGACCGCAAACCCGGCGATCCACTCATCGGCCTGCGGAGCGAGGACCAACGCACTGAGGCTGTATCCCAGTGCGGCTGCCAGCCACAGCCAATGCTCAGTTCCGGAGGGGATCGGCATCCGCCGGGACCACAACACTCCGGCCACGGCCGCCGCAAGCGCCAGCGCCAGCAGAAGAAGCGCCACCCCGGTGTAGCCCAGCACCGGGGACACTGCAGGCGTCACCAGCGGGCTCAGCGCCAGCACCCCGCCCAGCACGGCAAAGGCTGCGAAGTAGAGTGCACCGCGCGCCGCGAACAGGGTCCTGGCAACGACGGCCGAAACAAGAACCAGCCCGAACTCCACCAGGATGATCCAGCGTTCGCCACCGCTGCCGGCTGCTCCGTAACGGCTGAAGTAGGCCAGTGGAAGGATGGCTTGGCCCGCGAGGGTGATCCACACCGCCGCCTGCTGGAAGGGAACCTCTTGAAGGCGGAAGCGCATCACCCACCGTACGGCGTGCTGCGCGGCAAGAACGCCGGCAAAGGTCAGCGACACAACGTCCGGGGAGGCGGAGACGTCGTAACTGAGGATCACGGCCAGGGCCGCCGTCAGTACCCTCGCGGCAACAAAGTACCCGCCCTTCTCCACAGCCCGGCCAGCTGCTGCCACCATCACCGCGGCGAAGGCAGCAAAGATGCCCAGCAGCACCTCGACCAGGGTGAGGTTGCCGGTGGACAGTCCCACCAGGACGAGGAAGGATGCCGGCGCGAACCACCCGGAGCCCCGTTGGCCGCGCAGCAACAGCCCGGCAGCAGCCGAGGACAGCGCAGTGACCCCCGGGAGGACCAGATGCTGCCAGCTTCCCGCCGACAGCGGCCACAGCATGGCGCACCCGATGAGCTGCACCGCCAGAACCACACCCGCATCCACGGCCGCGCCACGCGGAGAACGCCCAAGCCGGAAAGACACCAGCACCACGGCCATCTGGACGGCCAACACGGCAACCAGCACCGTGGCGGGGTCAACAGCTTCCCCGCCTACTAATGGCGCGCCCGCGGAGACCACCAGCCTGTCGAACAGCGTCAGCGCCAACAATGTGGCGGCGATGCGGCTAAGCCACCAATATCCCCAACGGTGCAGCCGGGACCGCAGCCGAACCCCTGTGACGGCGAGGTAGGCCACCACTACAGCCAGCGCGATGTTCCCTGCATCCGGTGTAATCCACCTGAAAGCGAACTCCAGCATCACGCTTGCCAGCACCAGCGGCACCACTTCGCCTGCTCGTGGACTCCAGGCGCGCTCCCCGCCCGGCTGCGGTACCAGGAGCAGACCCATGACAACCGCTGCAGCGAGCTGCAGCAGAATCCCGACCCACGTCAGCGACTGTCCAGGCGAAGAGTCCACGGCGGCGAGAACAGCGACTCCCACCGTCCCAAGAACAGAGAAGCCAACCAGGGTCGCTTGTGGCGCAAATTCGCTACGACTCCCCCGCTGCAGCCAGGCAGACAGCAACTGCTGTGCCACGGCCGCTGCCACAACACTGAACCACACTGCCTGCCCCTGCGTGCGGCCCTCCGTCAAGGCGGCCGTCACGGCGGGAACGGCAACCGTGCCTGCGATCCTGGTGTTGAAGAGGAGGATCTGCCGTTGCGTGCCGCTTTCACGGAACCCACGGACCAGCCAGAAGAATCCGGTGAGGAGCACCATGAGGGCGAACTCCCACTCCCCCATCACCCTGCTGACGACTCCGGCCAGGGCAATGCCCGCAAACGGAAGGAACTCCGCCGCCCGGCGCAGCCTGACAGCCAGGGCAAAGCTCGTCAGGAGCAGCAGCAATACCGGCACCCACAGTGGAATTGCTCCTGCATCAGGCACCCACGCGCCGGCAATGCTGCGCAGCACAGTGCTGCCCGCAAACGCTGCCGTCAACGCCCAGTGCACCACGTGGGTCACCATGACGTCGGCACGCCAACGTGGCGCCAATGCTTCGCTCAGGGAAGGAGTGGGCACGGTGGCAGCCAACGGTTCCTTTTCCCCGTCAGGCCGGCGGGGAGGGAACCAGGCCGCCAGACGGCCGCCACCCACGGCAACGCCGATGGCCTGCACCGCAAGCAGTGCGCAGGCGGCCAGCAGTGCGCCTCTCACGGTATCGGTGAGCTCCAGGACAGCCACCGCCCCCGCAACCGTCAGTGCGGCGCGGGATGCATAGAAATTGCCGAGCCTGAAGCTTGCTCCCGGTACTGCGGCCATGGTGGCGAAGTATGCACCGCTGAGCCCGAGGATCAGTGCGTACTCGGCCAGGCTGGTGCGCAGGAGGAAAGTTGCAGCCAGGGCAACAGCAGGTACGACGACGGGGTGGACAGTTATCAGGGGCCGCAGGAAAAGCGGGGGAAGCCAGCCCGGCCTGACCAGGCTCAGCAGGGTGAACAGGACTGCCACGGCGATGAGCATCACGAAGTACCAAACAAGGGCGGCACCGAGGACTGCCATACCCGACCACGCGGTGGAGACAAGGAAAGTCAGCGACAGATACGCCAGCACGCGGCTTTCGAGCCGGAGGGCGGCCGCAATGTAGGCAAGGGTTCCAACGAGCGAGGTGGCGAGCCACGCCGCGGGCCCGTTTTGCCAGACAAAACTGTAAAGGGCCAAGCCGATGACAGGGACGAGCGCCAGCCCGGTGCCAGTAAAGGCCACCGCGGCAGGCTTCAGGCGCGGGACGCGGTGGTGCAGGATGAATCCGGAGCCGTAGAACAGGGCAGCCACGGAGCAGACACCTGCGAACCTCATCATGGGCGGCAGCGCCGTTCCCACAAACAGGGCCGCTGCGGCAACGAGAAGGAGGCTCGCCACATACAGCGTGACGTTGATGTTCTGGCGGTCACGCCGTTCCCGGCGCGCTGCCGCCTCTTCGGCTGATTCTGCCGGCCGCGACGGGCCATCGGCGTATCCGCGGTATGGGACAGGCTGGGTGGTGGGCTTTGGCCGTGGTGTCATAGCGGCCCCCACGGGCACTGGCTGCGGAGGTGCTGCAGGACGGCTTGGCATCACGGAAGCCGGCTGAGGTGCAGGAGCCGATTGGGGTGCAGGAGCCGTGACCGTCGGCGGGGCGAACACAGGCCGCGCCGCCGGAGCCTGGGCCGGGGCGGGGGCCTGCACCCGATCGGGCGGCGCGGTTGTGGAATCTGTCGCCTGGCGCTCAGCCACTTTGGCCATGGCATCCAGCCAACCCTGCAAGTGACCGGCCCGGTAGCCTGCCTCGTACGAATCGTCCGGCATGAGATGGCCTTTCAGGGAGAGTGTGGCAGAAGTCCCGCGGTTTATCCATTGACTGGATTAACGGTAGCAAAAGAAGGCCCCGCTGCACACTGCAGCGGGGCCTTCTGTGGATTACCGGGACATAATCCCGGCTATCCGATGATCAGCAAGAGTTACTTGATGATCTTGGTGACGCGTCCCGAACCAACGGTGCGGCCGCCTTCGCGGATAGCGAAGCCGAGGCCGTCTTCCATAGCGATCGGCTGGATGAGCGCAACGGTCATCTCAGTGTTGTCGCCGGGCATAACCATTTCCGTGCCCTCAGGCAGGGTGATAACGCCGGTAACGTCCGTCGTACGGAAGTAGAACTGCGGGCGGTAGTTCGAGTAGAACGGGTTGTGGCGTCCGCCTTCGTCCTTGGACAGGATGTAGACGTTGGCCTCGAAGTCGGTGTGCGGGGTGATGGAACCCGGCTTGACGACAACCTGGCCACGCTCGACATCGTCGCGCTTCAGGCCACGGAGCAGCAGGCCACAGTTCTCGCCGGCCCATGCTTCGTCGAGCTGCTTGTGGAACATCTCGATACCGGTAACCGTGGTCTTCTGGACCGGGCGGATGCCAACGATCTCGACCTCGGAGTTGATGGCGAGGGTGCCACGCTCGGCGCGGCCCGTAACAACGGTGCCACGGCCGGTGATGGTGAAGACGTCTTCAATCGGCATCAGGAACGGCTTGTCGCGGTCACGTACGGGGTCCGGAACGGACTCGTCGACAGCTGCCATCAGGTCCTCAACGGACTTGACCCAAACCGGGTCGCCTTCCAGAGCCTTCAGGCCGGAAACGCGAACAACCGGAGCCTCATCGCCATCGAAGCCCTGCGAGCTGAGCAGCTCACGAACTTCCATTTCGACGAGGTCGAGGAGCTCTTCGTCATCAACCATGTCGGACTTGTTCAGCGCGACCAGCAGGTAGGGAACACCAACCTGGCGGGCGAGCAGAACGTGCTCGCGGGTCTGAGCCATGGGGCCATCGGTAGCAGCAACCACGAGGATTGCGCCGTCCATCTGGGCAGCACCGGTGATCATGTTCTTGATGTAGTCAGCGTGACCGGGGGCGTCTACGTGTGCGTAGTGGCGCTTCTCGGTCTGGTACTCCACGTGGGAGATGTTGATGGTAATACCGCGCTGACGCTCTTCGGGAGCAGAGTCGATAGACGCGAAGTCGCGCTTCTCGTTGAGATCCGGGTACTTGTCGTACAGCACCTTGGAAATGGCGGCCGTCAGCGTCGTCTTACCGTGGTCAACGTGACCGATGGTGCCGATGTTGACGTGCGGCTTAGTCCGCTCGAACTTTGCCTTTGCCACAGGTTCCTCCTAGAACGATTTCAAATGACTTGCCCTTCAACCGCGCTTTTCGCGGCAGAAACTCAGGCAAGTCTACTTGGGGGCTTTGGATTGGTGAAATTGCAGATTCAGGAACTAATACTAATCCCCTGAGCCTGTTCGTGCAGATGGCCTGGAGCCGGCTTGACCGGGATGGGTCCCGCCGGCCCCGGCCACCTGCACCGGCTGCGCTGTCCGTTTCCGGCTGCGCACCCGAGGTATTCGCTTTAAGTGCCCTGTACGGACTACTCGCCGCGGCTCTTCTGGATGATCTCGTCGGCGACAGCCTTCGGGACCTCCGCGTAGCTGTTGAACGTCATGGAGTACACAGCGCGGCCCTGGGTCTTCGAACGCAGGTCACCGATGTAGCCGAACATGCCGGACAGCGGAACGTGCGCGCGGATAACCTTGACGCCCTGTGCATCTTCCATGGACTGCATCTGGCCACGGCGGGAGTTGATGTCACCGATAACTTCACCCATGTATTCCTCAGGGGTGCGGACTTCGACATCCATCAGCGGTTCGAGCAGGACAGGGTTCGCCTTGCGTGCGGCTTCCTTGAAAGCCATACGGCCGGCGATCTTGAACGCCATTTCCGAGGAGTCAACATCGTGGTACGCGCCGTCAATCAGCGTGGCCTTGATGCCCACAACCGGGTAACCGGCCAGGACGCCGTCGTTCAGTGCATCCTGGATACCAGCGTCGACAGACGGGATGTATTCGCGCGGAACGCGGCCACCGGTGACCTTGTTCTCGAACTCGTACAGCTCGCCCTCGGCAGTGTCCAGCGGTTCGATCGCAATCTGGATCTTTGCGAACTGGCCCGAACCACCGGTCTGCTTCTTGTGCGTGTAGTCGTGGCGTTCGACGGCGCGCTTGATGGTTTCGCGGTAGGCAACCTGGGGCTTGCCCACGTTTGCCTCGACCTTGAACTCGCGGCGCATACGGTCCACCAGGATGTCCAGGTGGAGCTCGCCCATGCCGGCGATGATGGTCTGGCCGGTGTCTTCGTTGAGGGACACCTGGAAGGTGGGGTCCTCAGCGGAGAGCTTCTGGATGGCCGTGGAGAGCTTCTCCTGGTCACCCTTGGTGTTCGGCTCGATGGCAACCGAGATCACGGGCTCCGGGAAGCTCATGGACTCAAGCACGATCTGGTTTGCAGAGTCGCACAGGGTGTCGCCCGTGGTGGTGTCCTTGAGACCGATGGCAGCGTAGATGTGGCCGGCGGTGGCGCCCTCAACGGGCATCTCCTTGTTGGCGTGCATCTGGAACAGCTTGCCGATGCGCTCTTTCTTACCCTTGGTGGAGTTGACCACCTGGGCGCCTGCTTCCACGTGACCGGAGTACACGCGGATGAAGGTGAGCTGGCCGAAGAACGGGTGCGCTGCAATCTTGAAGGCCAGTGCGGAGAAAGGCTCGTCAGCGGAAGGTGCGCGGGTCAGTTCCTTCTCTTCGTCGCGGGGGTCGTGACCGACCATCGGCGGGACGTCGAGCGGGTTCGGCAGGTAGTCGACAACTGCATCGAGCATCGGCTGAACGCCACGGTTCTTGAACGCGGAGCCACAGAAGATCGGGTAGAGCTCGGAGTTGATCGTCATCTTGCGGATGCCGGCCTTGAGCTCGTCTACGGTGAGTTCTTCGCCTTCAAGGTACTTCTCCATGAGTTCCTCGGAGGACTCTGCAACGGTCTCAACGAGCGCTGCGCGGTACTCTTCGGCCTTTTCCTGGAGGTCAGCCGGGATCTCGCGGATCTCGTACTTCGCACCCATGGTGACGTCACCCTTGGCATCGCCGGGCCAGACCAGGGAGCGCATGTAGAGCAGGTCCACGACGCCGATGAAGTCGTTCTCAGCACCGATGGGCAGCTGCATGACCAGCGGCTTGGCGCCGAGGCGGCTGACGATGGTGTCTACGGTGAAGTAGAAATCAGCGCCGAGCTTGTCCATCTTGTTGACGAAGCAGATACGCGGGACGTTGTACTTGTCAGCCTGGCGCCACACGGTCTCGGACTGGGGCTCAACGCCTTCCTTGCCATCGAAGACAGCAACGGCACCGTCGAGGACGCGCAGGGAGCGCTCAACCTCAACAGTGAAGTCCACGTGGCCGGGAGTGTCGATGATGTTGATCTGGTTGTTTTCCCAGAAGCAGGTCACGGCGGCAGACGTGATGGTGATGCCGCGTTCCTTTTCCTGTTCCATCCAGTCAGTGGTCGAAGCGCCGTCGTGCGTTTCGCCGATCTTGTGGTTCACACCCGTGTAGAACAGGATGCGCTCGGTGGTGGTGGTCTTGCCGGCATCAATATGGGCCATGATGCCGATGTTGCGGACCTTACTAAGGTCGGTAAGCACGTCCTGTGCCACGGGGTCTCCTTTTGGGATGGACTACACGTTCGCCGCCGGCTCGGTTGAGCCGGCGGCGTCCGGGGAGTATTACCAGCGGTAGTGTGCGAAGGCCTTGTTGGACTCGGCCATCTTGTGGGTGTCTTCGCGACGCTTCACAGCGGCACCGAGACCGTTGGACGCATCCAGGATTTCGTTCTGGAGACGCTCGGTCATCGTCTTTTCGCGGCGGGCCTTGGAGTAGCCAACCAGCCACCGCAGGGCAAGTGCGGTGGAGCGGCCCGGCTTGACCTCAACCGGAACCTGGTAGGTGGCGCCGCCGACGCGGCGTGAGCGGACCTCAAGCGAAGGCTTGACGTTGTCCATGGCCTTCTTCAGTGCAGCCACGGGGTCGCCGCCGGACTTGGCGCGTGCGCCTTCGAGGGCACCGTAGACAATGCGCTCTGCCGTGGACTTCTTGCCGTCAACGAGCACCTTGTTGATGAGCTGGGTTACCAGCGGGGAGCCGTAAACGGGATCCTGTACGAGCGGCCGCTTGGGGGCCGGACCCTTGCGAGGCATATTACTTCTTCTCCATCTTTGCGCCGTAGCGGCTGCGGGCCTGCTTACGGTTCTTCACACCCTGGGTATCGAGGGCGCCACGGACGATCTTGTAGCGGACACCCGGAAGGTCCTTCACACGACCACCGCGAACGAGCACAATGGAGTGCTCCTGCAGGTTGTGGCCAACACCGGGGATGTAAGCGGTAACTTCAACGCCACCGTTGAGGCGCACACGTGCAACCTTACGCAGAGCCGAGTTCGGCTTCTTGGGGGTGGTGGTGTAAACGCGGGTGCAAACACCGCGGCGCATCGGGCTGCCGTTCAGGGCAGGAGCCTTGGTCTTTTTGACCTTAGGCGTGCGGCCCTTGCGGACCAGCTGGTTAATCGTAGGCACTCTCGTGTTCTCCGTTGGTTTGATCTCTACCGGCACATTCAGGCGTCAGCCGTCTCTGCTCCGGTTTTGGCGTTGTCCCTGCAGGCCTGGTGGCTCAAATCTTGCCTAGGCGTGCAAAATGGTGGCATTCGTTGCGCACCTTACCCGCAACCCGGAAACAAGCTCACACCCAGCATCATGAGAACAAAACCAAAATGACGCTGCGGCGGCCTTCATCCACTGCCACACAGAACAATTACAGAAAAGTCTAGCACGGCTTGATCCTGAGCCTTAATCAGGTGTAAGGCGGACGACGGCGGCAGCCGCCCGCCGCCGTCGTCCTCCAATGCCCTGGCGACCGGGCGCAAAACCCGGTTAACGGGCCAGGCCCCGCACTCGAAAGTGCGGGGCCTGGCCTGATTATCCAGCTTGGGACTGACAGCCGTTTTTAGCGGAAGTCGTTGCCGAGATCGTAGTCATCCAGCGGGATGGCGTGGAACTCGGGGGCTCCGTCACCGCCCAGGGTGTCGTACGAGAAGTCACTGAATGCGCTGGGGCCGGTGAACAGGTTGGCCTTCGCTTCTTCGGTGGGCTCCACGGTGACCTCGGTGTAGCGCGGGAGGCCCGTGCCGGCCGGGATCAGCTTACCGATGATGACGTTCTCCTTGAGGCCCAGCAGCGGATCGCTCTTGCCTTCCATGGCCGCCTGCGTCAGGACGCGGGTGGTCTCCTGGAAGGAAGCTGCGGACAGCCAGGACTCGGTGGCCAGCGACGCCTTGGTGATGCCCATGAGCTCCGGACGGCCGGATGCCGGCGTCTTGCCCTCGGACACAACGCGGCGGTTGGCGTCTTCGAAACGGCTGCGCTCGGCGAGCTCGCCGGGCAGCAGGTCCGATTCGCCGGACTCGATGACCGTGACGCGGCGCAGCATCTGGCGGACGATAACCTCGACGTGCTTGTCGTGGATACCGATGCCCTGGCTGCGGTACACGCCCTGCACTTCGTCCACAAGGAACTTCTGTGCCGCACGCGGACCCATGATGCGCAGGACCTGCTTGGGGTCCACCGGACCGTTGATCAGCTTCTGGCCAACGGTGACGTGGTCGCCGTCTTCGATCAGCAGGCGTGAACGGCGCAGGACCGGGTAAGCGATCTCTTCCGTTCCGTCATCCGGGGTGATGACCAGGCGCATCTGGCGCTCGGACTCTTCGATGGCGATGCGGCCGGCTGCCTCGGCAATCGGCGCAACACCCTTCGGAGTACGGGCTTCGAAGAGCTCCTGGATACGGGGCAGACCCTGGGTGATGTCGTCGCCACCGCCGGCGGACACTGCACCACCGGTGTGGAACGTACGCATGGTCAGCTGGGTACCGGGCTCACCGATGGACTGGGCGGCGATGATGCCGACAGCCTCGCCGATGTCCACGGTCTTGCCGGTGGCCAGCGAACGGCCGTAGCACAGGGCGCAGGTACCAACGCTGGACTCACAGGTCAGGACCGAGCGGACCTTGACCTCGGTGATGCCGGCCTTGAAGAGCTCGTCGATGACGACGTCGCCGCAGTCGGTGCCGGCGGCTGCGAGGACGTTGCCCTCGGAGTCCACGACGTCGACAGCCAGCGTACGTGCGTAGGCGCTGTTCTCGACGTTCTCGTCCAGGACCAGCTCACCGTTGGAGTCGGCGACGGCGATCGGCGTGACCAGGCCACGCTCGGTGCCGCAGTCCTCTTCACGGACGATGACATCCTGCGAGACGTCCACCAGGCGTCGGGTCAGGTAACCCGAGTTGGCGGTACGCAGAGCGGTATCGGCGAGGCCCTTACGGGCACCGTGCGTGGCGATGAAGTATTCCAGCACCGACAGGCCCTCACGGTACGAGGACTTGATGGGGCGCGGGATGATCTCACCCTTAGGGTTGGCCACCAGGCCACGGATACCCGCGATCTGACGGACCTGCATCCAGTTACCACGGGCACCGGAGGACACCATGCGGTTGATGGTGTTCATCGGAGACAGGCTCTCACGCATCACCGCAGCGATGTCGTTGGTTGCCTTGTTCCAGATCTCGATGAGTTCCTGGCGACGCTCGTCGTCGTCGATCAGGCCCTTGTCGTACTGGCCCTGGATCTTGGCGGCGCGTTCCTCATACCCGGCAAGGATCTGCGGCTTGGCAGCCGGAACCTCGATGTCGGAGATGGCAACCGTGACGCCCGAACGGGTGGCCCAGTAGAAACCGGCATCCTTCAGGTTGTCCAGCGTTGCCGCGGTAACAACCTTCGGGTAGCGCTCAGCGAGGTCGTTGACGATCCTGGACAGTTCGCCCTTGTCCGCTACAGCCTCAACCCAGGGGTAGTCCTCGGGCAGGGTCTCATTGAAGAGGACCTGGCCCAGGGAGGTTTCCACGATTGCGGGCTGGCCCTGCTCCCAACCTTCGGGGGCTTCCCAACCGGCGTAGGGCACGAAGCCTTCGAGGCGGATCTTGACCTGGGAGTTCAGGTGAAGGTCGCGGGCATCGAACGCCATGATGGCCTCGGATACCGAACCGAAGATGCGGCCTTCGCCGGCCGAACCCTTCCGCTTGGTGGTCAGGTGGTAGAGGCCGATGATCATATCCTGCGAAGGCAGGGTGACCGGGCGTCCATCGGACGGCTTCAGGATGTTGTTCGAGGACAGCATCAGGATGCGCGCCTCAGCCTGCGCCTCGGGGCTCAGCGGCAGGTGCACTGCCATCTGGTCACCGTCGAAGTCAGCGTTGAAGGCACCACAAACCAGCGGGTGAAGCTGGATGGCCTTGCCTTCAACAAGCTGCGGCTCGAACGCCTGGATACCCAGGCGGTGCAGGGTAGGTGCACGGTTGAGCAGCACCGGGTGCTCGGTGATGATCTCTTCGAGCACGTCCCAAACCTGCGGACGGTAACGCTCGACCATGCGCTTTGCCGACTTGATGTTCTGGGCGTGGTTGAGGTCAACCAGGCGCTTCATCACGAACGGCTTGAAGAGCTCCAGGGCCATCTGCTTGGGCAGGCCGCACTGGTGCAGCTTCAGCTGCGGGCCGACGACGATGACCGAACGGCCGGAGTAGTCAACACGCTTGCCGAGGAGGTTCTGGCGGAAGCGGCCCTGCTTGCCCTTAAGCATGTCGCTCAGGGACTTCAGCGGGCGGTTGCCCGGACCCGTAACCGGACGGCCACGACGGCCGTTGTCGAAGAGGCTGTCAACAGCTTCCTGAAGCATGCGCTTCTCGTTGTTGACAATGATCTCCGGGGCGCCGAGGTCAAGCAGGCGCTTGAGTCGGTTGTTGCGGTTGATCACACGACGGTAGAGGTCGTTGAGGTCGGAGGTCGCGAAGCGGCCACCGTCCAGCTGGACCATCGGGCGCAGTTCCGGCGGGATCACCGGGACGGCGTCGAGGACCATGCCGAGCGGGCTGTTGTTGGTGGTCAGGAACGCGTTGACCACCTTCAGGCGCTTGAGGGCACGGGTCTTGCGCTGGCCCTTGCCGTTGGCAATGATGTCGCGCAGCAGGTCGGATTCGGCCTGCATGTCGAAGCCCTCGAGGCGCTTCTTGATGGCCTCGGCACCCATGGAGCCTTCGAAGTACATGCCGTAGCGGTCACGCAGTTCGCGGTACAGGCCCTCGTCGCCTTCGAGGTCGGCAACCTTGAGGTTCTTGAAGCGGTCCCAGACCTGCTCGAGGCGCTCGATGTCGGCGTCGGCGCGCTTGCGCACGTTGGCCATCTGGCGGTCGGCGGAGTCGCGGGCCTTCTTCTTGTCGGCAGCCTTGGCGCCTTCGCCCTCAAGGCGGGCGATTTCGCCTTCGAGGTCGCGGGCGATCGCCGCGATGTCGGAGTCGCGGTTGTCGATGAGCTGCTTCTTCTCGATGTCGTGCTCAACCTGCAGGTTGGGCAGTTCCTCGTGGCGGGCAGCCTCGTCGACGCTGGTGATCATGTAGGCAGCGAAGTAGATGACCTTTTCGAGGTCCTTCGGAGCCAGGTCAAGGAGGTAGCCCAGGCGGGACGGAACACCCTTGAAGTACCAGATGTGGGTGACGGGAGCGGCGAGCTCGATGTGGCCCATGCGCTCACGGCGTACCTTGGCGCGGGTGACCTCAACGCCACAGCGCTCACAGATGATGCCCTTGAAGCGCACGCGCTTGTACTTGCCGCAGTAGCATTCCCAGTCACGGGACGGGCCGAAGATCTTCTCGCAGAAGAGGCCGTCCTTCTCGGGCTTGAGCGTGCGGTAGTTGATGGTTTCCGGCTTCTTAACCTCGCCGTAAGACCAGCCGCGGATGTCTTCCGCGGTGGCGAGGCCGATCTGCATGAGGCCGAAGGAGGATTCGCTGGACATATGGTCCCTGTTCTCTCTTGTTCTCTAAATTCTGAAGTCTTGACGAATGAGGGAGGTCAGGCCCGACGGCGGGTGGGCACCCGCCGTCGGACCGGACCTGCTAGACCTCTTCTACGGAGCTGGGCTCCGCACGAGACAGATCGATGCCCAGTTCTTCCGCAGCCGTGAAGACTGCGTCATCAGAGTCACGCATTTCAATTGTGGTTCCGTCCGTGGAAAGCACTTCCACGTTCAGGCACAGCGACTGCATTTCCTTGATCAAGACCTTGAAGGATTCGGGAACGCCCGGCTCCGGGATGTTCTCGCCCTTGACGATGGCTTCGTAGACCTTGACGCGGCCGTGGATGTCATCGGACTTGATGGTGAGGAGTTCCTGGAGCGTGTAGGCGGCGCCATAGGCTTCGAGGGCCCACACTTCCATTTCACCAAAGCGCTGGCCACCGAACTGTGCCTTACCACCCAGCGGCTGCTGCGTGATCATGGAGTACGGGCCGGTGGAGCGGGCGTGGATCTTGTCGTCCACCAGGTGGTGGAGCTTCAGGATGTACATGTAGCCGACCGAGATCGGATCCGGGAACGGCTCGCCGGAGCGGCCGTCAAACAGGCGGGTCTTGCCGGAGGAGTTGATCAGGCGGTCACCGTCACGGGTCACGTTGGTGGAGTCGAGCAGGCCCGTGATTTCTTCTTCACGGGCACCGTCGAAGACCGGCGTTGCAACAGTGGTGGGACCACTCTCGCGCGGCAGGTTCGGCAGCTGCTTGACCCACTCGGGCTCGCCTTCGATCTTCCAGCCGGTCTTGGCAACCCAGCCGAGGTGCGTTTCGAGCACCTGGCCCACGTTCATACGGCCCGGAACACCCAGCGGGTTCAGGACGATGTCAACGGGGGTGCCGTCGGCAAGGAAGGGCATGTCCTCGATCGGGAGGATCTTGGAGATAACACCCTTGTTGCCGTGGCGGCCGGCGAGCTTGTCGCCGTCGGTGATCTTGCGCTTGGCGGCCACGTAGACGCGGACCAGCTGGTTCACGCCCGGGGGCAGCTCGTCGTCGTTGTCGCGGTCGAAGACGCGGACACCGATGACGGTGCCGGACTCGCCGTGCGGCACCTTCAGGGAAGTATCGCGAACTTCGCGGGACTTCTCACCGAAGATGGCGCGCAGCAGGCGCTCTTCCGGGGTCAGTTCGGTTTCACCCTTCGGGGTGACCTTTCCGACCAGGATGTCGCCGGCTTCAACCTCGGCACCGATGTGGATGATGCCGCGCTCGTCCAGGCCTGCCAGGACTTCCTCGGACACGTTGGGGATGTCACGGGTGATTTCCTCGGCACCAAGCTTGGTGTCGCGGGCATCGATCTCGTGCTCCTCGATGTGGATGGAGGAAAGAACGTCCTCGGCAACAATGCGCTGCGAGAGGATAATGGCGTCCTCGAAGTTGTGGCCTTCCCATGACATGAATGCCACGAGCAGGTTCTTACCAAGGGCGAGCTCGCCCTGGTCCGTCGCCGGGCCGTCAGCAATGATGCCGCCGACCTCAAGGCGCTGGCCTTCGTTTACCAGGACGCGGTTGTTGTAGCAGTTGCCCTGGTTGGAGCGCGCGAACTTGTTGATGCGGTAGTTGGTTTCCGTACCGTCGTCGTTGAGCATGATGACCAGCTCAGCGGAGACCTCGGTAACCACACCTGCCTTCTTGGCGATGGTGACGTCGCCGGCGTCGACGGCTGCGGCGCGCTCCATGCCGGTACCCACGAACGGGGCCTCGGAACGGACCAGCGGCACGGCCTGGCGCTGCATGTTGGCACCCATGAGTGCACGGTTGGCATCGTCATGCTCGAGGAACGGGATCAGGGCCGTGGCCACGGACACCATCTGGCGCGGGGAAACGTCCATGAACTCGACGTCTGCGGCGGGAACCAGAACAGGCTCGCCTCCACCACCACGGGCACGGACAAGAACGGTCTCTTCCGAGAACTTCTTGTCAGCATCCAGCGGTGCGTTGGCCTGGGCGATCAGGACCTCGGCCTCGTCGTCAGCCGTCAGGTACTGGACGTCGTCGGAAACGACTCCGTCCTTGACCAGGCGGTACGGCGTCTCGATGAAACCGAACGGGTTGATGCGTCCGTAGGATGCCAGCGAACCGATCAGGCCAATGTTCGGGCCTTCAGGAGTTTCGATGGGGCACATACGTCCGTAGTGGGACGGGTGCACGTCACGGACTTCCATGCCGGCGCGGTCACGGGACAGACCACCGGGGCCAAGGGCCGACAGGCGGCGCTTGTGGGTCAGGCCCGAAAGCGGGTTGTTCTGGTCCATGAACTGCGACAGCTGCGAAGTTCCGAAGAACTCCTTGATGGCTGCCACGACGGGGCGGATGTTGATCAGGGTCTGCGGCGTGATGGCCTCGACGTCCTGGGTGGTCATACGCTCGCGGACAACGCGCTCCATGCGGGACAGGCCGGTGCGGACCTGGTTCTCGATGAGCTCGCCGACGGCGCGGATACGGCGGTTGCCGAAGTGGTCGATGTCGTCGATTTCGACGCGCAGGTCCACTTCCTGGCCGTCACGGGTGCCCTTAATGGTCTTCTCGCCGGCGTGCAGCGCGACGAGGAACTTGATCATGGCAACGATGTCTTCAACGTGCAGGACCGAGGCTTCCTTGTCGCCAAGGGAGCGGTCGATGCCCAGCTTGCGGTTGATCTTGTAGCGGCCAACCTTGGCCAGATCGTAGCGCTTGGAGTTGAAGTACAGGTTGTCCAGCAGGGACTGGGCAGCCTCGACTGTGGGCGGCTCGCCCGGACGCAGCTTGCGGTAGATGTCCAGCAGGGCGTCTTCGCGGGTTTCGGTGGCGTCCTTCTCCAGCGTTGCGCGCATGGAGTCGTACTGGCCGAATTCTTCGAGGATCTGGCCTTCGGTCCAGCCCAGGGCCTTCAGCAGGACCGTGACGGACTGCTTGCGCTTGCGGTCGAGGCGGACGCCGACCTGGTCGCGCTTGTCGATCTCGAGCTCAAACCATGCACCGCGGGACGGGATGATCTTGGCGGTGAAGATGTCCTTGTCGCTGGTCTTGTCAGCGGCACGCTCAAAGTAGGCGCCCGGCGAACGGACCAGCTGGGAGACGACGACACGCTCGGTGCCGTTGACCACGAAGGTACCCTTCTCGGTCATCAGCGGGAAGTCGCCCATGAACACGGTCTGCTGCTTGATTTCGCCCGTGTTGTTGTTCATGAACTCGGCCTTGACGTACAGCGGAGCCGAGTAGGTAGCGTCCCGGTCCTTGCACTCGGCCATGGTGTACTTGGGGTCAGCGAACTCCGGATCGGAGAAGCTCAGGGACATGGTGCCCTGGAAATCCTCGATCGGGGAGATCTCTTCGAAGATGTCCGACAGGCCGGACGTCGTAGCGACGCTGAGATCGTTTTCTTCGACGGCCTTCGCTACGCGTGCCTGCCAGCGTTCGTTGCCGACGAGCCAGTCAAAGCTGTCCGTCTGCAGGGCAAGCAGATTCGGAACATCAAGGGGTTCGTGAATCTTTGCGAATGAGAGCCGGCGAGTGGCACCATCAGTGCTGTCGGCGGTGTTAGCGGTTTCGTTATTAGAGGTGCTCGAGGCGACCAAGAGGGATCCTTCCACAGACCTTCAGGCGTTTTCAGATCTCCCCCGCTGTGCACCCTGCAGAAGTTACTCCGCAGCGCTACCATCCGGTTCCGCTATATGACCCGGGGCCCGGCTGGCTGTGTTGTGACGTATCGACGGCACGTTGATTGCCAGCTGCCAGGCAAAGCCCACCGCTATATGAAGGCTGAAGGTAAACAGGGAAGACGCAAATATCTACGATACGGCAAAACAGCGTATGTGTCTACCCCACTTCGCGCAGGATTGCAAGCACCCTTTTCCGTCCGCTTTCCGGTTCGCGGCGGCCGGTTAGAGCTTGAGCGTCACGCCTTCGGCAGAGCACGTCCCCGAGTTGGCAAACACCGCGTCACGCACGGCGTCCTTGGAAGTCTGGGCGGGCTCCCCGCCGCTTTCGGCTGCGCTGGAGTGGTCGATGGCCAGGAGGCTGAGCGAGGCGAAGAGGCCCTGAAGGTCGCCGGTGACGGTGTCCTTGGCGTCTTCCGCCTGCAGGTAGATGTCCTCGTAGCCGTTGGCGTCGCCGGAGGGCACAGCGGCGTAGTCGGCAAAGAGCGAGTTGAAGCGTTCGCAGGCTTCCTTGGCGCCGCCGGACGTGGCGGAGGACGCCGACGGGCCGTCACTGGCGGAGGCGCTGCTGCTGGCAGCCGGGCTGGAGGTCTGGCCCGCGTCAGCGGTTTCGGCCGGAGCGGGCGCCGACACCGAGCAGGCAGTCAGCCCGGCTACGCCAACAACTGCTGCCAGGGCGAGGATCTTCTTCATTGTCATTGCTCCATCCGTCCCGGGTGCGGCATGGCTGCCCCCTGCATGAGTTTCCGCCGTCCACCCTACGCAAACTGCCGCCGTCGTGCACATTCCGGCCATGGGGACCTCTCCCCTGCTGTCTTCCAGCTAACGCGGCTCCAGGCGGCGCAGGCCCGGAATGCACATGCGTGCCGCCGCGTTTGAATAGATGGGTGACCAGGGTCACGATAACCTTGGTGGCTTACACCGGATGAGATCGGAAGAGATAACCATGGGCAACTCCCCCGGCAACAGTGACGTTGTCATCCTTGCAGCAGTCCGCACCCCGCAGGGACGGATCAACGGGCAACTGGCCAGCTTCACGGCCGTAGACCTTGGCGCGCACGCCATCCGCGCCGCTCTGGACGCCAGCGGCGCTGCGGTGGGTGACGTGGAAGCGGTCATCATGGGCCAGGTCCTGCAGGCGGGGGCGGGCCAGAACCCGGCCCGCCAGAGCGCCATTGCCGCCGGGATCGGCTGGAACGTCCCCGCGGTGACGATCAACAAGGTATGCCTGTCGGGGCTCACCGCCGTCATCGACGCGGCCCGGATGATCCGCGCCGGCGAAGCCGCAGTGGTGGTGGCCGGCGGCCAGGAGTCGATGACCCGGGCTCCCCACATCCTGCCGGGGTCGCGGCAGGGCTGGACCTACGGTTCCATCCAGGCCCTCGACGTGGCCGCCCATGACGGGCTCACCGATGCCTTCGACGGCCAGTCGATGGGCCTGTCCACGGAGACAGGCAACCTCGCCCTCGGCATCGACAGGCCTTCACAGGACAACGTTGCGGCCCAGTCCCACCAGCGTGCGGCGCTGGCCGCCAAGAACGGAACGTTCGACGACGAGATCGTCGCCATCAGCGTCAAGCAGCGGAAGGGTGACCCCCTGGTGGTGGACACGGACGAGGGCGTCCGGCCCAATTCGTCCGTGGAGTCCCTCGGCGGGCTTCGCGCCGCCTTCGTCACCGACGGCACCATCACGGCGGGCAACTCTTCCCCCCTTTCCGATGGCGCCGCGGCCCTGGTGCTGTCATCGCGGGCTTATGCCGAAGAGCACGGGCTGGAATACCTCGCGGTGGTGGGCAAGCCGGGCCAGGTGGCCGGGCCTGACAACTCGCTGCACTCCCAGCCCTCGAACGCCATCCTGAACGCCTTGGGCAAGGCCGGCTGGAGCACAGCTGACCTCGACTTCATCGAGATCAACGAAGCCTTCGGGTCGGTGGCAGTGCAGTCGTTGAAGGACCTCGACTATCCGCTGGAGAAGTGCAACATCCACGGCGGCGCCATCGCCCTGGGCCACCCCATCGGGGCGTCCGGAGCACGCCTCGCGGCGCACGCCGCGCACGAGCTCAAGCGGCGCGGATCCGGCAAGGCGGCGGTGTCCCTGTGCGGCGGAGGAGGGCAGGGCGAAGCGCTCCTGCTCTACCGCGACTGATGGCGGCCCATGCGGCAAACGCAACGGACGGCGTCGGACGCGAACGGTTCCTGGCCGACGCCGCGGCCCGGGGCCTGCACGTGGAGGTGGTGGAACGGCCAGCGGCGAGGAGCCTCGAAGAGGCTGCCGGAATCCTCGGCATCATGCCGGCGGACATCGTCAAATCCCTGGTGGTGAAGCACAAGGACGGGACCTTCCTGTTCGCCCTGGTACCCGGTGACCGGCAGATCTCCTGGCCCAAGCTGCGGCAGTTGGTGGGCGTCAACAAGCTGTCCCTGCCACCGGCCGACATCGCCCTCGAGGCAACGGGCTACGAACGCGGAACCATCACCCCGCTGGGGAGCACCAGCCCGTGGCCTGTGTACGCCGACGCCACCATCACGGGGCGGCGGATATCGATGGGTGCCGGCGCCCACGGCTACAGCGCATTCGTCGACGCCGACGCACTCACGTCCGCCCTCGGCGCCGTCGTCGCTGACATCTCGGACCCGATGTAGGTAGCAGCAAGTGCCGTTATGAGGGCTCATAACGGCACTTGCTGCTACTCAGTTGGGGTCCGGACGCAGAAAAACCCCGCCCCACTGCCAGGCAGTGGGACGGGGTTTTTCGTGGAGAAACCGTTGTTACTTGACGGTAACGCTGGCGCCTGCAGCCTCGAGCTGCTCCTTGGCCTTCTCGGCAGCTTCCTTGGTGGCGCCTTCGAGAACAGCCTTGGGTGCGCTGTCAACCAGGTCCTTGGCTTCCTTCAGACCCAGGGAAGTGATGGCACGTACTTCCTTGATCACTGCGATCTTCTTTTCGCCAGCGGACTCGAGAACGACGTCGAATTCGGTCTTCTCTTCAGCCTCTTCAGCAGCGCCACCGGCGGCGGGGCCGGCAACGGCTACAGCAGCAGCGGTTACTTCGAAGGTCTCTTCGAAGAGCTTGACGAACTCGGAGAGCTCGATGATGGTCAGTTCCTTGAAAGCTTCAATGAGCTCTTCGTTGCTGAGCTTCGCCATGGTAGGCGTCCTTCCTGTTGTGGTGTCCGAACGGCGCGGAGCCGGACAGACACCGGAGTCTGGTGGGGTGAAGAGAATTAGTTCTCTTCTGCAGCGGGAGCCTCGGCGGGTGCCTCGGCTGCTGCTTCAGCTGCAGAGTCAGCAGACTCTTCAGCGGCCGGCGCTTCGGCAGCTGCCGGTGCACCGTTCTCTTCTTCAAGCTTGAGACGCAGCGCATCGATGATGCGTGCAGCTGCGGCAGCAGGAGCCTTGAGGATGCCTGCAACCTTGGCGAGCTGCAGCTCACGGGACTCGAGGGCAGCCAGTGCGGCGACCTCGCTGGCGTCCAGTGCCTTGCCTTCGAAGTAACCGGTCTTGATGACCAGCTGCTTGTTGGCTTTGGCAAAATCCGTCAGGCTCTTGGCAGCGGCAACTGCGTCACCCTTGATGAACGCGATTGCAGTGGGGCCGGCAAGCTGGCCGTCGAATGCTTCGACGCCGGCTTCCTTGGCTGCAATGGCGGTCAGGGTGTTCTTGACGACCGCGAACTTGGTGTCCTGGCCGAGAGAAACACGCAGCTGCTTGAGCTGTGCAACGGTGAGCCCGCGGTATTCGGTCAGGACAGCGGCGTTCGATTCCTTGAAATCGTTAGTGATCTCAGCTACTGCTGAAACCTTGGTAGGCGTTGCCATAACCCTCCTTCCGGGGATAGTGCCGGTATTCGAGGGTCCCGCTCAGGTGAGCTAAAACTAAAAACGCCCCGCGCAGATGCACGGGGCTTGGCTCAACATGTTTCCATGGAGCGTTGCTTCGTTCACCTGCGCCGGCCGCCCTATGTCAGGGTCCTTCGTCCAGAAAGCCACTTCATCTCCCGCGCACAACTGCAGAGTTGAGCAATGCTCGAAAGAGTGGATTTCCAACAACCGACGGTCTTTGGTCCTCCAAGTCTACGGGAGCCCGTGGCAGGACGCCAAATCGGGCCCTCAGCTGGTACTGGTACGGAGCTTCGGCAGCTCTTTCTGCCAGATCCCGGTCACCCCGGCAATACGGAAGCCGAGCTGCTGGTTGACGGTGAGGAGGTACCTGTTATCCGGAGCGTTCCAGGTGTAGATGACGCGCGCGTCAGGGAACTGTTCGGTGAGCCGCTCCATGTTGGAGACCTTGATCAGCAGGCCCAGCTTGTTGCCCCGGTGCTCCTGCAGCACCAGCGTGTCGTCCTGGAACACCACGTCGGCCCGGTGCGCCAGCACGGTGATGGTGGTCAGTCCCACCAGCGTGCCCGAGGCGAGGTGCTCGACGGCGGTGACCACCGTCCGCCGGCCCTGCGCAATGGCGACGTCCTCGGCCTCGCGCAGGATGCCGCCGTCGAACACCATGTCCTGCTCCACGGGGACGTCAAGGTCGGGGTCGACGTCCGCGCCGGCCTGGTTCTCGAGCACCGCGACGGCCTCAAGCCAGCGGTCCGTGCAGCGGTCGGTCCAGTGGTGCAGGCGGTAGCGGCCGTTGTTGGCGTCATCAGCCTCTGCCTGCAGGTCCGCCACAAGCTTCGAATCCAGTGGCAGGATGCAGGCGCTGAACTGTTCGATGTGTTGGAGCGTGTACCCGGTCTTCTGCGCGAACTCCACCTCGCGGCTGTCCAGCGGGACGAAACCCGGCCCGGTTCCCGGCACCAGGAGGGCCTGCTCAAACTCATCCAGCGATGCGCCGGGATGGTTGGTATCCACCAGGATCATGGTGCGGCCCTCACCGCGGGCCAGCTGCTCCGCGGCCTCCAGGAGCCGCCGCCCCACGCCCTGCCGCTGGAATTCGGGCAGTATGTCCAGGGTGAATTCCGCGAGGTCCAGGTGGTCGGTCAGGGGCAGGGCAATGTCCACGGTGCCGACTATTTCGCCGTCCACTTTGGCGACGAGAATCAGTTGCCGCTCGTACGGATCCTCAAACTCCAGGAGCTTCTCGAGGGGACCGTAGGCAAGGTCGTCACTCCCCCAGGTGGCCATCCGGACCTTCCGGCCCACTTCGAGGGCGGCAAGGAAATCGGCAGCGTCCGGCGCCTCAAGGGAGTCAGGAATCCAGAGCTGCTCGATCTTCACGTCTTTTGCCATACGGGGCATCATCCCAGCCGTTTCTGCCACTCCCCTTCATAGCCGGCAGGCCTGAATCCAAGCGCAATATTAATCGAAAGCATATGCTGGTTTTCGCTGGCGTTCCACGTCAAAACCGAGCGGACCGAAGGCCATCTGGCCTGCGCCCGGCCCAGGTTTGCGGCTTTGACCAGCATGCCCAGCCGGTGCCCACGGTGCGGCCCGGCCACCAGCGTGTCCTGCTGGGTGGCGGATCCCGGTACTTCCGGACGCCAGTTCAGGACCGTGTAGGCAACCAGTTCACCCGTCCCGCGGTGCCGGGCCGCTGCCACCACGGACTGCGCACCGCCGCGGACCATGGTGGCCTCCTCGTCACGAACCCGGGCCGGATCCCAGGCCTCCCGTTCCCAGCCCAGGCCTGCAGTGGGGACATCGGTGCTCATGGTCTCCTTCAGCGCTGCGAAGCCGGCAACAAATTCGTCGGGGCACTGATCGTCCCAGAGAACCACTGTGTAGGCGGAGGCCCGGGCGGCGGCTTCGGCCTCAAGCCGGGTCATCAACCCTGACGGTACGGGCAGGTCCAGCCGGCTGGACCGTTCCACCTGTTCAAGCGTGTAGCCGGCCGTTGAGGCAAAGGCGGTAGCGGGGTCGGCGAGGGGCAGCGCACCTGAACCGGACTTCGCCGGCAGCATGGCCGCATCCGTGCCGACGCGGTCCAGCGGGATCTCGTGGTAGCCGTCCAATGAGGTGCGTCCCTGGCGGCGGGCCAGAGCTTCGGCGAACTCCAGCAGCGTGCGGCCAACGCCCTGCCGCCTTTGGGCGGGGTGGACCAGCACATCGATTCCCGCGGTATCAGTGTTCTCCCGCAGCGGCAGGGTCACCGAGCACAGCCCCGCAGGACTGCCATCGCGGCTGGCCAGAAACAGGTGCCGTTCCTCGTACTGGTTCCCCCGCCAGAATTCCAGCGACTCGGCCAGCGTGGGGCACCGGTCCAGGTTGCCCCAGAGGGAGAGTTCGTGGGTTTCGCGCAGGGCATGGCATGCACGGAAGTCTTCGGAAGGTACGACGCCGGGCGGTTGCGTTCGGTTCTCCCGCACGGGGATGTCCACGGGACTGATGGTGATACCGGCGGCGACCGCGTCCGGCGGGAGGGGAAGCGGTGTCCCGGGCATTTCCCCAGCTTAGGCAGAAGGCGGGAACAAGTTAAGCAAAAACCGCCCGGCGCATGCGCGCCGGGCGGTTTTCAATGCTCCGGACTAATCCGGGCAGATGATCTGTAAGGCTTAGGCCTCGGTGAGCACCTTGGTGACGTTCGGGTCCACGGAGATGCCGGGGCCGAAGGTGGTGGCAACGGTGGCCTTCTGGATGTAGCGGCCCTTCGAAGCGGAAGGCTTCAGGCGAAGCACCTCTTCCAGTGCTGCTGCGTAGTTCTCAGCCAGCTTGACGGCGTCGAACGACACCTTGCCGATGATGAAGTGCAGGTTGGAGTGCTTGTCGACGCGGAAGTCGATCTTGCCGCCCTTGATGTCGTTGACAGCCTTGGTGACGTCGGGGGTCACGGTGCCGGTCTTGGGGTTCGGCATCAGGTTGCGGGGACCCAGAACCTTACCGAGGCGGCCAACCTTGCCCATGAGGTCAGGGGTGGCAACAGCGGCGTCGAAGTCGGTCCAGCCGCCGGCGATCTTTTCGATCAGGTCGTCGGAGCCAACGAAGTCGGCGCCGGCTGCGATTGCTGCCTCGGCCTTGTCGCCCGTGGCGAAGACCAGGACGCGGGCGGTCTTACCGGTGCCGTGGGGCAGGTTGACCGTACCGCGGACCATCTGGTCAGCCTTGCGGGGATCCACGCCGAGGCGGAAAGCAACCTCGATGGTGGCGTCGAACTTGGACGGGTTGGTGTCCTTGGCGAGGGTCACTGCCTCGAACGGCGCGTAGGACTTCTCCGCGTCGATCTTGGCGGCTGCTGCCTCATATGCTTTGCTGCGCTTTGCCATGCTGCTCTTTCTCCTTGTGCAGTTGTGGTCTGCGGACCGCGCTGGGCCCTGCCACAGCCGGTGATCCGGACGGTTATTCGTCCCGGATGAACGGCATTTCAATTGTTGGTGGTGCCGGAATTCCGGCAGTGCCACTCGGCGCCATGCTGATGCGCGGCGTCAGGCGGCGGTAGGGGTATTAGCCCTCGACGGTGATACCCATGGAGCGGGCAGTGCCGGCGATGATCTTCGCTGCGCCTTCGAGGCTGGTGGCGTTGAGGTCTTCCATCTTGGTGGAGGCGATCTCGTTGACCTGTGCCTGGGTCAGCTTGGCAACCTTGACGGTGTGCGGGGTAGCCGAACCCTTGGCTACGCCTGCAGCCTTCTTGATGAGCTCTGCAGCCGGCGGGGTCTTGGTGATGAACGTGAAGGAACGGTCCTCGTAGACGGTGATTTCCACGGGGATGACGTTGCCGCGCTGGGCTTCCGTTGCAGCGTTGTACGCCTTGCAGAATTCCATGATGTTGACGCCGTGCTGACCAAGTGCAGGACCGATCGGCGGGGCCGGGTTAGCGGCACCTGCCTGGATCTGCAGCTTGATGAGGCCGGTGACCTTCTTCTTGGGAGCCAATGTAGGGTCCTTCTCTCAATAACTTCCTGGGGCACAGGAGCGTGGCCCAGGTTTTTGGCCGCCATGGCAAGGCGGCCTGCCGTTCCGGAGCCGCTAAGCGGGCGGCGCCGGAACGAATTCTCGGAAAATCAGATCTTGGTGACCTGGTTGAACGCCAGGGTGACCGGCGTTTCGCGCTCGAAGATGGAAACCAGCACCACGAGGGTCTGGGATTCGACCTTGATCTCGGAGATCGTGGCGGGAAGGGTCTCGAACGGGCCTTCCTTGACGATGACGGACTCGCCGACCTCGAAGTCGACGTCCACCGGAGCCTGGTGCTGCTTGTTGACCGGCTTGCCCTTCTCGGCCTGCTCTTCTTCGAAGACCGGCGCGAGCATGGAGAAGACCTCATCGAGGCGCAGCGGCACGGGGTTGTGGGCGTTGCCCACGAAGCCGGTGACACCGGGAGTGTGGCGGACGGCGCCCCAGGAGGCGTCGGTCAGGTCCATGCGGACCAGGACGTAGCCGGGAATACGAACGCGGTTGATGACCTTGCGCTGGGCATTCTTGATCTCGACGACCTCTTCCATGGGCACCTGGATCTCGAAGATGTAATCTTCCATGTCCAGGGTCTGGATGCGGGTCTCAAGGTTTGCCTTCACGCGGTTTTCGTAACCGGCGTAGGAGTGGATGACGTACCAGTCACCTTCCTGGCGGCGCAGCTTGGCCTTGAATTCATCTGCCGGGTCAACGGCAGCGGCGGCTGCCGCGGCGGCGAGGGCGTCAGCGTCGGCATCGCCGGACTCTGCGTCGCTGTCAGCCTCCGCGTCGGCATCGCCGGACTCTGCGTCGCTGTCAGCCTCCGCGTCGGCATCGGCGTCATCGGATTCGGGCGCAGAGGACTCAACCTCAGACTCTTCACCGATTTCTGCGGTGATGTCCACGGCCTCTTCCTGCTCAGTCCCGGTTACCTCGAGCTCCTGCTCAGACACTTGGTCTCCTGCTTCCTCATTGCCTAACATGCCTATTTAAATGGCTCAATTCCGCACACCGGCGCTCCCCTCCGGTTTCCCGGATGGAGCGCGCAGCCTGCGGACCCTGCAGCCTTAGTTGTCCGTGGGGCCTGTCCCGCCGAAGAGCCAGCCGACAGCAGTTCCAAAACCGATGTCCAGCAGGCTGACGATGACCATCATGATGGCCACGAACACCAGCACCACGAGCGTGTAGTTGATCAGTTCCTTGCGGGTGGGGGCAACGACCTTCTTCAGTTCGCCGATGATCTGGCGGACGAAAAGTGCAATACGGGCGAAGATGTTTGCCTTGGCATCCTTCTTAGCTGGGCGGCCCTTGGAGCTGCTGGCAGCTGTTTCGGTCACCTGGTCCTCGCTCATCTTTGCAATGGTGGATTACCCGGCCCTGATCAGAACCATGGTTGCTGCGCTTGCCCCGGATTTATAATCCGGGGCAGCTTGCGCAGGGCAGACAGGACTCGAACCTGCAACCTGCGGTTTTGGAGACCGCTGCGCTACCAATTGCGCCACTACCCTATGGAGTGAAAACCAACCAGCAACGGCGATTCACCAGCTTTCACTGGGGCGCACGCCATCATCTGTGTTTCAACACCGGTGAATCAGTCTACGGCAACATCTTCGCGTTCGTAAAACCGACCCGTTCCAGCCTCTCCGCAAGCCGGTGTGTCCGTGCCTGGCGGGCCAGTCACATTTCACATCCGGCACCCCGGAGGGTCCGGTGAACAGCATAGAGTAGAAAACGTCGAATCCCACATTCCAGCCATCCGGCTGCAAGCGTAGAACGGACCTGCCATGTCTGCCGCCCGCGTTTCCCAGCGCATATCCGCAATTGCCGAATCCGCCACCCTGGCCGTTGATGCCAAGGCGAAAGCGCTGAAGGCTGCTGGGCGTCCGGTGATTGGCTTCGGCGCAGGCGAGCCGGATTTCCCCACCCCGGACTACATCGTCCAGGCTGCCATTGAGGCCGCCGGGCAGCCGAAGTACCACCGCTACTCCCCCGCAGGCGGGCTTCCCGAACTGAAGAAGGCCATCGCCGAGAAGACGCTCCGGGACTCCGGATACGCCGTCGACCCCTCCCAGGTGCTGGTGACCAACGGCGGCAAGCAGGCCGTCTACAACACGTTCGCCACCCTGGTGGATCCCGGCGACGAGGTCATTGTCCCCGCCCCGTTCTGGACCACCTACCCTGAAGCAATCCGGCTGGCCGGCGGCGTGCCCGTCGAGGTTTTTGCGGGGCCGGAGCAGGGCTACCTGGTGACTGTCGAGCAGCTCGAAGCAGCCGTGACGGACCGGACCAAAATCCTCCTGTTCGTCTCGCCGTCGAACCCCACCGGCGCCGTCTACTCCCCTGAGCAGGTGGCCGAGATCGGCAAGTGGGCAGCGTCGAAGGGCATCTGGGTGGTCACCGATGAGATCTACGAGCACCTGACCTACGACGGCGTTCCGTTCACCTCCATCGCCACGGCCGTTCCCGAACTCGGCGACAAGGTGGTCATCCTCAACGGTGTGGCCAAGACCTATGCCATGACCGGATGGCGCGTCGGCTGGATGATCGGCCCGGCGGATGTCATTAAGGCCGCCACGAACCTGCAGTCGCACGCCACCTCCAACGTGTCGAACATTCCGCAGATCGCCGCCCTCGCCGCCGTCTCCGGCCCGCTGACCGCTGTCGATGAGATGAAGGTGGCCTTCGACCGCCGCCGGAAAGCGATCGTGGCCGGTCTCAACGCCATTGAAGGCGTGGAATGCCCGACGCCGAAGGGCGCCTTCTACGTATACGCGGACGTCCGCGGGCTGCTGGGCAAGGAGTTCCCCACGGCCGCCGGCACCGCCACGCCGCAGACCTCGGCTGAGCTGGCGTCCCTGATCCTGGACGAGGTGGAAGTGGCAGTGGTTCCGGGCGAGGCGTTCGGCCCGTCCGGCTTCCTGCGCCTCTCCTACGCCCTGGGCGACGACGACCTCGCCACCGGCGTGCAGCGCCTGCAGGATTTCCTCGGCAAGGCCCAGTAAACGCCCGCTCACTTTTGGTGTCATAAACCCAAACGCCCGCTCACTCTTCTCAAGAGAGTGAGCGGGCGTTTGCTTTTATCCCGCCGGAAGTGAGCGCGCGTTGACGGAATAACCACATGATGTGAGCGCGCGTTGGGTTAGAGGAGGCGGCGCTCTGCGGCCCACTTGGTGAGTTCGTGCCGGCTGGAGAGCTGGAGCTTCCGCAGGACGGCGGAAACGTGGGTTTCCACCGTCTTGATGCTGATGAAGAGCTCCTTGGCCACCTCCTTGTAGCTGTACCCGCGGGCGATCAGGCGCATGACCTCAAGCTCGCGGGCGGAGAGCTTGTCCAGCTCGTCGTCGGCGATGTCCGCCGGAGCGGTCCCGAAAGCATCCAGAACGAACCCTGCCAGGCGCGGTGAGAAGACGGCGTCCCCGCCGGCAACCCTGAACACTGCGTCGGTGATCTCGGCCCCGGAGATGGTCTTGGTGACGTAGCCCCTGGCTCCCGCCCGGATCACTGCCACGACATCCTCCGCAGCATCGGACACGCTGAGGGCCAGGAAACGGGTGGCGCCCAGCAGCGGAACCGACCCTGCGATGACCTCACGCCCGCCGCCTCCCAACCCGCCGGGAAGGTGCACGTCCAGCAACACGACGTCGGGCCGCTGTTCGGCGATGACGGCAATGGCCTGCTCCACGGTGGCCGCCTCCCCCACCACGTGGATGCTGGCATCGAGATCGGCTTTGAGCCCGGAACGGAAGATGGCGTGGTCGTCCACGATGACCACGCGGACGGAGCTGGCGGCCTGCGCGGCTGCCCCCTGGTTGACGTTCATGACTTTCCTTCCACATTGTCCGTGCTTGCAGCGGGCAGCCGGAGGCGGACCTCCGTGCCTTCCCCGGTGCTGAGGATGGCAGCCGATCCGCCGTGCCGCTTCATCCTGCCGATGATGGACTCCCGCACGCCCAGCCGGTCCTCGGGCACATCGGCCAGTTCGAACCCTGGACCGCGGTCCTTGATGAAAATTTCGGCCTGGCCGTCCGATGCTTCGAGGTACACGGAGACGGCGCCCCCTCCGTGCCGGGAGGCGTTCAGCATGGCTTCCCGGCCTGCTTGGACCATGGCTTCGTGCCCTTCGGTCATGGCGGCATCGCCGACGCTGACCACCTCCACGGCGTTGCCCAGGAGGTCTTCCACCTCGGCTGCGACGGCCTTGATCCGGTCCGAAAGCTGGCCTGCTTCCCTGCCGGGGTCCTGGAACAGCCAGCCGCGGAGCTCGCGTTCCTGCGCCCGGGCCAGCCGGACAACATCGTGCTCGCTGCCGGCCCGGCGCTGGATCAGGGCGAGCGTCTGCAGCACCGAATCGTGCAGGTGCGCGGCAATCTCGGCGCGTTCGGTCTCCCGGATCCTGCCGGCACGCTCCGTCTCCAAATCCCGCCAGAACTTCAGCGCCCACGGCAACAGGACCAGTACCACGCCGCCCAGGACCGCGACGGAGGCCAGCAGCGCCAGCCAAGTCTGCTCCCAGGAGCCGGAACCGGACACCATCACCAGCACCCCGGCGACCACCAGCGCCAGTCCGGCCGCGAGCCGCGCCCAGCCGCCGGCCTGGTCCGCCTTGGTCTTATCCACCAGCCCGGCCCGCCGCGTTTCATCCAGCTGCATCCATGCGATGGACGCGCCGCCCAGGACGGCGGCGGCAGGGATAAGTGTTCCCAGCGGCACATCGACGCCAAGCAACTGCGCGATCATGATGCCGGCCACCAGCAGCAGCCCGCAGCCGAGGAGGATTTCCTTGCCGTACTTCATGCTCTGCCAGCGGAACCATGGCGCTTCGGCCTGCCTTGGCAGGCGGTGCGGTCCCGGGCGGTCCGCGCCTTGGGGAGCGCCGCCGTCGGACGCCTGGCTCCAGGATTTCTGATTCGAGGGTGGCGGGCTCAATGGCACTTGGCTGAAGGCTGCCGTGCCAAACGGTGGCTGGCCAAAGGGTGCCGGGCCGGGTGGAGCAGGAAGCGACGACGGAGGTATGTTGGACGCGGCGGCCGCCGGTGCCTGGCTCACCGCAGGGGCAATGGGCGACGCCGGCCGCCGGGCATTGCGCCGGGCGGCCTCATCCGCGGTGGGAACCATGATCCACAGCCACGCGTAAAAGACGAGGCCGGCCCCGCCCGCGAGCGTTGCCAGCGCCATGCCTACCCTGACGTTCTTCACCGGCCAGCCCAGATGTACGGCCAGGCCCGAGCAGACACCGGCAATCACGCGGTCGCTGCTGCGGGCCAAAGGGGGCCTGGCGGGGACGGTTGTCATGGGTCAATCCAAGCATGGATCAGGGTTTCCCGGACCCGGATCCGGCGGGAACCGGGGGCAACTCAGGGACCGCTCAGGGTATCCCCCAGTAGAGCGCAGACGGGGCTGGGCGGAAGGATTGAGGTATGAACTCGCAGACCCCCCTCCCCGACGACGGCCAGCCCACCGAGCCTCTGCCCGGCGCACCGCGGCCCACCGAACCCCTGCCGTCCGCGCCGACCACGCCGGACCCGTCCGAGGGCCTGCGGGCCTCCGAATCCAGCCAGCAATCTGCAGGCCAGCCCGGCACTGAACTGCCCCGTACCGAGGTCCCCGGCGCTGGTCTCCCCGATGCCGACCTCCCCGGGGCCGGACAGGCGTACACAGGGCGTCCCGGCACCGCACACGCCGCCCCGGGCGAAGCCGATTTCTTCTCCTGGATCCGCGGCCATGGCATCCAGCGTGGCCGTGACCGGTGGATCGGCGGCGTCTCCAGCGGCATCGCGCAGAAGCTGGGCGTAGACCCGCTGATCATCCGCGGCGTCTTCATCGTCCTGACCCTGTTCGCCGGCATCGGCGTGCTGGTGTACGGCCTCGCATGGGCGCTGCTCCCGGAGCCCGACGGGCGGATCCACGTCCAGGAGGCCGCCGCGGGCCGGTGGACCACCGGGATGACAGGGTCCCTGATCGCCACGATCCTGGGCCTCACCGGACTGGGCGGCGGCTTCTGGGGCTGGTCGCACAACGGCTTCGGCGGCTTCCTCTGGACGGTCTTCTGGGTGGGCGGCGCCATCTACCTCATCTACTACCTCTCGCAGCGCAACAAGGCGGGCCGGCCCGCGATGGCCTCCCCGCACGTGGCCGCTTACGGCACCCCCGGCGCCTACGGGACGCCGGGGGCAGCTGGCACCTCAGGTACCGCCTACGCAGCCGGAGATCCGGGGACCGCGCCGTTCTCCTCCACGGGCACCTCGTATGGAGCAGGCCCGGCTTCGCCCTCCATGCCTGACTACGGTGGCAGCAGCTATTCCGGCAGTGGCTCCTACTCCGGCGGTGGCTCCGGTGCCGGCGGCGGATTCCAGGGCGGTGGCCCCTACGGCGGCGCCCCCGCACCGCAGCGCACCCCGAAACCACGGCCGGCCGGGCCCGGCGCTCCTGCAGTGGCCGTCGCCGCCGGATCGGCACTGCTGGTGGGCGGCGGCCTCAAGGCACTCGACGTCACCAACGTCATCGACCTGGGCGACTCCGCCAACGCCATCGTCTGGGCCAGCGCCGCAGCCGTCCTGGGCCTCGGCATCCTCATCGCCGGCCTGCGCGGCAGGACCGCCGGCATCCTGAGCTTCTTCGCCGTGGTGGCGCTGGTAGCGGGCGGCGTGTACAACGTGGTGGGCAACGGCGACAGGATGCGCTTCCAGCAGGTGGACTGGGCACCGGCCAGCATCACGGAAGCCACGCGCGGCTTCGACATCACCGCGGGACGCGGAACCGTGGACCTGACAAACCTCGCCGGAGGCACCCCGCTGCGCTCCGACGTCGTGATTCCCCTGGACATCACCGCGAGCAACGTGACCGTGGTGATCCCGGAGGACGTCCCCGTGGACATCAAGGCGGACATGACCATGGGCAACCTCAACGAGGCCTCGGGCCAGCGCGGCGGAACCACCACCCGGGAAAGCACCTATAACTCCGACCGGCCCGGCAGCCATCTGGTGGTCCAGATCGACGGCACCTTCAGCAACGTCACCATCCAGGAAGGCAATTGAGATGAGCACCAGTAACCCGGCACCGGATCCCACGGGCCGCAGCGGCTACTACCCGGACAGCACGACGACGGCGGGCTCAGACCCTGCCGGTACCTCCACCACGAGGGTGGGGACGGTGGTGTGGGGCCTGATCGTCCTGGCCCTCGCCGCCCTGATCATCGTTGCCCAGCTGGGCATCGTGACCCTCAACGCCACGTACGTCCTGATCGGGCTCATGATCGGAGCCGGCGCCGCACTGGTGGTGGGCGGCCTCCTTTCCGCCCGGAAACGTGACAACCAACCGACAACAGGGAAGTCTTGAACCATGGACAAGTTTTTCAGCATCGTCAGGGGCTTCGGCCTGCAACGCGGCCCGCAGCGCTGGGTGGGTGGCGTCCTGGGCGGGATCGCCGCTAAAACGAACGTGGACGTGGCCTTTGTCCGCATCGCGTTCCTCGTGTTCTGCCTCCTCCCCGGACCCGCGGTGGTTTTCTACCTCCTGGCGTGGGGCATCCTTCCGGACCAGCGGAACGTGATTCCGCTGCAGGCATTCCTGGAGCGCCGGTCCCTCAGCTGACCCCGCTGGTGACATCCGAAGGCTCCCGCCGTTTACTACGGCGGGAGCCTTTGCCGTGCCCGGCCGGCGCCCATGCAGGCGGTGTACCGCGTGTAACGGGTTTGTGTCGTACCCCACACCTCCCACTACACTTCTAGGTGAGCTCAGCGTGGCGCTCTGCCAGTAGACCCTCTTCCAGGATTTGAGCCGAAACATGAAAATTGGAATCCTCACCAGCGGTGGCGACTGCCCCGGACTGAACGCGGTCATCCGCGGCGCCGTGCTGAAGGGTATCGCCATCCACGGCCACGAGTTCGTCGGATTCCTCGACGGCTGGCGCGGCGTGGTGGAGGGCGACATCATCGACATCCCCCGCACCATGGTGCGCGGCATCGCCAAGCAGGGCGGCACCATCCTGGGCACGTCCCGCACCAACCCGTTCGAAAACGGCGGCGGCCCCGAGGTCATCAAAGCCCACATGGACCGCCTCGGCATCGACGCGATCATCGCCATCGGCGGTGAGGGAACCCTCGCCGCGGCCAAGCGCCTGACCGACGCCGGACTGAAGATCGTGGGCGTCCCCAAGACCGTGGACAACGACCTCGACGCCACCGACTACACCTTCGGCTTCGACACCGCCGTACAGATCGCCACCGAGGCCATCGACCGGCTCCGGACCACCGGCGAATCCCACCACCGCTGCATGATCGCCGAGGTCATGGGCCGGCACGTGGGCTGGATTGCCCTGCACGCCGGCATGGCGGCCGGCGCCCACGCCATCCTCATTCCGGAGCAGAAGGTCAGCATCGAGCAGATCACCGACTGGGTAAACGAAGCCCACGCCCGCGGCCGCGCGCCGCTGGTGGTGGTGGCCGAAGGGTTCGTGCCCGAGCACATGGAATCCCCGCACTCCGAGCGCGGCCTGGACACGTTCGGCCGGCCCCGCCTGGGCGGCATCGCCGACCAGCTCGCGCCCGAACTGGAAGCCCGTACCGGCATCGAAACCCGCGCCACCATCCTGGGCCACATCCAGCGCGGCGGCGTCCCCTCGGCCTTCGACCGCGTCCTCGCCACGCGCCTGGGCATGGCCGCCATCGACTCCGTGGTTGAGGGCTTCTGGGGCACCATGGTGGCGCTCAAGGGCACCGACATCCAGCACGTCGCCTTCGAGGAAGCCCTGGGCCAGCTCAAGACCGTGCCGCAGAACCGGTACGACGAAGCCGCAGTCCTCTTCGGCTAGGCACAGCGCAGTGCCCGGCCGGGGATGATGTCCGGCCGGGACAGCCGCCGGCGCCCTAGGCTGGGACCATGACACTCGATCCCGGCTCTGCCGCCATCATCCAGCTGGCCTGGGCCCGCCGCCTGGGCCTCGACGACGACGCTTTCGGCTCAGCACTTGCCTCCGGAGAACGCATCGTCCGGGCCGATGACTCGGCCGCCACGGTGGAGTTCGTCAGGCTCTTCGGCAGTTCCGTGCTGGTGGGGCCGCAGGACGTCATCGATGCGGCCGCGGAGATCCCCGATGCGGACATGGCGCAGCACGTCACCCTGTTGACGCTGACCCGGGACCGTGGCGGGTACGGCCTCGGCGCCGCGGCGCTGTTCTTCGCCGACGACCTGCCGCTGCAGCAGCCCTCCGAAGAAATGACTGTGTCACACGGTAACGCCGAAGCGATTGAACTGGAGGGCCGCTGCCCGCCGGACGACGTCAACGAGGTGGGGCTCTCCGACCTTGAGAACCGCTTCACCATCGTCCACGAGCTCGACGGCAGGCGGGTCCCCCTGGCCTGCGGCGCCTACACAGAGTGGGAAGGACTGCTGGCCCACCTGGGGGTCCTGGTGGATCCGGAGTGGCGGCGCCGCGGGCTGGGAACGCTGGCCGCTTCCATCGCATCCCACGAGGCCCTGGCCGCCGGGCTGACGCTGCAGTGGCGGGCGGACGTCAGCAACACAGGATCGCTGGCGCTGGCCCGCCGCCTCGGCTTGTCAGCCGGCGGAATCCAGACCAGCGTCAACCTTGGCTGAGGGAGCGGACCCTTCAGCGGCGCCCCACCCCTGAATGGGCTTGGGCTTGGCGAAGAACAGCACCACTACTGCCCCGGCCAGCACCACAGCGGCGGGAAGCAGGATGGACTGCGCCATCGCCGTCGAAAATCCTGCGTGCAGGAATTCCGGCAGCGAACCGCCCATGGCCATGCCTTCGCCGGCCCCGCCGGCCTGGCCGCCGGGGCCCGCCGGGAGCTCAGCCGCCAGCCGCGACTGAATCAGGACAGCGATGGCAGCGCTGCCCAGGACCGCGCCGAACTGGCGGGTGGTGTTGTAGACGCCGGAGCCGGCGCCCGCCTGCCGCGGCGGCAGGTTCCTGGTGGCCGTGGTGCTCAGGGGCGCCCAGATGCCGGCGTTGGCGAAGCCGAGAACAGCGCTGGGAAGCAGGAACAGCAGGATGGGGGTGTCCGGCTGCATCAGCAATCCGTTCCACACCAGAGCCACTGCCATGAGTGTCAGGCCCGCAGTTGCCAGGTATTTCGGGTTTACCCGGTCCACGATCTTCCCCACCACGGGGGCCATGCCACCCGAGATCAGCGCCATGGGCACCATCAGCAGAGCTGACTGGGTGGGTGTCAGGCCGCGGACCATCTGGTAGTAGAAGATCAGCGGCAGCCCGAAGGACGTCACCGTGAACCCCACCATGGTGATTCCCAGGTTGGCCAGCGAAAAGTTCCGGTCGCGGAACAGTCCCAGCGGCAGCAGCGGCTCGCCCTTGTTGAAACGCTGCCAGGCGACGAATCCGGCGAGCACTACGATCCCGGCGATGATCAGCGACCAGACGCTGATGGGTCCGGCGATGGTTCCCCAGTTGTACGTCTCGCCTTCCTGGATTCCGAAGACCAGCAGGAAGACCCCGATGGCACTGAGCAGCACACCGGGAATGTCGAACCGGTGCGGGTGGGTGCTCAATGCGGGTACGTTCCGTACCGCAAGGATGAACCCCACGACGCCGATGGGAACGTTGATGAAGAAGATCCACTCCCAGCCCAGGCTGTCCACCAGGACGCCGCCCAGGATCGGGCCCACCAGTGTGGCCATGCCGGCGGTGGCGCCCCAGATGGCCATGGCGGCACCCCGGCGGTCCGGCGGGAAAATGCGGGTGATGACGGCCATGGTCTGCGGCGTCATTACTGCGGCGCCGAGGCCCTGGAGCACCCGGGCGGCGATGAGGGTCTCCACGTCCTGGGCCAGGCCGCACCACAGCGAGGCCAGGGTAAAGACCACCAGGCCAAGCAGGTACAGCTTCTTGGGCCCGAAGCGGTCGCCCAGCCTGCCCGTGATCAGCAGCGGAACTGCGTAGGCCAGCAGATAGGCGCTGGTCACCCAGATCACGGAGTTGATGTCGGCGCCCAGGCCCTCCATGATCCGCGGGTTGGCCACGGACACGATGGTGCTGTCGATCAGGATCATGAAGAACCCGATCACCAGCGACCACAGCGCCGCCCAGGGCTTTTCTACGTTTTCCATCCGGTCATCCTTCAGAGTCATTTTGTGGTTGCCGGGCGGACCCGGGGGCTCAGCCCAGGAGGTCGAGGATCTCCTGGCGGGCAAACATTTGGGCGGCCGCGCGTGCCGATGGCGCTCCGGCGTCGGGATCTGCGCCGGCATCCAGCAGGACCCGGGCTACGTCCGTGTACCCCTTGAACGCCGCACCGGCCAGTGGCGTCTGGCCGCGGTCATTGGCGGTGTTTGCCTCGGCTCCGTGTTCGAGCACCAGGCGCACCGTGTCGGCGTGGCCGTGGTAGGCAGCCAGCATCAGGAGCGAATCTCCGGCGGCATTGGTGAGGGTGGCGGGAGCGCCGGCGCCGAGGTATGCGCGGAGCATCTCGGTGTTCCCGTCCCGGGCTGCCTGGAAGAGGCTGTGGGCCAAGGCGACGGCGTCGTCGTCCTGCCCTGCTCCTGCCTCCCCGGCCTCGCCTGCCGCGGCGTGCTGCGCCGGCGTGGCGTTTCCGTGTTCTGTCATGCGCGTGGCCCCCTAAGGAATCCGGTCTGGCGCCCCACCACCTGGCCGGCGTCGGGGGCAACGATGAGTTCCTGTCCGGCGGTGTACGGCTCGTCCCCGTCCAGGACCGTCAGTATTTCATCCGGCGCTACGGACCGCTTTATGACCGCCAGTGCCACCGGCCCCATTTCGTAGTGCTGCGCCACGGACGTGACGGCCCCCACTTTGCGGTCGCCGGCAAGGACCACGCTTCCGGCGGCCGGGAGTGTGTGCTGCGAACCGTCCAGCTGCAGGAACACGAGGCGCCGCGGCGGGTGCCCCAGGTTGTGGACGCGGGCGATGGTTTCCTGGCCCTTGTAGCAGCCTTTGGCCAGGTGGACTGCGGTACGGAGCAGGTCCAGTTCATGCGGAATCGTCCTGTCATCGGTTTCGGCACCGATCCGGGGACGCCAGGCAGCGATGCGCAGCGCCTCGGACGACATGACTCCGGCCAGCGGCCGGTCCGCCACCATCTGTTCCAATTCGGCGGCGGGGACAAGGTACTCGAACCACGGCCGTTCCAGCCCGGGATGGTTCTCCTCGGCAACGGTGGCGTACGAGTAGCCGCCGGCAGAGACATGCGGCCACGGGTCCTGCCAGGCCACCAGCGAGGCCCACTCCGGCACGGCGGCGGTGCTGCCCACCACCGCCCAGTCGGCCGAGGCGTCGGCGATGTCCACCCGGAGCATGAACTTCATCCTGTTGAGGTACTCAGCCAGCGGGCCGGCCTCGGCGCCTTCGACAATCAGCCAGGCGGTGCCGCCGTCGTCAACAATGCGCGCGTCAAACTCGATGCGCCCCTGAACGCTCAGGAGGAGCAGTTCGCTCGACTCCCCCGGCTGGAGGGCCGTCACCTGCTGGGATGACAGCGTGTTCAGCCAGCTCAGCCGGTCCGGCCCGGTGACGGTGACAACTCCGCGGGAGGAGAGGTCGACGACGGCGGTTCCGGCCGCGAGGGCACGCTGCTCCCGGAGGGGCTCACCGTAGTGGGCTGCGACGCCGGCGTCCGCACCGGCGGCCTCGACAGCTCCGGGGCGCGACAAAAGGGGGCTGGGAGTAGTCATATTGGGGAGAACGTCCTTCAGTCAGTCTGTATTCCGCTTTGTCGCCGGAATTTGAAACGCCGTCCCGGCGCGTCTAATCCATGGCCTGGACTGCGGGGATTGCGGAGCGGTTAAATGTTTACCGGTACTCGGGGTTTTCGAAGTCGAACCGGGTCCCGGCGGTCCATTCCTTGGGCAGGTTGCCGTAAGCAGGGTACCCGCCGGCGTCCTTGAGGGTCCGGGCCAGGTGCAGGAGGTTCCACGTCATGAAGGTGGTGTTCCGGTTGGTGAAGTCGCTTTCCGGTCCGCCTGAGCCCTCGTCAAGGTAGCTGGGGCCGGGGCCCACGGGCCCGATCCACCCGGCGTCGGCCTGCGGCGGAATGCTGAAACCGATGTGCTGCAGGCTGTAGAGGACATTCATGGCGCAGTGCTTGATGCCGTCCTCGTTGCCCGTGATCAGGCAACCGCCCACTTTGGGATAGAACGCCCACTGGCCCTTGCTGTTGAGCTCACCGGAATGGGCGTAGAGGCGTTCAATCAGCTTCTTGGTCTGCGATGAGTTGTCTCCCAGCCAGATGGGGCCGGCCACCACCACGATGTCGGCATCCTGGACGGCGGGGTAGAGCTCCGGCCATTCGTCGGTGGCCCAGCCGTACTGGGTCATGTCCGGGTAGACCCCGCTGGCGATGTCGTGGTCCACCGTGCGGATCACCCGGGTGCTGACGCCCTGCTTCTCCATGATCAGCCGGCTGATGTTGATCAGGCCGTCAGTATTGGAGGTTTGCGGCGACCTCTTGAGCGTGCCGTTGAAGAAGACAGCCTTGAGATCGCTGTAGTTTCCGGATGTACCTTCATTTGCCACGGCGCCGCTCCCTGCTGGTGATCCTTCTGGTTATGGAACCCGTGCCAGGAACGCCGAGGCGTGGGCTTCTAGGCCCTTGCCCGCATCCCCTCCCGTTGCGACGTCCCACCGCCACAACAGGTTGCCGTCCACCAGTCCGAAGATCCGGGTGGCGGCGCTGTAATCCTTGGAGTGGCTGCCGCGCATCACCATGTCGGTGGTGAGCTGGATCTGCGGGCCCTTGATCTGGCCGTAGTACAGCTCCGAGATGCCGCCGGGGTGGGAGATGGACACCGAAATGTCGAAGCCTCCCTCACCGTTGCGCAGGGCTTCCACTTCGTCGGCGCTCTTGAGCGCAGGAACGATGTCCGCGGGCACCAGGCCGGGACCGCCGTCGGCATCAAGCTGCTTGCGCTCCAGCGCCCAGAAACCGGTCTCAACCGTGAGGGGCCGCAGGCGCGTGCCGTCGTCGTCCGTCAGCCAGCTCTCCGCCCGGTACTGCAGATACGGCAGGCCGTTGTGGGTGAAGGAGACATGCTGCAGGAAATGATCGGAATCCTCGTCCCCGGTGCCCAGGCGGCCACGGCCTTCCCACTCACCAATGAGCCAGGAAAGGGGAACAAGTTCCGGAGTCAGATCTGTGGGAATCTCAATGGGCACGGCGTTTACCTCGAGAAACTGCGGGATCGGAAGGCTGGTCTACTTCTGGCCCTTGAAGAGGCGGTAGACCACAAAACCGGCGAACCAGGCCATGGACAGGCTCGCGATGCCGAGCAGGACAAGGAAGAAGATTTCAAATGCAAGTACGGACATGATGCCATCCTAACCCGTCAGAAGATGAGTAGTTTGTCTATGAAGTAGGCGAGCGAGCCGACGGCCGAGACAGGCGCCAGGCCCATGCCAAGGGCCGCTGCAAAGTTCAGTGGCGCACCCCGCAGCGTAACCAGTCGCCGGAAGCTGGCGAGGACCGCCCCCACCACCACGCCGAAAATGGCAGCCGGCAGGACGGCGATGTCTGAGAGGACCAGCCCGGCAAGCGGGCCTGCCAGCCCGGCAAGGACGATGCACAGCGGGGCGATGACGTTATCAGGCCAGCGGATCAGCCCGGCAAGCAGGGCCACTGCTGCGCTGATCGCGGCCACCAGCAGCATCTCGCGGACGCCGTTGAACCGGGCGCCGGCAACCCACCCCGCACCCAGGCAGGACAGCAGCACGCCCACGCAGCAGCCCAGAGTGGACTCCAGCCGCTGCGCCTGGCCCGTACCGCGGATGAGCTGCACTACGAAGACGGCCATCATGCCCACCGCCACGAAACCGGGGGTCCAGTCCAGGTAGCCCGGAGCAGGCGCCCACAAGGCGGCCAGGGCGGACCCCGCACCGGGCAGGGCGATGACCGCCGCGAGGGTCTTCTTGGCCGGAATCCGGAGGAAATGCGGCCAGCCGATCCCCACCGCGAAGGCAATCAATACGGCCACTGCCGCCAGAGCTTCACGGGAGATATAAACGCCGGCGATGATGGCAACCAGGCCGGCGATGCCGACCACACCGATGGCCCACGAACCGAGTGAGCGCGCAGGCGCCTGCAGGTCCGCCGTCATATGGAAACCGGCCTGTGAATCGTTACTGCACTCACTGCGCTGTCATCCCGTCCTGGCATTGGCACTAGGCGTGGAACCGCCCCTTCGAAGGGCACGTCCGCCCCCGCCCAATCCTGCCCTATATGAACGGCATATGTCGCAAAACGTACTGTTGGGGGGCAGGAATCTCTGGTTCGGGAGGACCTGCCGGGTATACTCAAGCATCAGCTCAGTCGCCCGATGATGCGCGGACAGCCCATGGAGGAACAATGTCGCACATCCTGCTCTTGACGAACAGCACCGGCTCGTCGGTAGACATCCTGCCTGCCCTGGAACTGCTGAACCACCGCGTGCACATCCTCCCTGCGGAGCCCACCGCCCTCCTCGAAACGGACCCTTGCGACATCGTCCTGCTGGATGCGCGCAAAGACCTTGTGGGCGCCCGTTCCCTCACCCAGCTTTTGAAGGCCACCGGCCTCAGCGCACCGCTGGTCCTGATCCTGACTGAAGGCGGCATGGCCGCTGTTTCGTCGGCCTGGGCAGTGGACGACATCGTCCTGGATTCCGCCGGCCCCGCTGAGGTTGAAGCGCGTATCAGGCTCTCGGTGGCCCGCGCCGTCCCGGACCAGGACGATGCCCCCAGCGAAATTCGTGCCGCCGGCGTCGTCATCGACGAAGCCAGCTACACCGCCAGGGTTAACGGCGCACCCCTGAACCTGACGTTCAAGGAATTCGAGCTCCTCAAATACCTGGCCCAGCACCCAGGGCGCGTCTTCACCCGGCAGCAGCTGCTGACCGAGGTGTGGGGCTACGACTACTACGGCGGCACCCGCACCGTTGACGTCCACGTCCGGCGCCTGCGCGCCAAGCTGGGCGCCGACCACGAGAACCTCATCAGCACCGTGCGGAACGTCGGCTACCGGCTGACCCTGGTGCGGCAGCAGGAAGACGAACTGACCGAAGCCTGAGCCACCGGTCCCTGATCCCGTAGCCTAGCTTCATGACTCCAGCGCACCCCGAGAAATGGCCCGTCCATGTTGTCCAAGGCGGGGTTGACCGGCAACTCCTGAAGGACTGCCGCGACCTCCTGGTTGCGGCCGAAGAGTCCGACGGCAACCCCTCGATCTCCGAGCAGACACTGGTGACCATGCGCGCCGGCGATTCTGCAGACCATTCGCTGCTGACCCTGGCGCTGTATGCCCCGGACGAGGACTCGGATCCTGCCACGGGCCAGGACCTGGCGGGATTCGCCGTCGTGGTGGAAGAACCGGACCACAGCGGCGTGCTGGAAATTGCGGTGCACCCTTCCTACCGGAACCAGGGCGTGGCCGACCGCCTGGTGCGGGCGCTGCAGGACCGCCGGGGGTTTGACGGGCTGAAGGCCTGGTCCCACGGCAACCACGAGGCCGCCGCAGACCTCGCCGCACGGTACGGCTACGCGCCGGTGCGGGAATTGTGGAAGATGCGGATGACGACGGCGGAGGCAGACCTTCCCGAGGCAGTGCTTCCGGAGGGCGTGTCGCTGCGTCCGTTCGTCCCGGGCCAGGACGAGGACGCGTGGCTGGCCGTCAACCGTGCGGCTTTCTCGCACCACCCGGAACAGGGCAGCCTCACCCGGGCGGATCTGGCGGCACGCATGGAGGAAGACTGGTTCGACCCCGCCGGGTTCCTCCTCGCGGTGGACACCGCCGGCCGCGTTGTGGGCTTCCACTGGACGAAGGTCCATCCCCGCCACGGCTCGCACCCCGCCATCGGCGAAGTCTACGTAGTGGGCGTGGCGCCTGAGGCCCAGGGCTCCGGCCTCGGGAAGGCCCTGACGCTCGCCGGCATCAAGTACCTGCAGGACCTTGGACTGCACGCAGTGATGCTGTACACGGACGCGGACAACACTCCCGCCGTCTCGCTGTACCGCAGGCTGGGGTTCACCCGCTGGGACATGGACGTCATGTACGGGCCGGTCAAGGAAGGTTAGTCCAATCGGCTGATTCACCGGGCGGGGCGCGGAAATCAGGGGCTCCGCCGCGGTGAATGCTTGTAAGGTTGAAACAGAACCGCGCAGGCCGGAAGCGCCAGCATCAAGCGCCAGGTAAAAGGAGATCCCATGAACCCGGAACCGTCCGGAACAGCCACGTCCCAGGATGCTGCACCCCCGGTCCGTGCCCGCTTCGGCTCCTCCGAGGTTCCGGCCTCCCGGGCCACGCAGGACCGCATCGACATCCCGGAGTTTGCGCCGAACCTCGAGCCCGAGGGGGACATCAGCCCGGACCGTTTCCTGGACCGCGAGCTGAGCTGGCTCAGCTTCAACTCCCGGGTGCTGGAACTGGCTGAGGACCCCACCCTGCACCTGCTGGAACGGGTCAATTTCCTTTCCATCTTCGCCTCGAACCTCGATGAATTCTTCATGGTCCGGGTGGCAGGCCTGAAGCGCCGTATCGCCACCGGCCTGGCGGTCCCTTCCCCGGCCGGCTTGAGCCCGGTGGAAGTGCTGGAACAGATCAGCGCCGAAGCCCACCGGCTCCAGCAGCGGCACGCCCAGGTATACGCCGAACAGATCCGGCCGGCCCTGGCATATGAGCACATCCACCTCATGCACTGGGACGAACTCGACGACGCCGCCCAGCAGCAGCTGAGCGTCATGTTCGCCGAAAAGGTGTTCCCCATCCTCACGCCCCTCGCGGTGGACCCGGCGCACCCGTTCCCTTATATCTCCGGGCTGTCCCTCAACCTGGCCGTGGTGGTCCGGAACCCGGTCAGCGACAAGGAACTGTTCGCCCGCGTCAAGGTGCCGGACCAGCTCCCGCGCCTGATCTCCATCGACGGCCCGCGTGCAGGCGCCGTGGCCGGACGCGTGGCACGTTTCATCGCCCTCGAAGACGTCATCGCCGTCCATTTGGACAAGCTCTTCCCCGGCATGGAAGTCCTGGAGCACCACACCTTCCGCGTCACCCGCAACGAGGACGTGGAGGTTGAGGAGGACGACGCCGAGAACCTCCTCCAGGCCCTGGAGAAGGAACTGCTGCGCCGCCGGTTCGGCCCGCCGGTCCGGCTGGAACTCACCAACGACATCAACCCCAACATCCGGGCGCTGCTGATCCGCGAACTCGGCGTGGAGGAATCCGAGGTCTACTCGGTACCCGCCCCGCTGGACCTCCGCGGCCTTGCAGTCATTGGCGGCATCGACCGCGCCGATCTGCACTACCCCAAGCACGTTCCGCACACCTCCCGGTACCTGAACGAGTCCGAGACGTCCAAGGCCGCCAACGTCTTTGCCGCCATGCGCCGCCGCGACATCCTGCTCCACCACCCGTACGATTCGTTCTCCACGTCCGTTCAGGCTTTCCTGGAGCAGGCCGCGGCGGATCCCAAGGTGCAGGCCATCAAGCAGACGCTGTACCGCACGTCCGGCGACTCCCCCATCGTCGATGCGCTCATCGACGCCGCGGAGGCCGGCAAGCAGGTCCTCGCCCTGGTGGAAATCAAGGCCCGGTTCGATGAACAGGCCAACATCTCCTGGGCCCGTAAGCTGGAACAGGCCGGCGTGCACGTGGTGTACGGCATCGTGGGCCTGAAAACGCACTGCAAGCTGTCCCTGGTGGTCCGCCAGGAAGTGGATGGCCTCCGCCGCTACTGCCACATCGGCACCGGCAACTACCACCCCCGCACTGCGCGGTACTACGAGGACCTCGGCCTCCTGACGTCCAACGAGCAGGTGGGCCAGGACCTGTCCAAGCTGTTCAACCAGCTGTCCGGGTATGCTCCCAAGTCCACGTTCAAGCGGCTGCTGGTGGCTCCCCGTTCCGTGCGCTCCGGGCTGATCGACAGGATTGAAACCGAGATCCGCAACGCCCGGGCCGGCAAGCCGGGCCGCGTGCAGATCAAGGTCAACTCCATGGTTGACGAAGCCATCATCGACTCCCTCTACCGCGCGTCACAGGCCGGCGTGAAGGTGGACGTGGTGGTTCGCGGAATCTGCTCGCTGCGCCCCGGCGTTCCGGGCCTGAGCGAGAACATCACGGTCCGGTCCATCCTGGGCCGGTTCCTGGAGCACTCCCGCGTGTTTGCCTTCGCCAACGGCGGGGAACCCGTGGTGTATATCGGCTCGGCCGACATGATGCACCGCAACCTCGACCGCAGGGTTGAGGCCCTGGTGCAGCTTGCCAGCCCCGATGACGTCACCTACGTCCTCGACCTGCTGCAGCGCTACATGGCACCGGAGACCTCCAGTTGGCACCTGGACAACGACGGCCACTGGATCCGCCACCACCTCGGGGAGGACGGCAAGCCGCTGGAGGACGTCCAGTCCTGGCTGCTCGCCTCGCGCCCCCGGCAGCGCAGCCTGAGCCGGCGTTAGGGATCCGGCGTTGTCGAGCGATGCACTCGTAGAAGACCAGACAGACCATCCGGGGGAACCAGTAGCGGTCACCGCTGCCGGAGCGATCCCCTGGCGGGCCACCCGGGAAGGCCTTGAAGTCCTCCTGATCCACCGCCCCCGCTATGACGACTGGTCCTGGCCAAAAGGCAAGATCGACGTCGGCGAGACGGTACCGGAGTGCGCGGTCCGGGAAGTGCGGGAGGAAATTGGGCTTGATGCCTCTCTGGGCATTCCCCTGCCTCCCATCCACTATCACGTGTCCTCGGGGCTGAAGGTGGTCTATTACTGGGCCGTGAAGGTCAATGGCGCACGCCTCGTACCGGATGGCAAGGAAGTGGACTCCGTCATGTGGTGCAGCCCGGACAAGGCGGCTGCGCTGCTCTCCAACCCTTCGGATACGGCGCCGCTGCAGCACCTTCGCGAGGCGCATGCCCGCGGCGCGCTGGACACCTGGCCGCTGTTGGTTGTCCGCCATGCCAAGGCAAAGCCGCGTTCGTCCTGGACCAAAGCCGAAGGTGAACGGCCGCTGGCTGCCACGGGTATCCGGCAGGCGCAGGCCGTCGGCAGGTTGCTGCAGGCCTGGAAGCCGCCGCGGATAGTCACCAGCCCGTGGCTGCGCTGCGTCGCCACTGTGGCTCCCTACGCGAAGGCCAGCGGTGCGAAGGTCAAGATGGCGGAGGCCCTGACGGAACACCGGCACGAGCGCAGCCCCAAGAAGACGGCCGGCATCATCGAATCGCTTTTCGACAAGCAGCGGCCCGTGGCTGTCTGTACGCACCGCCCGGCCCTGCCCACCGTCCTCGCCCAACTGGCCAAGCACATGCCGGCGCGGCTGGGCAGCCTGCTCCCTTCCGTGGACCCGTTTCTGTCTCCCGGAGAGCTGGTGGTATGCCACGTGGCCTACGCCAAGGGGAACAACGTTGTGGCGGTGGAGCGGTTCAAACCCTTCGACGACTGACGGTACTGGCTGGCCCACCCGGTTGACCTCGCGCCACTTTGTATCAAATACTTGATACAAAGCCGCACGAATTTGGGGGAAGATGTGCCAGGCCTCGACGCCTTAGCGTTCAATACAATGCAGCCGACGGTGATCCTGTTTCCGTTCCTGCTGGCCGCAGGTGTCTACCTGCTGCTCCGGTGGGTCATCTGGCAACCGGGGAATCCCGGGTCAGCGGACACGGCGGCCAAACACGCACTATGGATCGGTGTGATCGGGTGGCTGGTGAGTTCGCTCCAGCCGGCGGCGAAGGCGGGCCTGATCCCTGTTTCCGGCCTGTACCAGGCGCCGTCCGCCGTCGAACTCCTCCCTGTCCTGGCGTGGCCCGTCCTGGGCTGCCTTGCGGTGCACGCCATCGGCCAGCTCAGCTACCCCGGCCCACGGCTTCCCCGCCGGCGGGCGAGCCTCGACGTCCGGCGGATCCGCGATTTCCTTCCGCGGAAACTTGCCTGGACCGTGCTGGCCATCTTCATCACGGCAGCCGGGCAGATCGCGTGGACGGCGAGCCTGCCGGGCTTTGATCCCGTTCCCTATGTCCCGCGGCCCGAGCCGTCCGGCGGCAGCACGTATTACGGCGGCGACGGCCGGGTTCCCGGCATCGACCTTGCCGCCCCTCTGGGTGCCGCGCTGGCAGTCCTGGCAGCCGGAACCTTCGCCGTCCTGGCACTGATCGCCCGCCGGCGGCGGCTGGAATCGCTCACGTCCGAGGACAACGGCCTGCTGCGGACCATCGCGATGAACCGGCTCCTCCGTACCGTGGCCACGGTGGCCTCCGGCCTGGCCGCAATCGCCGGCAACCATACTGCCCTGCCGGACCCCGCCGAAAGCACCGGCACGTGGGCAAGCCCGGCCGCAGCCCTGAACCTCGTGGTCCTGCTGGCCATGTGGTGGTGGGCGCCGCCCAAGCTGTCCCACGGACTGACGGAACGCCGGGCCCGACGGATCCTTGACCCGCAACCGGCTACGAAACTGGTGGTCTCGATCGGGCCGGCCATGGGCTTGGCCGCGCTGCTTCCGCTGGTGGCAGCGGCTGTGATGCCGGGCGTCCTCACCGGCCATCCGGCCCTCTTCGTGGCACTCGCGGCCATCGCCGTCCTGGGTGTAGTGGCCGGCGGCGAGGTCCTCCTGCACCGCAACTACGGCACGGACGGCGAGCCCCGGCACTGGCCCCGCCAGATGGTCTCCCCCGCACTTATCACCACGGTAGTTGCTGCCATGGCCGTCCTGCTCGGCGTCCTGGTCTTCATTGCGATCCGGCAGGCGGCCACGGGCGTACCGTCGGCGTGGCCGGCAACGGCGTGGACCACCGCTGCTGCCATCGGAACCGCCGCCGTGCCCGTTGCCGTGGCACGGCGCCGCCGCAGTATCCCCGGGGCGGTTCCCGGACTGGATGCCGCCCTTCGTGCCATCACGCTGCACAGGGTGGCCCGCACCTTGGCTGCCCTCTTCGCCGCCCAGGCCGGAGCGCTGCTCATGAGCGCAGCACCAGCTCTCCAGCGCTTTTCACCGCCGGGCGCCGACGCCACTTCCGTCCTGTGGCAGATAGCACCGGGAGCCGGAGTGATCCTGGCCGCTGCCGGCGTGGTCATTGCGGTGATCCCGGTCCGCGGAATCACCGCCAAGCCTGCCGCCAAGGCAGCACCCGCACCCGAAACGGTGCCGTGAGCGCCGGAATCACCGTGGACCTGCGGTCCGCCACCCCGCCCTATGAGCAGATCCGGTCACAGATCAGCTCCCTGGTTGCCGTCGGCGCATTGCCGGCTGGAAGCAGGCTGCCCACCGTCCGGAGCCTGGCCGCGGATTTGGGCATCGCTGCCGGCACAGTGGCCAGGGCGTACAAGGAGTTGGAGGCGGCCGGGGTTGTTGAATCACGACGCCGGGGCGGCACCTTCATCGCCTCCGTTCCGGACGGTGCCGGGTACGGCCGCCCGGGTACAGTGCCGCCGGAGGTGACCGCCGCCGTCGAACGCTATGTGGAGGCTGGCCGGAAGGCGGGACTCAGCGACGGGCTGCTGCTGGACCTGGTCCGCGGAAGGCTCGGAAGGGAGCGGACCGATGGACGCTGATCCGCGCCCGCCGTCCCGGCGGATCTGGTTTGTGCCGTCACTGCTGCTCCTGGCGGCCACTGCGGTCCTGGGGGCTTACCTGTACCCGGAAATGCCGGATCCCGTCCCCGTGCATTGGAACGGGGCGGGTATCCCGGACAGGTTCGCCGGAAAGTCAGTTCTTGCCGTCTTTTCGCCGCTGCTGATCGGTACCGGCGTGGTGGCGTTCCTGTGGCTGCTGTACCGGTTCCTTCCCGCCATGGCCACCAAAGGCGCGCAGGATCCGGCCCGGGCCGCTCTCGAGGTCCGCGCGGGCAAGGACGTCCTGGCCAAGCTGGCGCCGGCATTGGCCATCCTCTTCTGCTGGCTGTGCACCACGGGCTGGCTCGGACTGGCAAGCCCCTGGACCATCTGGCCGCCGATGCTCGTCCTGATGGGCTTCACCCTGTGGCTGGTGGTCCGCGCCATCCGCGCGGTCTCCGTTCCGCCGGCTCCGCCCCGGTAGACTGGGACGGTGAGCATCCCCACGCCTTATGAAGACCTTCTGCGCGACGTCCTGGCCCAGGGCACGCACAAATCCGACCGTACGGGCACCGGAACCACCAGCGTTTTCGGCCGCCAGATCCGCTTCGACCTGGCCGAAGGTTTCCCGCTCATCACCACCAAGCGGGTCCACTTCAAGTCCGTGGCAGTGGAGCTGTTGTGGTTCCTGCGCGGCGAAACCAACGTGAAGTGGATGCAGGACCAGGGCGTCACCATCTGGAACGAATGGGCTGACGAGGACGGCGACCTTGGCCCGGTGTACGGCGTGCAGTGGCGCAGCTGGCCTACCCCGGACGGCGGCCACATCGACCAGATCGCCGAGCTCGTGGAGAACCTCAAGGCCAATCCGGACTCCCGCCGCCACATCGTCTCGGCCTGGAACGTCTCCGAGCTCAACGACATGGCGCTGCCGCCGTGCCATGCGTTCTTCCAGTTCTATGTTGCCGACGGCAAGCTCTCCTGCCAGCTGTACCAGCGCTCGGCGGACATGTTCCTGGGCGTCCCGTTCAACATCGCCTCCTATGCCCTGCTCACGTACATGCTGGCACAGCAGGTGGGCCTGGAGCCCGGCGAATTCGTGTGGACCGGTGGCGACGTCCACATTTACGAGAACCACATGGACCAGGTCCTCAAGCAGCTCGAACGGGAGCCGTACGAGTACCCGCAGTTGAAGATCAACAGGAAGCCCGCCTCGATCTTCGATTACACGCTGGAAGACTTCGAGGTGGTCGGTTACAAGCACCACCCCACCATTAAGGCGCCGATTGCCGTATGAGCACCGAGAATTCCACCGATCCCCAGTCCTTCACCGAGGAACTTGCCGCCTCCATCACGGGCGTTGGCCTGGTCTGGGCCCAGACACCGGACGGCGTCATCGGCAAGGACGGGGACATGCCCTGGCACCTGCCGGAGGACCTTCGTCACTTCACCCGGCTGACCACCGGGCACCCGGTCATCATGGGCCGCAAGACTTGGCTGTCCTTCCCGGAGAAGTACCGGCCGCTGCCCGGGCGGACCAACATCGTCATCACCCGGCAGAAAAGCTGGGCCGATACGCCCGAGGCGGAGGGCGCCGTCGTGGTCCCCTCGCTGGATGACGCGCTGCTCGAGTCCCAGTTCGTCGACGGCGGCGACACCGTCTGGATCCTTGGCGGCGGCGAGATTTTCCGCCAGTCGACGGAGCTCGCCAACGTTGCGGTGGTCACCACCATCGACGTGGAGGCCGACGGCGATACGTACGCTCCGGAGCTCGGCACCAGTTGGGAGGCCAGCTCCTCCCTCCCGCCGGACGGATGGCTGACCGGCGCCAACGGCACGCGCTACCGATTCACCAAATGGTCACGGACCGAAAGCTAGGACGATGCTGAAGAAACCCGAAACCCTGTTCGTCCTGGGGTACATGCTCCTCCCGCTCCTGGCGCTGCTGTCCGCGATTGTTGGGCTCACCATGATCCTGGGCGGCAACAAGATCGCCGGCGCCATCGTGCTGGTAGTGGTGACGCAGGCCTTCGCCTTTGGCGCATTCTTCGCCCTGCGCGCCCGTAAAACCGCCATGCTGGAAGAGTCCGACCGGGGCTGACTGTTGCGGCTGCCGGCCGCGGAAAACCGCTTCAGGTCCGGGCCGCCGTCGTTCTCCGCTGCAGCCTGGCGGCAGTGACGTAACCGACTGCGCCCTTCCGGTTGCGAAGTCTAAACTGTACGAATGACTACAGCAGCTACCCCTTCCGTCGGCCTGGTCGGATGGCGCGGCATGGTGGGCTCCGTCCTCATGCAGCGCATGCAGGACGAGGGCGACTTCGCCAACATCAACCCGGTGTTTTTCTCCACGTCCAACGCGGGCGGTGCCGCCCCCACGCTTGCTGGTTCAGCAGGGGGGAGCGCCGGCAAGCTCGAGGACGCGTTTGATCTCGACACCCTGGCGAAGCTGCCCATTATTGTCACCGCCCAGGGCGGGGACTACACCAAGCAGGTCCACGGCGAACTGCGCGGCCGCGGCTGGGACGGCCTCTGGATCGACGCCGCCTCCACGCTGCGCATGAATGACGATTCGATCATCGTGCTTGACCCAATCAACCGCGATGTGATCGACAAGGGCCTGGTCAACGGCACCAAGGACTTCATCGGCGGCAACTGCACGGTCTCCTGCATGCTCATGGGCCTCGGCGGACTCTTCAAGAACGGCCTCGTCGAGTGGGGCACGTCCATGACCTACCAGGCTGCCTCCGGCGGCGGCGCCCGCCACATGCGCGAGCTCCTCAGCCAGTTCGGCACGCTCAACGCCGAGGTCAGCACCGAACTGGACGACCCCGCGTCCGCCATCCTCGAGATCGACCGCAAGGTGCTGGCCCACCAGCGCAGTGACATCGACGCCACCCAGTTCGGCGTCCCGCTTGCCGGCTCCCTGATCCCCTGGATCGACGCGGACCTGGGCAACGGGCAGTCCAAGGAAGAGTGGAAGGCCGGGGTTGAGACCAACAAGATCCTGGGCACCGCCGAGGACAACCACGTGATCATGGACGGCCTCTGCGTCCGGATCGGTGCCATGCGCTCCCACTCGCAGGCACTGACGCTGAAGCTCCGCGAAGACCTCTCCGTGGCCGAGATTGAAAAGCTGCTGGCCGAGGACAACGAGTGGGCCAAGGTGGTTCCCAACACCAAGGAAGCCTCCATGGCCGACCTCACGCCCGTAGCCGCTTCCGGCACCCTGGACATCCCGGTGGGACGTATCCGCAAGATGGAGATGGGCCCCAACTACATCAGCGCCTTCACCGTGGGCGACCAGCTCCTCTGGGGCGCCGCCGAGCCGCTGCGCCGCATGCTGAAGATCGCCACCGGCAACCTCTAAGCATCCCAGCTGCTTCACGAGCGGCCCTGACCCGCATGACCGTTGCTGCCCGGCACCGGTCATGCGGGGCGGGGCCGCTTCTGCGTTCCGGGGTGCTGTCCCAGGAATTCCAGAAGCCGCCTCCGAAGCTCCTCGGGGCGGTCCAAGTGCTTCCATCGCAGCCTGAAGACCCGCCATCCGGCCTCAGTGAGTGCAGTTTCCCGCAATCTCTCCGCCACCAGCACATCGTCGGTGGGTTTGTAGTCGAAGTACTTGGCGGCGCCGTCGAACTCGATGACAACCTTTGCCTCAGCATCTGCGAAGTCCGCTCGAAAGAAACCTTCGGGGGTGGGTATTTCAACCTGCGGCGTAAACCTGTCCAGCCCGAATGAGTACAGGAGCAACCTGGTCCGCGTCTCCCCCGCCGATTCAGAACGGGCATCCAAAACGTCCAGCAGCTCGGCGGCCCTGCGGCTCCCACGCTTCACGGTGCCGTCGTCCAGCAAACGCCGCATGCCCTCCAACGACGCACCCTTGCGCAGGGCGTGGTCACCGATGACGGCAGCCTTGGCGCGGGGAAGGATCCGCGCGCAATCCAGGACCGTCCGTTCGAGGCCGGTGGTCAGGATGCCGCGGCCATCTGGCCTCCAGAGGGTAGCCAGATCGCCTGCTGCGAGCGGGAGCCGGTGGGTCCGGACATCCACGCCCGCGCTGGTCCGCGAATTTGAGTACTGCGTTGTCACGTGAACCGCGGACCCGGTGTTCCACACATCGCAGCCGTGCAGCAAGGCGGCGCTGACATGTGTGTAGCGGGCCACACCTCCCGTGGATTCATAGTGCGCCATAATCATCAGCCAGTCCTGGTTCCAGGGTTTGAGCGTGTTCCAGTAAGAGCGCCGGACATAGGCACCCCGCCGCAGCCGGAGGATCACGCCAGCCTTCACCGCCTCCGCCACCATCCGGCTTTCCAATCCGGCCTCCGCCAGTTGCCCGGTGGAGACCACCGGTCCTCCTGGCCACCGTCCTTCCACCAAGGCAGCGATTTTATCGGGATGCATACTGCCAGCATGGGCAACCAGCACTCCAGATGGCAGCCGGCAGCCCGCCTATGTGGACAGTCATCACCACGAGCGGCCATGGCCCGCATAACCGTTGCTGCCTGGCACCCGTTATGCGGGTGGGGGCCGGTTATGCGGGTGGGCACCGGTCATGCGGGGCGGGGCCGCTTCTGCGTTCCGGTGGCGTCAGCCGGCCAGGAAGGCCTCGTACCGGCGGGCGGCCTTAGCCAGGGCTGCCTGCGCTGCCGGACCCGGCGGCCGGATCCCGTCGAAGAATTCGGGTACGACGGCGGCAGCACGGCCAGTGCCTTCACGGGCCCAGGTGCCCACCACCTCCCCTGCCGCCACCACAGTCTTCTTGAAGACCCCGTTGCCGCCGGGAACGATGCTGTTGAAGTGCTCCGGTGCCAGCACCAGGCTGCGGTCCTGGTAGCCGAGCACGAACTCGTCGAAGCCGGGCAGCAGCAGGACCGACCTGGCTCCCGGGACCCCGCTGTCCAGCAGTGAAGCCGTCTCCGGCGACATCCAATAGCCCACGCCGCCGAACTCAACCTCCACTACCTGGCTGCGGATGGATTCGAGCGCGGCCCTGGCCTCGGTCAGCGGGATCTGCGTCCACCAGGCGAAGTCCCGCACCGTTGCGGGCCCGTGGCTTCGGATGTAGCGCAGCAGGAACTCCGCCACCGCTTCCGCCCGGTCCAGTCGCCGTGACACGGGAATCCATTCGTCGAAGGCGACCAGCAGCTGCTGGTTTCCCGCCAGTGGCCCCTGCACCAGCCAGCCGTGCCGGCACAACGTGCCCAGGATGTGGATGCCCCGCTGGCCCGTCGTTGGCTGGCCGGCGGCATCGAACTCCTTGAACAGGTCGGTACGGCTGACAGGACCGCCCGCAGCGATCCGGGCCAGCGCCACATCCCGGCTCGCCTCGATATCGGCCCAGCGGATGGCCAGTTCACGATGCCTCGCGGCGATGCTCCTGGTGAGGCGATCAGCAGTGAGGTCCAGCATCCAGCCGAGGTCCTCGGGGGCCACAAGGTGCAGCGTTCCGCGCATGGGCCAGGAGCGGACGATCGCGCCGGCATCAAGGGCGGCCCGGACATCGCCCAGGCCCAAACCCGGGTGCCGCACGCCCACGGCCCACAGCGACGCCTGCAGGTCCTGCGCCTGCATCGCCGTCATCCACCGCACCACGTCCGCCGCCGAGCCTGTTCCTGCGCCTGTACCGAGTCCGGCAGCTGTGAGCCCCTGGGACGCCAGCCGGAGCCGGCCCATGACGTTGCGGCTCAGCCGCACGGCGGTTGGTGACATTGCTTCATCCTAGGTGCCGCACCCCTTGGCGCCTACGCCGGTTAGGGTGGAACCATGACTTTGGGGAGTTTGTGGCTGTTGCTTGCGCGTAAAACCAGGATGTGGATGATCGGCGGGACGCTCAGCGTCCTGGCCGGGACGGCGCTGGGAGGCCTTTCCCTCACCAGGTTCCTGGGCAGCGGACAGTCCGAACCACGGATCCTGCTTCCCTCATTGGCCCTGAGCCTGGGCGGAGGTTACGCGGTCCTCTTTCCCGGCCTCGGCACGGGCTGCCAGGGCGTACGGATCCGCCGGGACTGGCGCCGCCACCCGATGACCGGACGGGTGCTCTGGGTCCTGTCCCTGGCGGTCGCCACCGCAGGCCTGGCCACGTGCATCGTGGCCGGGATGGTGAGCCCGCTGGCCCCAGGGCAGCTGGTATGGATCTTCATGGGGATCTACCTGGCCCTGGCCGGGTGGGCCTCAGCCATCATGGGTGCGGCGGCATCCCTGCGGCAGGACACGGCAGGCACCCCAGCGTCCGCCGAAGAAGAAGTTACAGTTCCAGGCCTATAAGCAGCGGCTCGGGGTGCAGCCGGACGCCAAAGCGGCGTTCGACGCCGGCACGCACCTCGCGTGCCACGGCCACCACATCGGAGGCATCTGCGCCGCCGCGGTTGGTGATGGCCAGCGTGTGCTTGGTGGACAGCGAAGCCCGTCCCCCGGACACGCTGTCCGGTTCGAGCCCGAAGCCCTTGCCGAAGCCTGCCTGGTCAATCAGCCACGCAGCGGAAAGCTTAACCATTCCGTCCTGGCCGGCAGGGTACCGCGGCGCGTTCTCCGGCAGCGAGGCAGCTTCGGACTCAGGGACAATCGGGTTGGTGAAGAACGAACCCGTCGAATAGGTGTCCCGGTCCGCAGGATCAAGGACCATGCCCTTGGAGGCCCGCAGCCGCAGCACTTCCCGGCGCACATCGTTCGAGTAGGCCCGCTTGCCCGCTTCCACGCCGAGGGACCGCGCCAGCTCGGCGTACCGGATGGGGGCGCTCATCCGGCCCAGCGGGAGCTGGAATTCGACAGTCAGCACCACGTACCGGGGCGACCCGTTCACCGTGGTCTGCTTCAGGATGGAGTCCCGGTAGCCGAACTTCAGCTCGGAGTTGGTGAAGGTCTGCACGGCGTTCCGCTCGCGGTCCCAGGTCCGGACCGCGGCTATGGTCTGCGAGACGTCGGCGCCATAGGCACCCACGTTCTGGACCGGCGTCGCGCCCGTTGACCCCGGGATCCCGGACAGCGCCTCAATCCCCGACCACGCGTGGCGGACAGCGTAATCCACCAGCTGGTCCCAGTTGTGCCCGGCCTGGACCACCACGGCCACGCCGCCGCAGGAGTCTTCCGCGTTGACCGTGAAGCCCTCAGAGGCGATCTTCACCACCGTTCCGGGGTACCCGTCATCGGAAATCAGGAGGTTGGAGCCGCCCGCGATGATCAACACCTGTTCCCCGGCCGCATCCGCGGTGCGGACGGCATCGATGATCTCAGCCTCGGTCCGCGCCTCGATGTACTTGCCGGCGGGGCCACCAACGGCGGAGGTGGTCAGGGAAGAAAGCAGGGTGGAAGTCACCAGAACACCTTACTAGGCAATCCCTGCGGGCTTCCGGGCCACCGGCGAAAGGAAGAAGCTGACGGCCAGCATCACCATGACGGCCAGCAGCGAATGCAGGATGCCCACATGCTCGGCCAGCAGGCCCAGCAGCGGCGGTCCGCACAGGAACGCGCCGTAGCCGATGGTGGAGACTACGGAGACCCTGGCGGCGGCTTTGGCGGGGTCGTCGGCCGCGGCGGACATGCCCACGGGGAACCCCAGCGAGGCACCGAGCCCCCAGATGGCGAGGCCAATGAAGGCGAGCCACGGCACCGGCGCGAAGACGAACAGTCCCAGCCCCAGGACCGCCAGCGCAGCGCACCAGCGCATCACCGGGACCCTGCCGTAGCGGTCCAGGACAAGGGTTCCGGCGAACCGGCCGATGGTCATGAACGTGACGAACAGCCCGTACCCGGCGGCTCCGGCGGCGTCGCTTTGCCCGTGCCCGTCCGCCAGCGCGAGGGCCACCCAGTCCCCCGCCGCACCTTCGGCCAGGGCCAGGCCCAGCACCAGGACACCCAGGAGAAGCGTCCTCCGGTCGCGCCAGGCCTGGGCGATCTTGCGTTTGTTGTCGAGTGGGGCCTCCCCTTCACCGGCGGTGATGAGGGGAATGGGCCCGGTAGTGGGGTCCTCGAAGTGGTCAGGGGTGTAGGTCCGCTCCCCCGCGACCGGGGTGATGTCCGCCCGGAACCAGGACGCCGCGGTCGCCACCGATACGGCGACCACCAGGCCTGCCGCGCCGAGGTGCCAGGCCACCGGAAGGGATACCGCGGCTGCGGCAGCCCCCAGGCCCGCACCCGCAACGGTCCCCAGGCTGAAGGCACCGTGCAGCCGGGGCATGATGTGCCGGCCCACCGCCCGTTCCACGGCAGCGCCCTCCACGTTCGAGGCGGTGTTCCAGCTTCCGGTGCCCAGCCCGATAACGGCCAGCCCCGCCGCGGTGACCACGGGACTGGCAAACACGGAGGTGCCCAGGCCGGCGAGCAGCAGGCCGAAGCCCACCATGATGCTGCCGGTCCGGATGGTCTGCTTGGAGCCCAGCCGGAGCACGATCAGCCCCGAGGCAGACACCGACGCAAACGAGCCCAGGGTCAGGCAGAGCAGCAGGACGCCCACGTTGCCCGGGGTCAGGTCCAGGGCGTCACGGATGGCCGGTAGCCGGGACACCCAGGACGCGAAGGCGAGGCCGCTGGCGCCGTAGGCCACTACGACGGCGTTGCGCCAGTGGGTGACGTTGGCCGCTGTGGCTTGTGGTTCTGCCGTTTTGTTCAAGGAGGTTCCGCTAGGAGAGCTTGACGACGGCCTGGGCCTTCATCAGGACCTTTTGCCCGGCCGCGGTGACGGTGAGGTCCACGCGGGCGGTGCCCGCCTCGGCGTCGAGCTTTCCGATGGTTCCGCTGACCTCAATGGTGGCGCCGGGCTCGGCGGTGCCGGTGGTGTCGGTGACCAGGACGGGCTTGGTGAAGCGGGTCTGGAAATCGACGACGGCCGCCGGGTCGCCTGCCCAGTCGGTCACCAGCTGGACGGCCGAGCCCATGGTGAACATGCCGTGGGCGATGACGCCGGGCAGTTCGACGCCGGTGGCGAAGGCCTCGTTCCAGTGGATGGGGTTGAAGTCGCCGGAGGCGCCTGCGTACTTGACCAGGTCCGTGCGGGTGACCTCGACGGTGCGGCTGCCGATCTCCTGGCCGGCTGCAAGCTCGGTGATGCTGGGGCTCATGGTTACTGTCCCTCTCCGCGGACCAGGATGGATGACGTGGTGGTGGTGACCTGCTCGCGGGCGTCACCGTCGCCGACGGCGAAGATTTCGGAGCGGGTGGTGATCATGGCGCCACCGCCCATGGCGCGGACGCCGTCCACGTGCAGTTCGGCCACGAGCCGGTCGCCGGCGAAGATGGGACGGTGGTGGATGAAGCGCTGGTCTGCGTGGACCACGCGGGAGAAGTCGATGCCCGCTTCCGGATCCTCAATGAGCTGGGCGTCGGCGCGCTGGGCGATGATGATGGCGAAGGTGGGCGGTGCCACGAGGTCGCGGTGGCCCAGTGCCGTGGCGGCGTCCACGTCGAAGTGTGCGGGATGGGTAGCCTTGACCGCCCGGGCGAACTCGCGGATCTTCTCGCGGCCGACGTCGTACACCTCTGCGGCAGGGTAGCTCCGGCCCTGCAGATCCGGATTGATAGTCATGGCCTCAAGCCTATCGTCCGCGTGATGGCGGGCCGAAAACGGGGCGGTCCCCGGCGGCGCTGCTAGCGGCGGAGGTTCTTGCGGATCGACTGGCCGCGGACCACCATGCCCACCACGTGCAGGACCAGGCCCAGGCCGATCAGCGGCAGGGATGCCATCGCCAGGCCCTGGTTGCCGCTGGTGTTGCCCACGAGGTTCAGGATGATGCCGACGGCGATCAGGCCCATGGCGCTGAAGACCATGACTTTGTAGGAGGTTGGCGCGGTGGCCCAGAATTCGTTCAGCACCGTCCAAGTCTACCGGGGTTGCCTTGCCCGGACTGCCAGGGCCTACTCTCGCGCAGGTCCTAGAACAGCGCCTCCTGCACGGCCGGCACTGCCGAGGCGAAGTCTCCCGGTTCGATGGTCCGGGCCGTCAGGTGCGAGAGGTTCACCACGAACAGCGACTCGGTGCCGTCCAGCCGGGCCAGGACGTTTGCCCCGCTGATGGCTGCGACAGTAAAGCCGTGCTCCCCGCCGTCCAGTGGATGGGGATAGGCGTGGCGGGCCGCCGGGCCGTAGGCGGCGTCCGCCTGGCCGGGACGCACCCACGTTTCGTCAACCACGGTGAAGCCGCCGACGGCGGTGCGGGCCAGCAGGTGCCGCACGTCGCCTGCATGGCGGCTGCTGATGGCGTCCAGGTCTCCTGCGGCCAGTGGCTGCAGGAGCGCTTCGGTTTTAGCACTGGAGCGCACCAGCTGGGTCAGCGCCAGCTCGGCCGTGACCAGGTCCTCCAGGACCCGGACCACCCGGCCGTCGTCCGCCCGTGCCACGTAGCGGGCCACTGTGGCGCCCTGCTCGGCCAGCCTGTTCCACTTGCGGGGGCCGGAGGCAGTACCCACCTTGGTGGCGCCTCCGGCGAAGGTGGCCACGTAGAGCCAGTGCTCCTGCATCAGGTAGTCGCGGAGTCCGGGAGTCACGCGGCCGCCGCGGTGGAAGTCGTGGATCAGTCGAGATTCGTCCAGGACGAAGCAGCGGTCGCATTGCCGTCCCCTGGCGGCCGGGGCCGCTGCCTTGCAGAGGATGTGGTCGCGTCGGGTGGACGAGTGGACCACCAGGTGCCCCAGGCAGGACTTGGCCGGCCCTGCCACCCGAAAACCGAGCCGTGCGCCGGGACGGAGGCTCAGCTCCCGGAAATCCCCGGACGGTGACTGGAGGCGCAGGACCGGGGCACCGCCGTCGTCCGCTGCCGTAGCGGCCGGCGGACCATCCCAAAAGACCCCGTGGACCAGATAACGGGTATCGGTCACGGGGTCTCCTGAAAGGCTGGGGGCGGGCGCTACAGCGCGGGCTGCACCCCAAAGGCTACAGCCAGCTTCATGATCTTTTCGGCGCGGCCCAGGCGGGGCAGGTCCGAGCCGTCGCGGATGACGCGGCCGTTGGCTTCGAAGTCGGCCATGAAGTCGGTGGCCCAAGCGACGTCCGACGGCGTGGGGCTGATGACCTCGTTGATCACGGGGGTCTGGTCGATGGCCAGGCACAGCTTGCCGGTCATGCCCATCATCACGGTTATGCCGGTCTGCTCTCGCAGGATGGGGTGGTTGGTGCCCACGGTGGGGCCGTCGATGGGGCCCGGCAGGTTGCCGACGCGGCTGGCGACGACGAGCTTGGCGCGCGGGTAGGCCATGGCTTCGGGGGTGGCAGCCATGCCGGTGTCGCGGCGGAAGTCACCGGAACCGAAGGCCAGGCGGAAGGCGCCCTGGGCCTTGGCGATGTTGTTGGCTTCTTCGATGCCGACGGCGGACTCCACCAGGGGAATAACCGGGGTCTTGCCGTCCATGCGGTGGAAGCTTTCGGTGACCTGGTCCGCGGATTCGGTCTTGGCGAGCATGACGCCCAGCAGGCCGGGGGTGCCGCGGAGGCCGGCAAGGTCATCTGCCCAGAACGGGCTGGTGGCGTCATTGATGCGGACCCAGGCCTGGCCGCCACGGGTCAGCCAGTCCACCACGTTGCCCCGCGCCGTGTCCTTCTGGGACGGGTCCACGGCGTCTTCGATGTCAAGGATGATCGAATCTGCGCGTGAGACGGCGGACTGGTCGAAGAGCTCGGTCTTCATGGCGTTCACGAGGAGCCAGGAGCGGGCGATCTCTGCGGGGATGTTGCGTTCAGGCCGTACGGTCTCTGCGGCGGTGGTAGACGTCATGGCTTCTACAGTATCTGCCCCGCCACCGGCACGCGGAAGAAATGGGCTCCGGTGTGAGGATCAATACGAACTAAACGGGTTGTGACTGCGTTCCGGTTGCCCGTCCCGGCAGCGTCCGCCCGCCGCCTGAGCCTCCCGGGTGATCCGGACGAGCCGGGTCAGCCGGGCGGCGTCAGCCTGGTCAGCCGGGTCAGCCGCCCAGGCGCAGGGCTGCCACGATGCTGATAACGAGGCCAACGAACGCGAGCACGCCCACCAGGAACATCGCAGCCCCGGGATTGCCGAAGTTCAGGGTCCAGCCGAGGCCGAACCGGCGCGGCACCATGAGTGCGGGGTCGTCACGGTTGACGTAAACCAAGCCGCCGCGCCAGAACCTGTCGTCATCCACGTGCGTCAGGCCTGTATCCGGTTCCCCCTCATCCGGCACGCGGTTGTTCCGCGCCAGCACAATGGCAGCAACAGTGACTCCGGCCAGGACCGGAAGTACGACGGCGAGCGGTGCCCAGGTACTGACGGTGCCCGTCCACATCAGCAGCGAGGAGAAGAGCATTCCGAGGTCGATCATGGCCACCAGTCCCAGCAGGGCTTTGACGCTCTGCGCCGTGTACCGGCGGTGCCAGCGGACGGAGGAGACCGGGTATGCGGGGTCAATATCCGGGCGGCTCCGATGGACTGCTGCTGCCACGACTGCCAGCAGCGCCGTCAGGCCGCACTGCACGAACACCAGCGAGAACGCGCTGCCGACCGACTTGGCGGCAAGCCGGTCCGGCACGCCGTCCGCGCCATAATGCACGGCGAGCAGGCCCGGCATCGATGGATAGCGCAGAACACCGATTAGCAGGGTGGCGGCCGTGATCGCGAGCGCCGGGACCAGCCAGGGCCAAGGGAAGGGCACCCGCGCCGGCTGCGCTTCCAGCCCGTCTTCAGACGGCGCCCCTGCCCCCGGGCCGGCATCCGCTGCTGCGGCTTGCCGGACGCCCTCGAACCACCCCCCGGCGGCCTTGACGGCGCGGATTGCGTGGTTGGCCAGGACAAAGCAGGCGTACCACGTCCCGACGAGGACCAGGACGGACAACGGCAGCAGCAGCGCCTCTCCGCTGGCGGCAGAGACGGCAGCCGTTGCCGCAGCCACAACCACTGCGCTGGCCAGCACCCGCTTGCGGTAGGTGCGGATCTGCCCCACGATCACTGGATCAGCGGCGTAGCGGGACGGCACCCGGACCCCGAACGGCACCGTGGCACTGTTGATGGCCGGCAGGGCGAGGGCGAGGACGGTCACCATGGCCAGCAGCGCTGACGTCAGGATGATGGCGACGGTCACGGCATGTCCTTTCTCCTTCCAGTTGTAGAAGAAATGTCCGCCAAAAGGAATGCCCTGCCAAAGACCCTTGACCTGTTACTTGTTTTTTGCAAGTGTTACTTGCATCACCCCAAGTGCCTACGAAAGAAGACCATCATGACTTCCATGTTCGTCAACCTGCCGGTCACCGACCTGGACCGCGCCAAGGCGTTCTACACGGCCATCGGATTCACCATCAACCCGCTCTTCACGGACCACAATGCTGCCTGCGTGGTTGTTGAAGAGGACCACAGCTACTTCATGATCCTTGTGCGCGACTTCTTCCAGACCTTCACCGACCGGCCCATCGGAGACCCGGCCGCCGCAGTGTCCGTCTCAACGGCAATCTTCCTGGACGACAGGGAAGCCGTGGACACGGCGGTCGCCGCAGGCCTGGCCGCGGGCGGCTCCGAGGACCACCCGGCCACGGACCTCGGCTTCATGTACCAGCGCCAGCTCACGGACCCTGACGGCAACGTCCTGGAGTTCGGCTACATGCACCCCGCTGCGGCCGAACAGGGCCCCCAGGCTTTCGTAAACCAGCAGTCCTAAGGCCAATGGCGGCACGGGACTATGGCCAGTACTGCGGCGTCACACGGGCCCTTGAGCTCGTGGGCGAACGCTGGGCCCTGCTCATCGTGCGCGACCTTCTGGTGGGGCCGCGCCGCTACGGTGAACTCGCCGCGGGTCTTCCGCGGATTCCGAGCAATATCCTGGCGGCGCGGCTCAAGGAACTGCAGGCGGCCGGGATCATCCGCCGGGTACCACACTCGCGCGTCATTGTGTACGAACTGACGGCGTACGGCAGCGAGCTTGAGCCCCTGGTGCTGGCCCTCGGCGCCTGGGGGTTCAAGGCGATGGGCGAGCCCCGGGAGGACCAGGTCATCACCCCCGATTCAATGACCATGGCGCTGCGCACGGCATTCCGTCCGGAGGTGGCTGCCGGCTTGCCCCCAACCTCCTACGCCGCAGATTTCGGCCCGGCCGCCCTGCTGATCCGGGTGGACGGCCGCACTCTTGGAGTGGAACGCGGGGACGGCCCTGCCGACCTGGCTTTCTCTGCCGGGCCCGATGTTCGCCGGCTCATTTCCGGCGAGCTGACGCCGGGCCGCGCCATCATCACCGGCGCGGTCAAGGTGCTGGCCGGCCGCGGCCACCTCCTGGAGCGCTTCGCCAGCACCTTCCACCTGGCCGCCTAGCCTCCCAGGCAATGTCCGGACTGCCGTCCCCCGGCAGCTCAGGGGATGTTGCTCGCCCGCGCGGTGACCCACAGCCGGTACCAGTCGGCGCGGGTCAGGGCTTTGGCAACGCGGGCTGCGTCCGCGCACGCCCTGATGCGGCCGGGGTTAACGGTGCCAATCACCGGCGCGATACCCGCAGGGTGCTTCATCAGCCACCCCAAAAGGACCGACTCGCCGGACGTGCCGTGTTCGGCTGCCAGCTCAGCGACGAGGTCCGCGGTAGCGGCTTGGGACGATGTCGGACTGTCAGAATCAGCTCCGGTGTAGAGACCCCGCGCCAGCGACCCGTAGGCCTGAAGCGTGATGTTGTTGCGCGTGCAGTACTCCAGTGTGCCGTGCGGAAAGCTGTAGTCCAGGTGCTCGGCGTGATTGACCAGTACCTGGCTTTCGAGCCAGGCCCGCTTGAGCAGGCTCATCTCCAACTGGTTGGCCACCACGGGCGTCTCCAACCGGTCCTGCAGCACCTCAATCTGCGCCGCGGACATGTTCGAAACGCCCAGTTGCCGCACCTTTCCTTCGGCCATGAGCTGCCCGACGGCGGAGGCCACCTCGGCGGGGTCAGCCAACGGATCCGGCCGGTGCAGCAGGAGGATGTCCACGTAGTCTGTCCGGAGCCGTGCCAGGCTGGCGTTCACGCGTTCCAGGATGGCGTCCCGGCTGAGGTCGTAGTGCGTCTGCAGGCCGCGTTCGTTCAGCCTGATGCCGCACTTTGTCTGGAGGCGGATCCGCCCGCGAAGGCCCGGGGTGGAGGCGAGCACCTCGCCAAAGACGGCCTCGGACTTGCCGCTGCGGTAAATGTCGGCATGGTCGAACAGGGTGATGCCCGCGTCCAGGGCGGCCTGGACGGCAGCTGCTGCCTCGTCCACATGGCCGGGGCCATGCGGTTCGTCGGTCCAGCTGCCACCCAGGCCCATGCACCCGTAAATGAGTTCCTGCATCAGGAATTCGCGTCCGGCCGGCCGGCAACCATCGTCAGCGCAGCCATGCGGTGGTGTTGGCCGGCAGCTTTCCGTCTTCCAGCGGCGCGCTGCTGACCAGGACGTCACCGGCGGGAAGCGCCACGGCCGTGTTCCCGAAGTTGGTCACGGACTGCCAGCCGTTGGGGCGCTTGAAGTGCAGGATGTCCGGGGTGCCGCTGTCCACCCATTCGAGTTCCTCGCCGGTCTGCAGTTCCCTGCGGAGCTTCAGGGCCTTGCGGTAGAGCTCCAGGGTGGAGCCGTCCGTACCGTCCTGCGCTTCCACGGCGTACTTGCTGAACCAGCCAGGCTGGGGCAGGTGGGAGCCGCCCTCACCAAACCCGAACGACGTGCCCTCAACCTTCCACGGCAGCGGCACGCGGCAGCCGTCACGGCCGATTTCCACGCCCTTGTTGCGGAAGAAGGACGGGTCCTGGCGCTCCGACTCGGGGATCTCAGCCACTTCCTGCAGGCCGAGTTCCTCGCCCTGGTAGAGGTATGCGGAACCGGGGACGGCGAGCATCAGCAGCGTTGCCGCCCGGGCACGGCGTTCGCCCAGTTCAACGTCCAGCTGATCGGCGGGGGCGCCGGCCAGCAGCCAGTCCTTGCCGTCCTGGCCCTTCGCGCCGGCCTTGGTCTTCGCGATCTGCGGCAGCCCGTAGCGGGTGGCATGCCGGACCACGTCGTGGTTGGAGAAGACCCACGTGGAGGAGGCCCCGGTGGCGGCGGCTTCGGCGAGGTTGCGGGTGATGATTTCCCGGTACTCGGCGGCGTCGAAGTCGGACTGCAGCAGGTCGAAGTTGAAGGCCTGGCCCAACCCCTGCGGGCTGGCATAGCGGGCCCGGCGGCTGGCGTGCACCCAGGCTTCGGCAACGGCAGTGCGCGGCGGGTTGTACTCGTTGAAGACCTCGCGCCATTCCGTGTAGACCTCGTGGACTTCGTCGCGGTCCCAGAACGGGTGCGTGCCGTCGTCGAATCCGTCCACGCCGGTGCTGGCGGCACTGAGCTCCAGCTTGGACAGCAGCGGCTCGGTGAGGTCCTTGGTGAGCGCATGCGCCACGTCGACCCGGAAGCCGTCCACGCCGCGGTCGGACCAGAAACGGAGGGTCTTCAGGAAGTCGTCACGGATTTCGCGGTTGGCCCAGTTCAGGTCCGGCTGTTCCTTGGCAAAGATGTGCATGTACCACTGCCCCGGCGTACCGTCCGGTTCGGTGATCCGTTCCCACGCAGGGCCGCCGAAGACCGAGTCCCAGTCCGACGGCGGGAACTCGCCGTTGGGGCCCTTGCCGTCGCGGAAGATGTACCTGTCGCGGGCCGGGGATCCCTTGGGCGCGGCGAGCGCCTCCCGGAACCACTCATGCCGGTTGGACGAGTGGTTGGGGACGATGTCGGCAATCAGCTTGATCCCGGCCTCGTGCAGGGCCTTGGCCATGGCGTCGAAGTCCTCGAGCGTGCCCAGCTTGGGGTCCACGTCGCGGTAGTCGTCCACGTCGTAGCCACCATCCGCGAGTGCCGACGGGTAGAAGGGGCTCAGCCAGACGGCGTCGATGCCCAGCGTCTTCAGGTACGGGACCTTGGCCGTGATGCCCTTCAGGTCGCCGATGCCGTCGCCGTTCGAATCGGCAAAGCTGCGGGGGTAGATCTGGTAGACGGAGGCCTGTCGCCACCAGTTCGGATCGGACAGGCGATCGGAGTCGGACAGGGTTGCCAGGGTGGCGGTGGTGGACAAGGAGGGATCCTTTTCTGCTGGTCGCGGCGTTTTTATATTGGATCTAAATTTACTTGCCTAAGTATTATCTGGTGCTTTGCACCGGGAGGTCAACAGTGCTGGCCGGGGACCGTTGGTGGTTCCGGCGCTGCCGTCCGGGTCACTCGGGCATGATCATGGTCCGCAGGTCCAGCTGGCGGAGCACCCGGTCCGCCACTTCGGGGTCCATGTCAGGTTCGCTCCGCGCGGCCACCACTTCCTGCCGGGCGGCGTCCAGCGCGATGGTCTGGACCGCGATGGCCAGTTCCCGGCCACGTTGGCGTTTCTCCGGCAGGGACTCGTTCCGGAGGCTGCCGTCCAGGAGTTCGGCCTGCAGCCGCTTCATCCTCTCCTTGACCAGTTCCACTTTTTCGGGCGGGAGGTCCTTCATGAGGTCGTGGCCCTTGAGTGCTGCAACGGCGGCACCTTGGGCGCGCTTGGCCAGCAGCCGTGCGGCATCGCGTTCCTCCGACCCGTCGCCGGTGGCCTTCAGGACCCGCATCAGCCACGGCAGGGTCAGCCCGGGCAGGACCAGGGTGGCGAGCAGGACGGCGCAGGCGATGACCAGCAGATAGTCCCGTCCCGGGAACGGGCTCCCGTCCGCCAGGGTCACCGGCAAAGCCAGGGCGAGGGCCAGCGTTGCCAGGCCGCGCATGCCGCACCACGTCAGGATGACCACTTCCTTCAGGGACGTGGGCTGCAGCAGGTTCCGCCGTTTCCGGGCTCCGAGGGCCAGCACGGCCAGCCACAGGAACCGCACGCCGAACACCAGCACGCAGACCACCAGGGCCACGCCGATCATGCCGAAGATTGCCGTTCCCTCGTCCCTGATCACGTGCCGGATTTCCAGGCCCACCAGCCCGAAGGCCAGCCCGGTGACCAGGAGCTCCACCACGTCCCAGAAGGCGTTGCGGGTAACCCTCTCGGCGGCGTCCTGCGGCCGGGAGTGCCTCTGCATCTCCAGGGCGGTGACCACCACGGCGATCACGCCCGAAGCATGCACCTCCTCGGCCAGGATGTATGCCGCGAAAGGCACCACCAGCGTGATGGCACTGCGTGCCACCATCGAGTTCACCAACCGGTACGCGAGGGCAATGACCCAGCCCATGGCGACGCCGACCACCACGGCAAGTGCCGCGCCCACCACGAACTTCAGGACGACGTCGGCCTCCACTTTGGTGCCGCCCACGGCCGCCGCGACGGCCGCCTGGAAGATGACGATGGCCGCGGCGTCGTTGAACAGCCCCTCGCTTTGCAGGACGGTAGTGAGCCTGCGCGGCATGTGCACGCGGCTCGCCACGGATTCGACGGCCACCGGGTCCGGCGGTGCCACCATGGCGCCCAGTGCGATGGCGGCGGGGATGCCGATCCCGGGGATCATGAGCCACGCGGCGCCTGCCACCGTTGCCGTGGTGATGACCACCAGCGCCACGGCCAGCATGATCAGCGTCCGCCACCGGACCCGGAACACGGCCCAGGAGCTCCGCTGGGCCGTGGCGAAGAGCAACGGCGGCAGGAAGATCGGCAGGATCAGTTCCGGCTCTATTTCGAGGTCCGGGAATCCCGGAATGAAGGTCAGCGCCACCGCCAGGAGCAGCATCAGGACCGGATACGGCAGGCGCAGCCTGTCCCCCAGCCCCACAGCTACAACGGTGGCCAGGAGGAGCCCAATAATCAGTGCCAGCTGGTCCATCTGCTGCGGTTCCGCTTAGGCCTGCGGCTCCAGCGCTGCCGCCACCGGAAGCGACCCGTCACGGAATTCGATGGTCCGGCCCGCGGTTTCGGGCAGGTCCAGCACCGCTGCGGCAACAATAGCGGTATTGGCACGGGACGTTTCTCCGCCGCCTTCCTTGGGCGGGTTGACGTCGATGCGCCCTGAGCCCGGCTTCTCCGTCAGGGAACCCGGGCCAAGGATGGTCCACGCCAGGTCCGTGCCGCGCAGGTACTCGTCCGCGTCCGCCTTGGCTTCGGCGTAGGCGTAGAAGCTGTTGGCCTCAGGCACCCCGTGGTCCTTGCCGGCGCCCAGGTAGGACACCATCACGTACCGGTTGACGCCTGCCTGCGCTGCGGCATCCATGGAGCGGATGGCCGCGTCCCGGTCCACGGCGTAGGTGCGGTCCGGGTTGCCGCCGCCGGCTCCGGCCGACCACACCACGGCGTCGTGGCCCTGCAGCGCTTCGGCGATGGCCGGCGTCGGGGCGTTTTCAATGTCCAGGACCGACGGCGTGGCACCGGTTGCCGTGACGTCGGCGGCGTGGTCCGGGTTGCGGATGAACGAGGTGACGCTGTGGCCTTCCCCGGTGAGGAGGGTGGACAAGTGCAGGGCCACTTTGCCGTGGCCGCCAATGATTGCGATTCGGGTCATGGACCCATTCTGCCCCCTAGCTGCAGTTCCCACTGAGGCTGCGGTAGCGGAGGTACATCACACCGTTTCCGAACCGGCGCTCCTCGAGGAGTTCGAGGTTGAGCTCCAGGCCTTCCGGGAAGAAGCGCAGCCCGCCGCCCACCACCACCGGGCTGACGAACACCTGGCACTCGTCCACCAGCCCTGCGGAGAGTGCCGCCACCGCGATGGTGGCACCGCCGATGCCGATGGTCCCATCCGCGCCGTCCTTGAGCTTCTGCACGGCGTCAGGATCGAACCGGCGTTCGATCCTGGTCCGCGGGGTGGCAGGGCGTTCCAGCGTGGTGGAGTAGACGATCTTGTCTGCAGCGCGCCAGATCCGGGAGTAGTCCTGGATCACCGGCGGCTCATCCGAAGGCGGAGCGCCAAAGGTTTCCCAGGCAGACATCACCTCGTACATCCGCCGCCCGTACAGGTAGGTGCCGGCGTCCCGTTCGAGGTCGTTGACGAACGCGTGGACTTCCTCGTCCGGGGCGCTCCAGTCGAAGTTGCCGTTCCGGTCCGCGAGGTAGCCGTCCAGCGAAATGAGGCCCGAGTAGATGAGCTGCGCCATGCCCTATGCCTTTCTTGTACCGGAGGACGGAAGCGGCGAGAGGAGGGCGGCCTGCAGCCCGGGGCTGAGCCCCTCCGGCACGTCCAGGTCCACGTTCAGGGCCAGCAGGGCACGGCTGAAGAAGTTCCGGGCGGCCGCAGCCAGTGTGATGTCGGCGATTTCTCGGTCGCTGAAGCCAAGGTCACGAAGCCGCTGCGCATCTGGATCCGCCATGCCTGCAGCGTCGGTGCTCAGCTTCACGGCGTAATCCATCATGGCCACCTCACTGGCCGGCAGCCCGGCCTGATGGAAGTCCCGGGCGATCGCCGCGAGCTCCTCCTCCCCCATGATGGTGAGGGTCTTCTTGCCGTGCGCCAGACGGCAGTGGGAGGACCCCAGGGCCTGGGCTGCGGCGAGCGTGACCAGTTCGTAGCGGCGCAGCCCCAGGGACGAGCTGATGGCCCGTGTGAGCGCCTCCCAGGCCAGGTAAGCCTCAGGGTTCAGGCTCATGGCCTTCGTGTGGCTGGGGACGTGCCCCAGCGTGCGGATGTCGTCGCTGTAAATCCCTGCCTGCAGACCGTCCGCTTCGGCTTCGGGGATCATGCGGAGGATGGTCATGGCTGGTCCTCGGGGGCAGGGCGATGGCTGACGCGCCCATTGTTGTCCGGGTGCGGGTTTTTGTAAACAGTCCGTCAGGCCTTGCGGTTCACTAAGTACTGCTGGCCGAGCGTCCAGAGGTTCGACACCGTCCAGTAGACCAGGACCCCGATGGGGAAGAACGCCCCGCCGAGGGCGAAAACGATGGGCAGGGCGTAGAGGAGGATCCGCTGCTGGCGGACCAGCGGGTTGTCGGCGTCCCCCGTGGTCATGGTGCGGGCGGACACGAGTTTCTGGGTCAGGAACTGGCATGCGGTCATCACCAGGATCATGGCGACGGCGAGCACGGCGACTGCCGCCGCGTCACCGCCGCCATGGAGGAGGGAGGCCGACAGCGGCGCACCGAAAATGGTGGACACGTTGAATTGCTCCGCCTGGGCGGCCTCCATGGCGCCAATGCCTGTCCCCCGCCCCACTGCGTCGGGGATGCCGGCGAGCACCTGGAAGAGGCCCAGGAAGAACGGCGCCTGGATCAGCAGCGGCAGGCAGGCGGAGAACGGGTTGGTGCCGTGCTTCTTATACAGGGCCATCTGTTCCTGGGCCATAGCCTGCCGCGACGGCTGGTCCGTCCTGCCTGCATATTTCTCCTGCAGCGCCTTGAGGTCAGGCTGCAGCTGGCGCATGCGCCGCTGGGCCCGCACCTGCGCCAGGAACACGGGGACCAGCGTGGCGCGGACCACCAGCACCAATCCGATGATGGCCAGCGTCCAGGTCCCTCCGCCGTCCGCGGGCAGGCCCAGGGCGGTCAATCCGTCGTGGAAGGCCACCAGGACTGCGGACATCAGCCACCTAAATGGCTCCATGACCTGTGCAAGAACATCCACCGATTCCCCCGTTCGACAGTTGCTGCAAAACTACTGCCCTTCGGAGAAACAGGAAAGCCCCCGGAATCTCGGGGGATTCCGGGGGCTTAGCCTGTAGCGGTGGGGAGGCTCGATCTCCCGACCTCACGATTATGAGTCGTGCGCTCTAACCAACTGAGCTACACCGCCACGAATGAGAAAAACCTGCGTCAAGCCGGTCAAAACCGCCCTGACGCAGGCCCTCATTCAGAGCCCCCCACCGGAATCGATCCGGTGACCTCGTTCTTACCAAGAACGCGCTCTACCACTGAGCTAGGGGGGCAACGAGTAAATACTCTACCGGAAGATTTACTCACCAACAAATCGGCCTGAACGGCCGTCCGGGCGGCCCGCAACAGTTGCGATTCCGGGCTGAAGCTCCTCAGATTTCCGCGTGTTTCCGGGGATCCTGAGCATGCCAGAGGCCGGATGTACGACGGCGGAAGGCGCCTTTGGGAGCCTCCCCGCCGCCGTTTGAGGTACCGAATGTGTCCAGCCCCACATGCGGGCGGAGATTTCGGACAGATAACGGGACTTGAGTTGGCCTGACGTCACGGTATCTGCCCAAGAACTCATGCGGGTTAAACGGCGATGGGCCGGCTCGAAAGCCGGCCCATCGCCGTCGTGCATGGATCTAACCTGCGGAAGGTTTACCACTTGCCCTTGCGGTTGAAGTCGCGGTGACCGCTGTCGCCGCCGCTGCGGGGCTTGCGGGAGCCGTCGCCGTGGCCGCCGAAGCGGGAGTCGCTGGACTGGCCGCGGTCACCGAAGCTGCGGTCGGAGCGCTCGCTGTAAGAGCGGCCGCCGCGGTCAGCCGAGGAACGCTCGCCGTCGTTCTTCCGGAATTCCTTCTTGAACCCGCCGTTGCCCTTGAAGTTGCCGCCGCGGTCGCCGCCACGGTTGCCCTGGTAGGCGCCACGGTCACCGGAAGGCTTGCGGCCGTTGTCCAGTTCGAGGTGGATCAGCTCGCCGCCGATCCGGGTGCGGGACAGTGCACGCAGCTGCTCGGGGCTCAGGTCCGCGGGCAGCTCCACGAGGGAGTGGTCCGAGCGGATGTCGATGCCGCCGATCTGTGCGGAGGAGATGCCACCCTCGTTGGCGATGGCGCCCACGATCGAACCGGGCATGACACGCTGGCGGCGGCCCACCGCAATGCGGTAGGTGGCGTTGCCTTCGGTCAGCTGGCGGGTGGGGCCACGGGAGCCGAAGCCGTCCTTGGAGCGCTCGCGCTTCTGGAAGTCCGGAGCTGCAGCCAGTTCCTTGACGAGCAGCGGCTGTCCGCCCTGGGCCATGACAGCCAGTGCAGCAGCAATCTCCGCAGCGGGAACGTTGTGCTCTTCTTCGTAGGAAGCGATGAGGTCGCGGAACGCAGAGATATCTTCCGAGGCAAGGGTCTCGGTGATCTTTTCGGCAAACTTGCCCAGGCGCAGCGTGTTGACCGTCTCGGCAGTCGGCAGGTGCATCTGTTCCACCGGCTGGCGGGTGGCCTTCTCGATGGAACGCAGCAGGTACTTCTCGCGGGGCGTCATGAACAGGATGGCTTCGCCGGAACGCCCGGCGCGGCCGGTGCGGCCGATCCGGTGCACGTAGGACTCGGTGTCGTGCGGGATATCGTAGTTGACCACGTGGCTGATGCGCTCCACGTCAAGGCCACGGGCCGCGACGTCGGTGGCCACGAGGATGTCGATCCGGCCTTCCTTCAGCGCGTCCACGGTGCGCTCGCGCTGCTGCTGCGGGATGTCGCCGTTGATGGCGGCAGCCTGGAAGCCGCGGGCGCGCAGCTTGTCAGCCAGGTCCTCGGTGGCCATCTTGGTGCGCACGAAGGCGATGACGCCGTCGAACTCTTCAACCTCGAGGATGCGGGTCATGGCGTCCAGCTTCTGCGGGCCCATGATCTGCAGGTAGCGCTGGCGGGTGTTGGCACCGGTGGTGGTCTTCGACTTGACCTGTACCTCGGCGGGGTCGTTCAGGTACTGCTTGGACATCCGGCGGATCTGGCCCGGCATGGTGGCCGAGAACAGGGCCACCTGGCGGTCCGAGGGGGTCTGCTGGAAGATCTGCTCCACGTCTTCGGCGAAGCCCATGCGGAGCATTTCGTCGGCCTCGTCCAGCACCAGGTACTGCAGCTCGGACAGGTCAAGGGAACCCTTGGAGATGTGGTCGATCACGCGGCCTGGGGTACCCACAACAACCTGGGCGCCGCGGCGCAGGCCGGCCAGCTGGGGGCCGTACGCGGAGCCGCCGTACACGGGCAGGACGGTGAAGTCGTCGATGTGCTTGGCGTAGGAGGTGAAGGCCTCGGCAACCTGGAGTGCCAGCTCACGGGTGGGGGCGAGGACGAGGGCCTGGGTCTTGCGGGACGGGCCGTTGAGGTCGTGGAGTTCCGCCAGGCGGGACAGTGCCGGCACTGCGAATGCTGCAGTCTTGCCGGTACCGGTCTGCGCCAGGCCAACAACGTCGCGGCCTTCGAGCAGCAGCGGGATGGTGGCGGCCTGGATGGGCGAGGGCTTCTCGTATCCAACATCCTGCAGGGCGGCCAGGACGCGGCCGTCGATGCCGAGATCGGCGAACTTCACGGTGTCGTCCTCGTCGGCGTCAGCCTTGGCGTCGTTTTCAACCTTAGCGTCGCCGTTCGTCTCGGCATCAGCTGCGGGGGCGGCAGCCGGGGCTGCTTCCTCAATCGCGGGGGTTGCTGCCTCGTCGATGGCTTCGGTGGTTTCGTTCTGGTTTTCGGGCATAGGGAAATATTCCTCATCCATAGGGGGCCAGGCGGCACTACCCGGGGGTGAGCGGAGCCGCAGTACGCGTGCCGTGGGTGCCGGGCAAACGCTGACCGGCCGGTCACAGAAGTCCGGCGCTTTCGCAATCCCGTGGCAGGACTTCGCGCTGCATCTCTTGGCTGCTATCCCAGCAGTCTGTACAGCGTTTACTTCAGCCGGCTCTCCCTATGAAAATGCCCGTTAGATGCGGGCCCCAACACTTGCCAGTCCTGCCTCAACAATTGGGCAGGAAAAAGGGATTTCCGGAGTGGGGGATGTTTCAAGTGTAAGGTATGCGCGCCCCGCGTTGGTAATTGAACCGGCGGCGACGGCGGTGAGGTTGCGCACATGGGCGCCGTGCCACGGTACTGCAGCCCGGCGTTACTGCCCAAGCCTGCGCAGCAAAGCCTCGAACTTCTTACCGAACTCGGGCTGCTGGAGCCTGATCTCGCCGTCGGCCTCGGCATCCCGGAGCGCTTCCATGGACTCCAGGTCAGGATCGCTGAACCATTTGCCCACGGTGACACCGTGCCGCGGAACGTACGTGCGGTGGATGTGGTCCCCCGCCTGGATACTGCCGGTCCTGATGACCCGCAGGTAGGCTCCCACCCGCCCTTCGTCGGTGAATCGCTTGACCCACTGGCGCTCCCCCAGCCGCCGCTGGAACGTGGCGCACGGCGTCCGGGGCGAGGTGACTTCCAGCTCCACGTCCAGCCCGATCCTCCACCGCTCACCAATCACCGCGGAGGTGGCATCGATGCCGGCCACGCGGAGGTTCTCGCCAAACTCCCCCGGCGGGACTTCCCGCTGCAGCATGTCGCCCCAATAGTCGGCGTCGGCCTGGGAGTACGCGTAAATGGCCTGGTCCGGGCCGCCGTGGTGGACCCGGTTGGCCTGGATGTCCCCCGTCAGTCCCAGCCGGTGCACCTTGACCGGACCCTCCGCCGGGCGCTTGTCAATGGCGGTCACGCCCACGTTTGAGGCATCCGGCAGGAGCTGGTGGACGCGGCAGACGGCAAGCAGTGAAGCGGTTTCCATGGCTCCAGTCTAGGGTCCGGCCCCTTGGCCCATAGTGTGGGCAGTTCTCCCCTGTTTCAGGCTCGCAGCGGGCACTGGCAGGGGCTACGCTGATGTGCAGATCACAACTTGGGGTGCAGCGCTGTGCCCAATTCACGTGGATGACTGAGGGGGACGCCGTGGATCCAGACGATAAAGGTCCAAAGAACGAGCCGGACAACCAACCGGGCAGCAACGCCGGCAACGGCCTGCCCGGCGGCGATGCACCGTCCCCAGGCGGGGGCAATATTCCCAAACCTCCCCCGTGGCAAGTGCCCAAGCCGGAGCTGCGCCCGGACCTCCTCAACGAACCCGTCACGCCGGTGGACCCGTTCGCCCGTGACCGGGAGAAGCAGCAGAACGAGGCAGTGGCCCGCAAGAAGCGCTCCCAGCGGCGCACCGTCGTCGTCGGCCTGGGCGTGACCGCCCTGCTCGCCGGCACCATCACCGCCGTCGTGGCCAGCAACCAGGACGATCCCGAATACGCCCAGGTGTGCTTCAACGACGAAACCGGCGAACGCGTAGAGGACGCCAGCTGCAACAGCTCGGCGGGGCGCAGCGGCGGCATCTACGCCTGGTACTTCTACTCGCGTGGCGCCTCCGTCCCGGCCGTGGGCCAGAACAGGTCCACGGCACCGAACTACACCCGGACCATGCCCAGCGGCGCCAAGGCCTCCACCGGCTACAGCAGCAAGGGCGGCACCGTCAGCCGCGGCGGATTCGGCACCAGCGCCAAGAGCGGCACCAGCGGCGGCAAGAGTTCGGGGGGCTGAGCGTGAAGCGGTTGCTGTCAAACCCACGCCCGGGCTGGAAACAGAAAATTGAAGAACAGGGCCTGGTCTTCTCCACCACCACCATGGATGACGGCCGGAAGATCGAATACTGGAACGAGTCCGCCTACTACGAGTTCACCGAAGATGAGGTGGAACGGCTCGAGGAAACGGCCGAGGAAATGCACCGCATGTGCCTCGAGGCCGCCAAGTTCCTGGCCACCGGCGCCATGGGCCCTATCGGTATTGGCCCGCAGGCCCTGGAGCTTGCCGCCGAGTCGCTCCAGGCCGGCGACGTTGATGTCTACGGCCGGTTCGACTTCATCTACGACGGGCAGGGCGGCCCGGCCAAGATGCTTGAATACAACGCGGACACCCCCACCGGCCTGATCGAGGCTGCGGTGGCCCAGTGGTTCTGGCTCCAGGACGTGTTCCCGGAAAAGGACCAGTGGAACGGCATCCATGAAGCGCTGATCCGGCAGTGGAAGAAGTTCCAGTACCGTACCGGCATGTCCACCCTGCATGTGGCCCACTCCGAGGTGGAGGAATCCGGCGAAGACTGGATGACCGCCGCCTACATGCGGGACGCCGCCAGCCAGGCCGGCTGGACCACCATCGGCATCAACATGTCCGACATCGGCTGGGACCCCAACCTGAACAGGTTCGTGGACATGGACAACTTTATGATCAGCACCATCTTCAAGCTCTACCCGTGGGAGCTGATGATGAAGGAACCGTTCGGACCCCGTCTGCTGGAGCGTGCCCACAACCCGCGCTGGGTGGAACCGGCGTGGAAGATGCTGCTCTCCAACAAGGCGCTCCTTGCCGCGCTCTGGCACCTCTACCCCAACCACCCCAACCTGCTGCCGGCCTACCTGGACAATCCCGGTCCGCTGAAGGAGTGGGTGGCCAAGCCGCTGCATGGCCGCGAGGGCGACAACATCAAGATCCATGCACCGGGAATCAGCCTGGAACAGCCCGGCGGGTACGGCCGGGAAGGCTGGTGCTACCAGCAGTACCGGCAGCTGCCCGACTTTGACGGCAACCATCCGGTGCTGGGCCTGTGGGTGGTGGACGGCGAATCCGTGGGCTGCGGCATCAGGGAATCGGACGGGCCCATCACGGACTACTTCTGCCGCTTCGTACCGAACACCATCGACGCGCCCGCACCGCTGGGCGCCGGAACTTCCTCCAGCAAGGCAGGTATCACCCTATGAGCACAGACATGACGACGGCGGGAGGCCCGGGCGGCCCGTCCGGCACCACCGTCCAGGCCAAGGGCCTGCGCGCCGGCATCCTGGACCTCGGCGACTCCGTCATGCTCGGCCTCGCCTCCACGGCACCGGTGTACTCCCTCGCCGCGACGCTGGGCCTGATCGTGGCGGTCAACGGCAACTACACCCCGTTCGTGCTGCTGCTCGGGTTCATCCCGGTCCTGTTCATCGCCTACGCCTTCCGGGAACTGAACAGTGCCATGCCGGACTGCGGCACCACCTTCACCTGGTCGCGGCGGGCCTTCGGTCCCTGGGCGGGCTGGATGGGTGGCTGGGGTGTTGCGCTCGCAGGGATTGTGGTGTTGGCGAACCTGGCCCAGGTGGCGGGGCAGTACCTGTGGCTGCTCATCGGTGACGGATCCCTGGCCCAGAACAAGCTGGTGGTCACGGGCACGGGTGTGCTCTTCATTGTGCTGATGACGCTCGTGAACTACCGGGGCATCCGGCTGGGCGAGCACGTCCAGCGGGTGCTGACCTACGTGCAGTACATCGCCCTGGGCATTTTTGCTTTGGCGATTGTGATCAGGATTGTGGGCGGCCCGCCAGAGGGGCAGGCCTTCGACTTTGAGTGGTTCAACCCGGTGGGCGCGTTCGCAGACCCCGGTGCCGTGGTGCATGGATCCCTGCTGGCGCTGTTCATCTACTGGGGCTGGGACACCTGCCTGGCCCTGAACGAGGAAACCGAAAACCCGTCCAAGACCCCCGGCCGCGGCGCCGTCATCTCGGCGTTCGTGCTGGTGGCCATCTACGTCTCCGTGGCGCTGCTGGTGATGATGTACGCCACCGTTGGCAGCGATGGCATTGGCCTGGGCAACGAGGCCAACCAGGCCGATGTCTTCCTGGCCATGAAGGACGTGGTGCTGGGCCCGTGGGGCTGGCTGATCGTCGTCGCGGTCCTTGCCTCGGTGCTGTCCTCCACGCAGACCACCATCCTGCCCACGGCCCGCGGCACCCTCTCGATGGGGACGCACGGCGCGCTGCCGCCCAAGTTCGGCGAGGTACACCCGCGGAACCAGACGCCCGGGTTCTCCACCAAGGTGATGGGCATTGCGGCCGGGGCCTACTACGTGGTGATGAGTTTCCTCAGCGAGAATCTGCTGGCCGATTCCATCAGCGCCATCAGCCTGTTCATCGCCTTCTACTACGCGCTGACCGGGTTCGCCTGCTTCTGGTACTTCAGGGGCACCCTCCGTGAATCGGCACGCAACCTGTGGTTCCGCGGCATCCTCCCGCTGCTGGGCGCACTGCTCCTCACCGCAGCGTTCTTCATCTCTGCCGTGCAGATGTGGGACCCGGCCTACGGCGATACGCAGATCTTCGGCGTCGGCGGCGCGTTCGTCAGCGGCGTGGTGCTGCTGGCCCTGGGCGTGGTGCTCGCCGCCGTCTGCCGGTTCCTGCCCTCCACCCGCGGCTACTTCCTGGCCAAGAAATGACCGGTGACGCCATGGCTGCCGGCCCCTCAGACGTCCTGGACCTCGACGCCCTGCTTAGCGGCGAAGAGCTGTCCCTGCGGCAGAAGGTACGCGACTTCACCGCCCAGCGGATCAGGCCGGACATCGCCCGCTGGTACGAGGACGGCGTCTTCCCCGTGGAACTGGCGCCGGAGCTCGGTGAGCTCGGCGTGCTGGGCATGCACCTGGAGGGTTATGGCTGCCCGGGCCGGACCGCCGTCGACTACGGGCTGGCGGCTATGGAACTGGAGGCCGGCGACTCCGGGATCCGCACCTTCGTGTCGGTCCAGGGCTCGCTGGCGATGACCGCCATCCACACCTGGGGCTCCGAAGAGCAGAAACAAGAATGGTTGCCGCGGATGGCCGCCGGCGAGGTAATCGGCTGTTTTGCGCTGACCGAGCCCAGTGCCGGTTCCGATCCGTCCTCCATGGCCACCACGGCCACGCGTGACGGCAGCGGAGACAACGCCGGGTGGATACTTAGCGGCGCCAAACGCTGGATCGGGCTCGCGTCCGTGGCCGGCGTGATGGTGGTGTGGGCCATGACAGTTGACGGTGTCCGCGGATTCCTGGTCCCCGCAGGCACCCCCGGCGTCACCGCCACGCCCATCGGACAGAAGCTGTCCATGCGCGCATCGATCCAGTGCGACATAACGTTCGACGGCGTCCGGCTGGGTCCCGAGGCGCTGCTCCCCGGAGCGTTCGGCCTGCGCGGCCCGTTCACCTGCCTGAACGAAGCCCGGTACGGCATCGCCTGGGGCGCCATGGGTGCAGCCCGTGACTCCTACGAAGCGGCGTTGGCCTACTCGCAGGACCGCCTGCAGTTCGGCAGGCCGCTGGCGGGCTACCAGCTCACCCAGGAGAAGCTGGTGAACATGCTGGTGGAAATCCAGAAGGGAACCATGCTGGCGCTGCACCTGGGCCGACTCAAGGACGCCGGCACCATCCGGCCCGAGCAGATCTCGCTGGGGAAGCTGAACAACGTCCGCGAGGCCATCAAGATCGCCCGCGAAGCCCGCACCATCCTGGGCGGGAACGGCATCACCCTGGACTACCCGCCGCTGCGGCACGCCGCCAACCTCGAGTCGGTGCGCACCTACGAGGGCACCGACGAGGTCCACACCCTGATCCTGGGCCAGCACATCACGGGCCTCCCCGCCTTCCGCTAACCCCTCCGCCAACTGACCCGCAGTTGTTGTCGTTTTCGCGGCTCAGAACGACAACAACTGCCAGTTAGTTGGGAAGGGGCGGGCAAAAGGGGACACCCCCGGGAACCTACGCCGAGAAGCCGCCGTCTGCCTTGATCAGCTGCCCCGACACCCAGCGGCCCGCCGGCGACAACAGGAACGCCACCGTCCCGGCGACATCGGCGGGGGTTCCCAACCGCCCCGTGGGCTGGCGCGCAACCACTGATTCCCGCACCTCGTCGGACATCCAGCCGGTATCCACCGGGCCGGGATTGAGGACATTAGCTGAAATGCCCCGGGGTCCCAGCTCGCGTGCAGCGGCGATCACGATCCGGTCCAGCGCCCCCTTGGACGCACCGTAGGGAAGGTTGAAGGCTGTGTGGTCGCTGGTCAGCGCAACGACCGCGCCGCCGTCGTCCGTTGCCTGCCGTGCGAACGCGGCGATCAGCTGCCAGCTGGCCCGGGTGTTGACGGCGAAATGCCGTTCGAAGGCTTCGAGGCTGGTATCGAGGATGCCGGAGTCCACGGACTCGGCGTGGCTGAGCACGAGGCCCTGCAGGGGCCCGGCGAGCTCGACGGCCTCCGCGACCAGGCGCTCCGGCACCGCCGGGTCCTGCAGGTCCGCCGACAGGACGTGGACCTGGGCGCCAATGGCTTCGAGCTCGGCGGTCAGCCGGACTTCATCCTCGGGATCACTCCCCCACGGCATCCGGCCGTCGTAGTCCTCCCAGCCTGCCAGCACCAGGTCCCAGCCGTCGGCCGCGAGCTGGCGCGCGATCCCGGCCCCGATTCCGGCCAGCCGGCCGGCACCCGTAACCAGGGCAACGTTGCGGGCAGGGACCGGAGCCGTGGATTCCATGCGTCCCAGCCTAGCCGCGCCGGGCAGGGACCCCGTTCACGCCGCTGCGTGCTCCGCCCCGGCCTGAGCTTCCCCGGCGCCGCGGTACTTCCGGATGGTGGCGCTGATGACGGCGGCGATGGTGCACATGGCGGCCGCACCCAGCCACGCGTAGGTGTAGTGCCCCGTGGCGTCCCGGAGCGCACCTGCGGCCAGCGCTGCGGCGGCGGCCCCCAGCTGGTGCGCCGCGAACACCCAGCCGAACACCACGCTGCCGTCCGCACCGAAGGTTTCGCGGCAGATGGCGGCCGTTGGGGGCACGGTGGCCACCCAGTCCAGGCCATAGATCACCACGAACACGATCATGCTGGGCTGGACCTCGGCGCTGAGCAGCAGCGGGAGCACCAGCAGGCCGATGCCGCGGAACTGGTAGTAGACGGCCAGCAGGACGCGCGGGTTGAACCTGTCCGTGAGCCACCCGGAGGCGATGGTTCCGAGGATGTCGAAGATCCCGACGACGGCCAGCAGCCCCGCGGCGGTGGTTTCCGGCATGCCGTGGTCGTGCGCAGAGGGGATGAAGTGGGTGCCGATCAGGCCATTGGTGGTGGCGCCGCAGATCGCGAAGCCGGCGGCCAGTGCCCAGAACGTACGCACCTTGCTGGCCCGGCGGAGCACCTGCAGGGCGCGGACGGCAGCGTTGGCGCGCGGACCGGCGTCGGTGGCAGGCTGCGCCGGTGCCGCTCCCCGTGACTGAATTGCAGCCGCTGACCGCGTTTCTTCCGGGTCAGCGCCGTAGGGCAGGACGCCGGCTTCAGCAGGCGAGTTCTTGAGGAACTTCAGCACCAGCGGGACCACGGCCAGGGCACCGGCAGCGATCAGCAGCGAAGCTTGCCGCCAGCCCGGGTCCTGCGCGAGCATGGCGATGAGGGGCAGGAAGACCAGCTGGCCCGCGGCGCTGCCGGCCGTCAGGATGCCGATCACCAGTCCGCGGCTCCTGGTGAACCAGGTGTTGGCGATGGTGGCGGCGAAGACCAGTGCCATGGAGCCGGTGCCCAGGCCGATCAGCAGGCCCCAGGTCAGCAGGATCTGCCAGGACTGGTTCACCAGGACGGTGAGGGCGCTTCCCATGCCGATCAGCACCAGTGCCGTGGCCGTCACGGCCCTGACACCGAAGCGCTCCATCAGGGCCGCGGCGAACGGTGCCGTCAGGCCGAACAGGACCAGGTTGATGCTGACCGCCGCGGACAGGACGGTGGTACTCCAGCCGAATTCCTGCTGCAGCGGGACCATGAGCACTCCCGGCGCTGCCCGGAAACCGGCTGCGCCCACCAGGGCGAGGAAGGCCACGGCCGCCACGATCCAGGCGGGGTGCAGCCGGCGGGGAGGACGTGCCTGCTCCGCGCCGTTGGGGCGTTCCGGGGCATCGGCCGCCTGCTCGTCGGGGACGGCCGTTTCGTCGGGCAGGGTGCTCATGCCGCGGTTCCGTTGTGGGTGGCGGTGGCAAGGGCCACGGGCGTTTCGGACCGCGTCTGGCTGTGCCAGCTGGTGTTGGCGGCGGTGAGCTGCTGGCCGCAGGACGTGCAGGTATCGGCGGACGTGGTGCGCTGCCCGCAGTCCGAATGGATCACGAACATGTGGGCCTTCTCCGAGGGCGCCGGTAGGTGCTTCTCCGACCAGATCGTCACAGCGTTCAGGACCGGGAGCACGTCCTCGCCTTTGACGGTGAGGACGTACTCCTGGCGGGTGCGGCCGCCGTCGTCGTAGGCCTGCTTCGCCAGCAGCCCGGCGTCGACCAGGCCTGCAAGGCGCTTGGTGAGCACCGAGTCCGCCGCCTCCAGCCGGGCCTTCATGGCGTCGAAGCGGCCGTTGCCGAAGAAGACCTCGCGGAGGACCAGGATGGTCCAGGGGTCACCCAGGACGTCCAGGCCGCGGGCCATGCTGCAGTTTCGGCGGGACCAGTCTGATCGAAGTGGCATACCGGAAACGCTAGCTGACTTCTTTCAAGAAAGCCAGCATCCGACCCACCGTTACGGGATCGCAGAGAACGCCTGTTCCAGGTCGGCCACCAGGTCCTCTTTGTCCTCAATGCCGCAGGAGAGGCGCAGCAGGTTCACCGGCACGGCAAGCTCGGTGCCCTTGACCGAAGCGTGGGTCATTTCGGACGGGTAGTTCATCAGCGATTCGATGCCGCCCAGGGATTCGGCCAGCGTGAACACCGAGGTGGATTCGGCCACCTTCCGGGCAGCCGCCTCGCCGCCCTTGAACTGCACGGACACCATGCCGCCGAAGCTCCGCATCTGCTTGCTGGCCAGCTCGTGCCCGGGGTGGGACGGCAGGCCCGGGTACAGGACGGCTTCCACCTCGGGGCGTTCCAGCAGCCATTCGGCCACGGCCTGGCCGTTCTCGCTGTGGCGGTCCATCCGCACGCCCAGGGTCTTCAGGCCGCGGGTGGTGAGGAAAGCGTCCATCGGCCCGGACACCGCACCCACGGCGAACTGCACGAAGCCGATCTTTTCCGCCAGCTCAGCATCCTTGACCACCACGGCGCCGCCCACTACGTCCGAGTGGCCGCCGATGTACTTCGTGGTGGAGTGGACCACGACGTCGGCGCCCAGGGCGAGCGGGTTCTGCAGGTAGGGAGACGCGAAGGTGTTGTCGACCACCAGGAGGGCACCGGCGTCGTGCGCTATGTCCGCGAGCGCGGCGATGTCCGTGATCTTCATCAAGGGGTTGGACGGGGTCTCCACCCACACGAAGCGGGTCTTGTTGGCGGCGACGGCGCTGCGGACGGTGTCCAGGTTGGCCATGTCCACCGGGGTATTGCCGATGCCCCAGTCGCCCAGCACGCGGCTGATCAGCCGGTACGTGCCGCCGTAGGCATCGTTGCCGAGCACGATGTGGTCACCGGGCCGGGTGAGGGCCCGGATCAGGGCGTCCTCAGCCGCCAGGCCCGAGCTGAAGCTGTAGGCGTGGGTTCCCAATTCCAGTGCGGCCAGCTGTTCCTGCAGGGCGTCCCGGGTGGGATTTCCGCCGCGGCCGTACTCGTAGCCGCCACGGAGATTGCCGATGCCGTCTTGCGCGTACGTCGAGCTGAAGTGCAGCGGGGGCACCACCGCGCCCGTGCGGGGCTCGAAGGCCTGGCCGGCGTGGACGGCGCGGGTGTTGAAACCTTGGTTTTCCTGCAGGGACATGGTGCTCCTTCGTGTGTCTGGTTTCGACGGGCCCAGCCACCGCCGGCGGCCGGGCCAACTGCCGGGATTAGTTGCTGAGGTACGCCAGAAGGTCGTGCCGGGTGAGGATGCCGATGGGGGCGCCCACGAACGTGACCATCACGGTGTCCACGTCGGAGAGCAGCTCGCGGGCCGCCGAGATGCTTTCCAGCGATCCGATGACGGGCAGCTTGGGGCCCATGTGTTCGGCGATCTTGTCCGTCAGCTTGGCTTCGCCGCGGAAGAGCTTGGCCGTCAGGGTGCGTTCGTCCACGGCGCCGAGGACCTCGCCCATCACCACCGGGGGTTCCTGCGAGAGCACCGGGATGTGGCTGACGCCGAACTCGTTCATGATGTTGATGACGTCGCGGACCGACTCGTTGGGGTGGATGTGCACCAGGTCCGGCAGTTCACCGTTCTTGGACTTGATGACCTCGCCCACGGACGTTTCCTCGCCGCCGGCCAGGAAGCCGTAGGAGCGCATCCACTGGTCGTTGAAGATCTTGGCGAGGTAACCGCGCCCGGAGTCAGGCAGGATCACGACGACGACGGCTGATTCGGGGAGGTCCTTCGCCGCCTGCAGGGCGGCCACCACGGCCATCCCCGACGAGCCGCCCACCAGGAGCCCTTCTTCGCGGGCAAGCCGGCGGGTCATGGCGAAGGAGTCTGCGTCGGTGACGGCGATGACCTGGTCCGGGACGGACTTGTCGTAGTTCGCCGGCCACATGTCCTCGCCCACGCCCTCGACGAAGTACGGCCGGCCGGTACCGCCCGAGTAGACCGAACCCGACGGATCCGCTCCGATGATCCGGACCACGCCGCCGTCGGACTCGGGACGGTCCGCCGAAACCTCCTTGAGGTAGCGGCCGGTGCCGGTGATGGTGCCCCCGGTGCCTGCCCCGATGACCACATGGGTGACCTTGCCGTCGGTGTCCTGCCATATCTCCGGACCGGTAGTTTTGTAGTGGCTGCCCGGCGCTGCCGGGTTGGAGAACTGGTCCGGCTTGTAGGCGCCCGGCGTTTCGCGGACCAGCCGGTCCGAGACGCCGTAGTAGCTCTGTGGGCTGTCCGGCGGCACGGCGGTGGGTGTGACCACAACCTCGGCGCCGTACGCCTGCAGGACCGCCCGTTTGTCCTCGCCCACCTTGTCCGGGACGACGAAGATGCACTTGTAGCCCTTTTGCTGTGCCACGAGTGCCAGGCCCACTCCGGTGTTGCCGGAGGTGGGTTCGATGATGGTGCCGCCGGGCTGCAGTTTGCCTTCCCGTTCGGCGTCCTCAACCATCTGCGCCGCGATGCGGTCTTTGATGGACCCGCCAGGGTTCAGGTACTCAACTTTCACAAGAACGGTGGCCCTGATGCCCTCGGTCACGTGGTTGAGTTTGATGAGCGGGGTGTTGCCGATGAGGTCCAGGATGGACTGGGCGTACTTCATAGGTATAAAGCTACCGCTTCCTGCACGCGCCACCCGGCCCGGGGTGCGACGATAAGGCGGTGAAGCAGTTCGCATGGGCCAAGGCTGCCCGCAGTTACCTGCTGCCCGGTGCCGCGCTGGCGGCAGGCCTGGCAGCACTGGCCACAGGCATACTCCCCCTGCCGGCGTTCAGTGAGCTGGCCGGACGGACGGTGCCCATCCTGGGCTTTGTCCTGGCCATGTCCATGGTCACCGAACTGGTGGACGAGGCCGGGCTCTTCCGCGCGGTGACGGGAAGGCTCGCAGCCCTGGGCCGGGGCAGGGTGTTCACGCTGTGGCTGCTGGTGATCGCACTGGCCACCGTGTCCACGGTCTTCCTATCCCTGGACACCACCGCTGTACTGGTGACGCCGGTGGTGGTCCTCCTGGCCATGCACGCCGGAATTCCGCCGCTGCCGTTCGCCCTGACCAGCATCTGGCTGGCCAACACGGCCTCGCTGCTGCTGCCCGTCTCCAACCTGACCAACCTGCTGGCCCAGGAGCGGCTGGGGCTGAGCCCGGTGCAGTTCGCCGGGCTGGTGTGGGCGCCTGCAGCGGTGGGCTTGTTGGTCCCCCTTGTCCTGCTGTGGCTGGCGTTCCGGCGCGACCTCCGCGGGCAGTACCGGCCACGGCCCGTCCGCCCGGCCCGGGACCGGCCCCTTCTGGCGATAGCCGCGGCCACGCTGCTGGTCCTGCTGCCGGCGCTGGTGTCCGGCCTGCCGGTCCAGTACCCCGCACTTGCCGCGGCCGCTTTCCTCATGGCTGTGTTCGCCTGGCGCCGGCCGGCGGCCTTGAAGTGGTCCATGGTGCCGTGGCGGCCCCTGATGCTGACGGCCGGACTGTTCATGCTGATGGAAGCCCTGCATGCCAACGGCCTCACCGCCCTGCTCGATGGCGTGGCAGGTTCCGGCGAGGACCTTCGCGCACTCCTTCAGCTGGCCGGGGTGGGGGCGGGCGCTGCGAACGTGGCCAACAACCTGCCGGCCTACCTCGCCTTGGAACCCGTGGCGGACTCCCCCGCCCGGCTTGCCGCGCTCCTGATCGGGGTCAACCTTGGGCCGCTGGTGAGCCCGTGGGCATCCCTGGCCACGCTGCTGTGGCACGAGCGGCTCCGCGTTCTGAACGTCCCCGTCAGGTGGGGCGGCTTCGCGCTGGCCGGGCTGGTGGCGGCGCTGCTGACGCTCCCCCTCGCCGTCCTGGCCCTGTGGTCCGTGTCAGGAATGCACTAAGGCTCAGGCGCCTGCCGGTTGGTTGGCCCCGCCAGTTTCGCCGGCCTCGCTGGCGGGAAGGTTCTCCCACAGCCCCAGCACGTTGCCTTCGGTGTCCTTGAAATAAGCGAAGTGGCCCATGCCAGGGATGGTTTCCTTGGCCCGCACCACCGCTCCACCCAGGGATTCGACAGCTTTGAGAGTGGCGTCGATGTCCGGCACATCCACGGTGATGACGGGTGAGGCCAGGTCCGCCTCCCGGTCCATCATGCCCCCGTTGATCGCGCCCGGTTCCGTGGGCCTGCCCGAGGAGTCCATCGGCGTGGTGGTGACGTTGGTGTAGTAATCCATTCCCGGCACCGGTTCCAGTGTCCAGCCCAGGGCCTGCCGGTAGAACTCTGCTGCCCGTCCGCGGTCGTCCGCGGGGATTTCGAAATGCACTACTCCGCCCATGGCGTCTTCCTGCCCTTCCCGGCCGGGCGCGGCGGCTCCGCGCCTCACGCTGGATTCTAGTCCGGCCCGTCTCCGCTGATAAGGGCCCGCCATGTCGCAGGGCCGTGGGACGATTAAGGCATGACCATCGCAGCAGCACCTCCCCGGCTTGCCGCCGGCGCGGACGTGTCCCTGTGCTGGTACCCGGAGGGCTCCTACAGCCTGGCCCGCACCCTTGGCCCGCTGCTGCGGGGCCACAGTGACCCCTCCTTCAGTGTCCAGGGAGACGTCATCTGGAACGCGTTCACCACGGCGGACGGTCCGGCCACGCTGCGACTCAGCCCGGTGGGAGGTACTGCTGCCGGAGCGCACGACGACGGCCCCGGGGTCCCTGCCCGGGTGGACGTCCAAGCGTGGGGACCGGGCGCCGAACTGGCGGCACGGGCAGCTCCCCGGCTGATGGGCGCAGATGACGACTGGTCCGGCTTCGACGAGCCGGAATTCCATGCCACGCTGCCCCGGATGGTCCGCGAAGCCCGGCGCCGGAGCCAGGCGCTGCGGCTCCCCGCCAGCGGCCGGATGGTCGACCAGCTGGTGCCCATCATCCTGGAGCAGAAGGTCACGGTCATCGAGGCCCGGCGGGGGTACCGGTACCTGGTGCAGCGGTACGGAACCCCTGCCCCGCCGGCCGGCACGTCAACACCCAAGGGCCTGCTGGTGCCGCCCACGGCCACCCAATGGCTGCAGGTTCCCAGTTGGGAGTGGCACAAGGCCGGTGTGGGACCCCAGCGTTCGGCCACGGTCATGCGGGCGCTGCGCTCCGCCGCCGCGCTTGAACGGCTGGCCGGGCTGCCGGCGGCCGAGGCTGGGCTGAAGATGCAGACCATCCCGGGCATCGGGATCTGGACGGCGGCTGAAGTGGTGCAGCGGACCCACGGCTGCCCGGACTCCATCGCCGTGGGTGACTACCACCTCGCGGCCTACGTGGGGGCGGCCCTGACCGGACGCCGGACCGACGACGCCGGGATGCTCCGCCTGCTCGAACCCTGGAACGGTCAGCGGCAGCGGGTAGTACGGATGATCCAGAGCACCGGCTTCCGCAAGCCGACTTTTGGCCCCCGGATGACCATCCAGGACCACCGCGGGCACTAACCGCCGGACTGAACGCGTAAGGCGGCCCGCAGGTGGGTAAGGTATCCGGATGGATGCGGCAACGAATGCGACCCCCGGTACCAATGAGCCCGAAGAGGACAGCCATGTCCAGCTTCAACTGGCCATCTTCAACGTCACCCGCGAGGCGGAGGGCAACGACCTGGAGGAGATCAAGGCGAGGCTCCGGGCGGAATTCGCCCGCCGCGGCGTCCAGTCGCCGCCGGCCACCTGGCTGGACTCGGTGGCGTCCGCCGCGTTCTACGGGAAGCCGTATCTCGTGGACCTCCCCTCCGCGCTGGCCGCTGATGATGCAGTGCCCGCGCCCACCGAGGAGGTGAGGGAACAGCTCGAACTGCGGCGGGAGCTCCGGAACGAAAAGCTGCCCGCGGGCATCCTCCCCGCCGCGTCCGAATGGAAGCTGTCGCGGGACGAGGTGACCACGGCCGGACCCGCCCCATCGCCGGGCGGGCGTCCCGCCCACAGCGCGGAAGGGAGTGCCGCCGGCTTCCGCCCGCTGCTCGTGGCAGCCGCGCTCGCCGCCGCCGTCGTCCTGGCGTTTGCCGCTGCGCGGTCAACCCGCCGAGGCGCCCGCCGGACAAAATAGGCCGCCTCTGCCAAAGGTAGGGCTGCGCCGCAGGAACGAAGGAAGGGTTACAGGCCCAGCCGGGCCACCGCTTCCTGCCGCATCTCCACCTTGCGGATCTTCCCCGAGACCGTCATGGGAAAGCTGCTGCGGATCTCGACGTAGCGGGGCACCTTGTAGTGGGCCAGCTGCCCGCGGCAGAAGTCGGCCACAGCCGCAGCATCCAGCGGTTCGGCGCCAGGCTTGAGGATGATGCAGGCCATCAGTTCCTCACCGTACTTTTCGTCCGGCACCCCGATCACCTGGACGTCCTGGACCGCCGGGTGGGTGTAGAGGAACTCCTCGATTTCACGGGGGTAGATGTTCTCGCCGCCGCGGATCACCATGTCCTTGATCCGGCCCTCCACCAGCACGTAGCCGTCGGCGTCCATCCGGGCGAGGTCTCCCGTGTGCATCCAGCCCTCGGCATCGATGGCCTCCGCGGTCTTGTCCGGCTGGTTCCAGTATCCGTCCATCACCGCGTAGCCGCGCGTGCAGAGTTCGCCGATCTCCCCGTGCTCCACCACGGCGCCGGACACGGGGTCCACGATCTTGCTCTCCAGGTGCGGCATGGTCCGGCCCACCGTTTCGGTGCGGTGCTGGAGGGTGTCGCCCTTGCGCGTCATGGTGGACACCGGCGACGTCTCGGTCATGCCGTAGCAAATGGCCACGTCCGTCATGTTCATGTCCGCGATGACGTGGTTCATCACCTCGATGGGGCACAGCGAACCCGCCATCACCCCGGTGCGCAGCGTGGAGAGGTCGTACGAGGCGAAGTCGGGCAGGGCGAGCTCGGCGATGAACATGGTGGGCACACCGTACAGGGAGGTGCCGCCGAAATCCTGAACCGCCTCCAGCGCCGCCGCCGGCGAGAACCCGCGGCCGGGGATGATGGTGGCGGCGCCGTGGCTCAGGGCGTTGAGGTTGCCGATCACCATCCCGAAGCAGTGATAGAACGGCACCGGGATCACCACACGGTCGTGCTCGGTGTAGCCCAGCAGTTCCCCGATGGCGAAGCCGTTGTTCAGGATGTTGTGGTGCGTGAGGGTGGCGCCCTTGGGGAAACCCGTGGTGCCGGAGGTGTACTGCAGGTTGATGGGATCGTGAGGGTCCAGTTCCGCCATCCGCGCCTTCAAGGCGGAGTGCCCGACGGCGTCAGCCCGCTTGAGCAGCTCGGCGTACGTCTGCTCCGCGTCGCTGAGCGGGGACACGGCGTCGTCCACGTCCCCTCCCGGGACTGCGCTTCCTCCCGGGACCGGGAGGAACACCAGTTCCCGCAGCTCCGGACAGCCGGCGAGCGCCTGCCGGGCCATGCCCACGTAATCGCTGTTGGTGTCCGAGGGCGCGGTCACGAGGGTGCGCATCCCGTTCTGCTTCACCACGAATTCAAGCTCGTGGCTGCGGTACGCCGGGTTCACGTTGACCAGGACGGCTCCCACCTTCGCGGTGGCGTACTGCAGCAGCGTCCATTCGGCGCAGTTGGGGCTCCAGATGCCCACCCGCTCCCCCTTGGCCACGCCCAGGGCGAGGAGCGCGCGGGCCAGCCGGTCGACGTCGTCGTTCATCTTGCTGTAGCTCCAGCGGCGCGCGTCGGCGCCCGGCACCGGCGCCGCCTCGATCAGGGCGTCGTGGTACGGGAACCTGGCGGCCACCCGCTCGAAGTTCGCACCAATGGTCTCCTCGAGCAGCGGAACGTCAGTGTCCCCGGCTGTGTAAGCACGCATGCAGGCACGCTACCAACAGGGAGGCGCCAATGACAGCATCCGGATCGCATGTCCGCCGCAACACGGCGGGAAGCGGCGCCGTCTCCCGGTATTGTGAAATCCATGAGTGCACCGATCGACCTGCAGGCAACGTTCATCCCCAACGAGGGCGAGTTCTTCCGCGTGAAGCTGGCCCTGGAAATAGCCATCGACGAGGTGGTGAACGAGCCGGGCTGCATCCGCTACGAGCTGACGGAAGCCACCGAGGAAAAGCTGGTGCTGACCGAACAGTGGGCCTCCGAGGAGGACCTGGCCAAGCATTCGAAGGGCACCGCGGTGCAGGACCTCAACGAATCGCTGAGCGCGCTGCTGGCTGAGCCCGTCAAGGTGGAACGCGTCTAGCAGGCCTCTGAAACCAAAAGAGCGGGACCTCCCTGTAGGAGGTCCCGCTCTTTGGTTTTGGAATTCTTTACAGGTCCGGGATCTGCGAGCCGTCCTGGGGGCCTGAGGGCTTGGCCGCAGCTGTTGCCTCTTCACGCTGCTTGGCCACGTGGGCGTGGACTTCCTCCATGTCCAGGGCCTTCACGGCGTCCACCACTTGCTCCAGCTGCTGGGCGTTCAGCGCACCGGGCTGGGAGAACACCAGCACCTTTTCGCGGAAGGCCATCAGGGTGGGGATAGAGGAAATGCCTGCCTCCGCCGCGAGCTGCTGCTCGGCTTCGGTGTCCACCTTGGTGAAGAGGACGTCCGGGTGCTTCTCGGAAACGGCCGAGTACGTGGGCCCGAACTGCTTGCAGGGGCCGCACCATTCTGCCCAGAAGTCGACCAGGACAATGTCGTTGCCTTCGATCGTCGATGCGAACTGTTCACCTGTGATGTCAAGGGTAGCCATGGAACAACGGTACGCGTGATGCCGCCGCCATGCGTGGCTGTTCGCTGCACGCGTCATCGGGAATAACCCGGCCCTGCACATGTACACGGACGCTCCGTGGGCTTAGCCTGTGGTCATCAGCCCCGCAGCGGCACCCGGGAGGGCACCATGGACATCGCGGTTTCCGCGCGTTCCCTGACCAAGAGCTTTGGCCGCCGCGAAGTCCTGCACGGCGTCGACTTTGAGGTGCAGGCGGGCAGTGTTTTCGGTGTGATCGGCCCCAACGGCGCAGGCAAGACCACCACCATGCGTTGCCTCCTGGACATCATCCGGCCCAACGGCGGTGAGGTGCGGGTCCTGAGCCAGGACCCCCGGGCGGGCGGGCCGGACCTGCGCCGCCGCATCGGCTACCTCCCGGGCGAGCTCTTCCTCGAAGGCAGGGTGACGGGGCGGAAGCTGCTGTCCCACTACGAGGCGGTCAGCGGACCGGTGCCGCCCGGCAGGATTGATGAACTCGCGGAGCGGCTGGACCTCGACCTGGACCGGCACACCCGCAAGCTGTCCAAGGGCAACAAGCAAAAACTGGGCCTGGTGCAGGCCTTCATGCACCAGCCCGAACTGCTGGTGCTGGACGAACCCACCAGCGGGCTGGACCCCCTGATCCAGCAGGAGTTCCACGCCATGCTGCGCGAGGCCCGCCACAACGGCCAGACCATTTTCCTCAGCTCCCACGTCCTCAGCGAGATCCAGCAGACCGCTGACACGGTGGCCATCCTCCGCGACGGCCGCATCATCGCCGTCGAATCCGTGACGGGGCTGCGGGAGAGCGCGGTGCGGCACCTCCGCTTCACGGCCTCCCACGCGGCGGCGTCCGACGCCGTTGCGCTGCTCACAGCGGTACCAGGCATCGGAAACATCGAGGTGCTGGAGTCCAACGGCGGGGTCACCCTGTCCGCGGTCCTCGAGGGCGCCATCCAGCCACTGCTCCATGCGTTGGGACGGCTTGAACTGACCGACCTTGTGCTGGAGGAGCCAGACCTTGAGGAGTCCGTGCTGAAGATGTACGCCATGCCACGGAAGGAAGTCCGGTGATGCATCCCGCGGGTACCAGGCTTCCGCTGTTCCGGCGGGCCTTCTTCGACTCGTGGCGCTCCACGCTTGCCTGGGCGGCCGGACTCGCTGCGGCGGCGTTCCTGTACCTCCCGCTGTACCCCTCCATCGGCGGCAGCGACCAGATGCAGGAAATGATCAACGCCCTGCCGGCGGAGATGACCCGCGCACTGAACTACGACCAGATCGCCTCCGGACCCGGCTACACGCAGGCCACTTTGTTCGGGCTGATCGGTTTCCTCCTCATGAGCATCGCCACCGTGGCCTGGGGCGCTGCTGCCGTGGGCGGCGATGAGGAGTCAGGACAGCTTGAACTGACGCTGGCCCATGGCGTGCGGCGGGTGCAGGTAGTCCTGGAACGCGCACTGGCGCTGCTGTTGCGGGTGCTGGTGCTGGCCGGCCTGGCTTTCGTCATCGTCACCCTGCTGAACGGCCCATCGCAACTGGATATCGACCCCGCCAACCTATTCGGCGCCGTGGTGCTGTTCGCCGGGCTTGGCCTGCTCACGGGGACCTCGGCGCTGTTCGTGGGCGCAGCGACCGGACGCCGCACGTACGGGCTCGCGGCAGGAGCGGCGGTGGCGGTGCTCGGCTACGTCTTCAACGCCGTCGGCCGGCAAAGCCCGGACGTGGAGTGGCTGCTCAAGGTCAGCCCCTACCACTGGGCCTACGGCAACTCCCCCATGGTCAACGGGGCCGACTGGGCTGCTGCCGGATGGCTCTGGGGCATCTCCGCGGCACTGGTGGTGCTGGCCGCCGTCGCGCTTGAACAACGCGACGTCGGCGCGTAGCCGGCACCGCTGGTTCAGAAGCCGTCACGGGTAGCGCTCAGGGCAGGCATTTGGAACCCGGCGTTTGGGGCTACGCGTTACGGCCAGGTGTGCGGAGCCGGCGTGCGGCTTCCGGGCAACTGGCTGGATTCACGCCATTCATGAATCCACTCGGGCAGAACCAGGTCCGCGGGCGGCTGGCCGAACTCGCGGAGAATCTCCTCCTGGCTGACCGGACCGGACCTGCTGACCAGGCGGGTGGCGATGTAGGCACGCGCGTAGATTTCGCCGTCGGCCACCATCCGCTGTTCGAAGAAGATGGCCTTGGTGTCCAGCCCGATAATCCGGGTCTCGATGGTGTACTGCTGCCAGAGCTGCAGGGACTTGCGGAAGGCGATGGTCTCGGCCGCCACCACAGGGCTCCAGCCACGCCGCCGCATCCGCGTCCACACGCCGCTCCGCACCATCAGGTCGAACCGGCCCAGGTCCATTAGGGACAGGTACATGCCGTTGTTGACGTGCATGGCGATATCGATGTCCGTGGGCAGGACCCGCAGCGGCAGGGAAGCACTGTCCCATACGGTGAGCGGACGGCGGCGGGCTGAACGGAACAGCAGGAGCAGGGTCCTCAGGAGAAGGTGCATGACTCGATGTTACCCGCTGGTAACTTTGCGGTGGCGGGCCAGTGTGGAGGTCCCTGACGCCGGCTGTCCACGTAGGATTTCCAGCATGACGCACCAACGCTACCGGGACCTGGCCGAATGGCCGCTGATGGGCACGGCGCTCATCTTCCTGGCAGCCTACGCGTGGCAGGTGATCGGACGCCTTGAAGACAGCGGCGCGAGCTGGCTGGAAGCTGTCATGTGGGCCACCTGGATAGTGTTTGCCGTCGACTATGCGGCCAACCTGTGGCTGGCACCCCGCCGGTGGGACTGGTTCGTCCGCAACCTCCACGAACTGCTCATCGTGGCCCTTCCGTTCTTCCGCCCCCTGCGCCTGCTCCGGCTGGTTACGCTGCTGTCCGTGCTCCACCGGACCGTGGGCGAGACCCTGCGAGGACGCGTAGTTACTTACGTGGCCGGTTCCGCGGGAATGCTCATCTTCGTGGGTGCGCTCGCCGTCCTGGATGTGGAGCAGTCCGCACCGGACGCCAAGATTGTCACCTTCGGAGACGCCCTCTGGTGGGCCATCACCACCATCACCACCGTGGGCTACGGCGACCTCTACCCGGTGACACCGATCGGCCGGATGGTGGCGGCAGCACTGATGATGAGTGGGATTGCAGTGCTCGGCGTGGTCACCGCATCGATTGCTTCGTGGCTGGTGCAGCGGGTGGAGGACACGGCGGAGTCAGTGGCCGAGGCCGTCGAAGAACCCGTCCGCGCCGAGGTTGCGGAGCTGGTGGCCGAGATCTCCGCACTCCGCCGCGAGATCGCTGAACTGAAGGAAAACCGGACCCTCTGAACGGTGCCCGCAGGTATGCGGCAGCCGGTTCCTGAGTACGCGGGCCGGCGGCGGCCAAGTAGCGGGCTGGAAAAGTCGGGTAATTCCTACTGATGCCGGGCTGTTCCCCGGCTTCCTAGACTCGGGATTCCAAGGACAGCACCACGCACCGGCAGTTCCCCGGGTTTGCTCCCCGGGCCCTCCGCCGCCATAAGGAGCCCCCCGCATTTTCTGGGTATGCGGCCGGCCTCATCGCACGCACCGCGCGGCCCCCGCTATGGGCGGCCACGCCGCGTCAGATCTTAATTCTTCCTGCCGAAGCCGGCTTTTTGTGCCCGGGCGGCGGGAGCGCACCCGGATGGGCCACCATGAACCAGCCATACGTCACCACCGATCCCAGCAGCAGAAGCTTCGCCACCGACGAACCCCGCGACACCATCACGCCCGGCCGCCCGGCTATCAGCAACAGGCTCTGGGCCGGGATGGCAACTGCGGCAGTAGTGGCGGCCGTGGGGGTAGGAGCC